>JAHCJT010000059.1 GCA_026126245.1 Alphaproteobacteria bacterium
TCGACCGCGCCCGCGTGCTGGCGGCGGCCGAGAAGCGCGGCCGGCGCCGGTCGGACACCCAGGTCGAGGTCTGCGGCTGCCGCATCAATCTGGTCTGAGCAAGAGTCCACGGATCGCGCCGCAAGACAGACTGTCATTCCGAGCGGAGCGAGGAATCTTGCGTCGGCATCAAGATGTCCCGCTGCGCTCGACATGACGGGGGATGCATGTGTCAATTCACAGCGTCTCGCATGGGATCTCGCGGACGAGCCTCAAGAAGGGTGCACCGTGAGCAACAGGATTGTGGTCATCGGCAGCTACCTGTCGCCCTATGTGCGCAAGGTGCTGGTGTGCCTGGAGATCAAGGGCCTGGCGTACGAGGTCGATCCCATCGTGCCGTTCTACGGTGACGAGCGGTTCTCGAAGCTGAGCCCGCTGCGGCGCATCCCGGTGCTGATCGACGGCGATCTCGTGCTCAGCGACTCGTCGGTGATCTGCCAGTACCTCGAGGACAGGCATCCGCAGCCGGCGCTCTATCCCGCCGATGTGGCGCAGCGCGCCCGCGCCCGCTGGTTCGAGGAATACGCTGATTCGCGCATGGGCGACGTCTTCATCTGGCGGCTGTTCAACCAGGTCGCGATCCGGCCGGCGGTGTGGGCCGAGAAGGGCGACCGCGAGCTGATGACGAAGACGCTGACCGAGGACATACCGCAGGTGCTCGACTATCTCGAAGCCGAGGTGCCGGCCGACGGCTTCCTGTTCGGCGAGCTGTCGATCGCCGACATCGCGCTCGCCAGCTTCTTTCGCAACGCCGCCTTTGCCCGCTTCACCATCGACGCGGGGCGCTGGCCGCGCATGGCGGCTTACGTGGCGCGCGTGCTCGACACGCCGGGCTTCGCCCGGCTGCGGCCGCTGGAAGACGCGCTGGCGCGCACGCCGATCGCGCAGCACCGCGCCAGGCTGGCCGAACTCGGCGCGCCGCTCTGCGCCGAGACCTGGGGCACGCCCACGCCGCGCCGCGGCATCATGCCGATCTGATGGGAGCTGTCATACCGAGCGAAGCGGGCAATGACAAAAGAGGGAGACAAGCCATGAAAGCCGCCGTCCTGTTCAAGGTCAACGAACCGCTGCAGGTCGTCGACGTCGAGCTCGATCCGCCCAAGGCGGGCGAGGTGCGGGTCAAGATGAAGGCCGCCGGCGTCTGCCAGAGCGACTGGCACATCATGAATGGCGACTGGCCCTCGCCGCTGCCGCTGGTGCCGGGTCACGAGGCGGCCGGCGTGATCGAGGAGGTCGGAGCCGGCGTCAGCGCGGTGAAGCCGGGCGATCACGTGATCTTCTCGTTCCGCCCGCAGTGCGGGCAGTGCCGCTATTGCACGACGGGCCGGCCGGTGCTGTGCATCGGCCGCAACAGCTCGCCCGGCGCCGCGCTGTTCGATGGCACCTTGCGCCTGAAGCACAAGGGCACCGGCGTGTACCAGATGGCGCGCATCGGCACCTTCGCCGAGCACGTCGTGGTGCCGGCCGAGATGGTAGTGCCGGTGCGCAAGGACATGCCCTGGCCGCAGGCGGCGCTGGTCGGCTGCTGCGTCGCCACCGGCGTCGGGGCCGTCACGCGGCATGCCAAGATCGAGGCCGGCTCGACCGTGCTGGTGATTGGCTGCGGCGGCGTCGGGCTGAACATCGTGCAGGGCGCGCTGCTGTCGGGGGCGCGCAAGATCATCGCCTGCGACCTGCGCGACAACAAGCTGGAGATGGCCCGCAAGTTCGGCGCCACCGACACCATCAACAGCGGCGGCGAAAAGGTGGTCGAGCGCATCAAGGAGCTGACCGGCGGCCTGGGCGTCGACTACGCCTTCGACTCGGTGAGCATCGACAAGACCCAGGCCCTGGCGATCGATGCCATCTGCCCCGGCGGCCGCGCCGTGACAGTCGGCGTGCCGGCCGTCAGCATGCGCGCCACCTACTCGCCCTTCATGATGGTGTTCGGCGAGAAGGTGATCAGCGGCACGTTCTACGGATCGGTGCGGCCCAGCGTCGACTTCCCGATCCTGGTCGAGCACTACATGAACAAGCGGCTGAACCTCGACGGCCTGATCAGCCGCACCTACACGCTCGATCAGATCAACGACGGCTTCAAGGCGATGATGGCCGGCGAGGTCGCGCGCGGCGTGGTGGTGTTCGATTGAGCGTGCGGCGGCCGCGCCGGCGAGCATGTTTTTCGCCCCTTTAGGGGCGGTAAGTTGCGCGGCAGAACCGGTGTCGCGCGGCGCTGCGGCTGAGCGGCGGCGGGACGGCGTGCCTGCGCCGCCCGGCCGCCGGGGCCGCTTACGCCGCCAGCGGCGCCAGGCGCTTGCTGATGATCTCCTGCGCCTCGCGCACGATGCGGTCGACCAGCTCCTTGCAGGTCGGGATGTCGTGGATCAGGCCCATGCAGGTGCCGGCCGACCAGATGCCGTATTCCAGGTCGCCGGTTTCATAGACGACCTTGCCCTTCTGGCCCGAGACGATGGGGCCGATCTCGGCGATCGTCTTGCCCTCGTGCTCCATCTCGATCGCCTTCTTGGCCACCGAGTTGCCGAACACGCGCGAGGTGTTGCGCATGGTGCGGAAGATCAGCGCCGTGCTGCGCTCATCGCCGGAGACCAGCGCCTCCTTCACGTTCTGGTGGATCGGCGCTTCCTTGGTGGCCATGAAGCGCGTGCCCATGTTGATGCCGTCGCAGCCCAGCGCCAGCGCCGCCACCAGCCCGCGCGCATCGGCGAAGCCGCCCGAGGCCACCATCGGAATCTTGATGACGTTGGCGGCAGCCGGCAGCAGCACGAGGTTGGGCACGTCGTCCTCGCCCGGGTGGCCGGCGCATTCGAAGCCGTCCATGCTGATGGCGTCGACGCCGGCACGCTCGGCGCTGACGCCGTGCCGCACCGAGGTGCATTTGTGGATCACCTTGACGCCGGCTTCCTTGAGCTTGGGCAGGAAGGGCTTGGGGTTGTTGCCGGCGGTCTCGACGATCTTGACGCCCGACTGGATGATGGCGTCGATGTATTCGCCGTAGGGTCGCGGCACCAGCGTCGGCAGGATCGTCAGGTTGACGCCGAACGGCTTGTCGGTCATGTCGCGGCAGCGCTTGACCTCCTTGACGAGGTCCTCCGGCGTCGGCTGGGTCAGGCCCGTCAGGAAGCCCAGCGCGCCGGCGTTGGCCACGGCCGAGGTGAGTTCGGCGCGGCCGACCCACTGCATGCCGCCCTGGACGATGGGGTACTGCACGCCGAACATCTCGGTGAAGCGTGTCTTGAGCATTGAGCGTTCCTCTGAGTCTCATTTCCGCCGGGCGAAAGGCGTGCGGAAACCGCCGTCGCGCGCTAACTTAACCAATGAACGGCCGTTGACCAGAGCCATAACCGGAGGACGCCACCGATGGCGTATCAGCGCATCACCGTGAGCCGCTTCGCCGGCGCCTGCGGCGCGGAGATCGAGGGCGTCGATCTGACCCGGCCGCTGGACGACGACACGGTCGCCGAGATCCGGCGCGCCATCGTCGAGAACCTCTGCGTCTTCTTCCGCGGCCAGGGCGGCATGACCGACGCCGACCAGGCACGCTTCGCGCGCTATTTCGGGGCCTTCGGGCGCGAACCGTTCGTCGAGGGCGAGGAGACGCATCCCAACGTCATCGCCGTCGTCAAGGAGGCCGACGAGGGCGGCAAGCCCAACTTCGGCGGCAACTGGCACTCCGACTGGAGCTTCCTGGAGACGCCGCCGGCCTTCACCTTCCTGCGCGCGCTGGAACTGCCGCCCTATGGCGGCGACACCATGTTCGCCAGCCAGTACCTGGCCTACGAGTCGCTGTCGGCCGGCCTGCGCGCCACCCTGGAAGGCCTCAACGGCGTCTACAGCGCGCGCCGCTCCTACGGTCCGACCGGCGCCTTTGCCGACAATCGCAACGCCCGCAGCATGAAGATCCGCACCGGCCCTGAGGCGCTGGAAGAGGTGCTCCATCCCATCGTGCGCGTGCATCCCGAATCGGGCCGCCGTGCGCTCTACGCCAACCCGGCCTACACCATGCGCTTCGAGAACATGAGCGAGCGCGAGAGCCAGCCGCTGCTGGCCTACCTGTTCGCACAGTCGGTGCGGCCTGAGTTCACCTGCCGCTTCACCTGGTCGGCCGGTGCGCTCGCGATGTGGGACAATCGCTGCGTGCAGCACTTCGCCATCAACGACTACGGCGGCTTTCGGCGTGAGATGCGGCGCAGCACCATCATGGGCGAGCGGCCGCTGTCGGTCGGCGAGGCGCGACCGATGCGGGCGGCGGAGTAGGCCGTCACACGGCTCACGGCGCCCGACGGATTCTGCCGGCGCGGGATGCGCCGGCTGGCATGGGAGACTCTCGATGAGCGAAGCCGCCACTTTCGACCGCAGCCAGGAAGACGTCGGCAATATCATCCACCTGGAGCACGTCAACGTGCTGATCCCGGACCAGCGGCTGGCGACGCTGTTCTACATGACCGGGCTGGGCCTGACGCGCGATCCCTACCTGATGACCAGCGTCGACAACATGTGGGTCAACGCCGGCACCAGCCAGTTCCACCTGCCCACCGGCAAGGCGCAGCTGCTGCGCGGCCGGGTCGGCCTGGTGATCCCCGACCGCGCCTTCCTGCTGAAGCGACTGGAACGGGTGCGGCCCGAGCTGGCCGGCACGCGCTTCGCGTTCACCGAGAAGAGCGGCTACGTCGACACCGTCTGCCCGTGGGGCAACCGGCTGCGCATCCACGAACCGGACGCGCGCTTCGGCCGGATCGCGCTGGGCATGCCCTATGTGGCGTTCGACGTGCCGGCCGGTACTGCTGACGGCATCAGCCGGTTCTACCGCGACGTCTTCAGCGCGCCTGCGCGCCTGACCGAGGACGAGGGCGCGCCGTGCGCCGACGTCAGGGTCGGCCGCGACCAGCGCCTGCTGTTCCGCGAGACCGATGCGCCGCTGCCCGACTACGACGGTCATCACATCCAGGTCTACATCACGGATTTTTCCGGTCCGCACCGCAGGCTGCAGGAACGCGGCCTGGTTTCGCAGGAAAGCAACCAGTGGCAGTACCGCTTCCTCGACATTGTCGATCCGGCATCGGGCAGGAAGCTGTTCACCATCGAGCACGAGGTGCGCAGCTTCACGCATCCGCTCTACGGGCGGCCGCTGGTCAACCGCAATCCCTACCAGACCAACAACGCCTTCGCCGTCGGCTACGAAACCCGTCCCTGGACATTGCCGGCGTCGGCGTCCTAGGGCGCATCGCGTTGATGTCTCTGCATGGCGCTGCCGATGCCGTCGTCCTGAGCGCAGCGAAGGACCATGCGGTTGTTGGTCCAGGCACTGCGGGACCGGTGACTAGAGCGCATCCCAGTTGAGTGAGCGCAGTGAGGTGCCGCGGCCGTGGGGGGGGGGGGCGCGCACGGCCCGCCCGAGGGGGGTGGAGAGGAAGGCGGGGGGGGGGGGGGGGGGGTGGGGGGCGGGGGAATTGCTAATCCCTGCCGTGCCTAAACCAACCACCGCATGGTCCTTCGCTGCGCTCAGGACGACGAGCGGGGTGATTCCACCTGTTCGGGATGTGCTCTAGCCGACGCGGCCATCACGCCACCAGCGGCAGGATGGAGATGTCGTAGGCGTGCGTCAGCTTCCGGCCAGTGGCGGGATCGGCCAGCTCCATCTCGAAGCGCGTGCCGAAGCGGATGCCGCCGGTGGCGCCCACCGTGCCGCCGAACATCACCGTGCCAACCGGCAGGGTTTCGCCGGCAAGGCCCTCGCGGCGCATGAACTGGCGCATCAGCTCCTCGGGCCGGCACAGGGCAGCCAGCGTGTCCTCCTGGTAGAGCGTGCGTTGGCCGTCGAGCGTCTGCCAGGCGCGCAGTTCCAGCCGGTCGTAGCGGTCGGCCACGTCGGCGAAGCGCCATAGCGCGCGGCCGATCGGCTTGGCGCAGGTCTGCTTGGACAGCGCCACCGAATAGCTCGACACGTTGCGGTCGGTGTGATCCGAGCCGACCGTCAGCCACATGCCATCGGCCAGCGACACGATCACCGGCTCGACCTCGCCGGCGGTGTCGGGGCCGACCACCTCGATGCGGTCGTCCTGGCACAGGTTGCGGGCCGCGGCGCGGTAGAACAGCGGCACCGACGATGGCGGCGGCACGCCGACCGCCGCCAGCTCGTCGATGTGACGCTGCAGCGCCGCGCTGTCGCGCGCCGTCCAGCCGGCGATGACCAGCCGGTCGACCGCGACGTCGATGCGCGAGGAGATGGCGCGCGTAAACGACAGCCGGGCGGTCACATCACCGCCAGGCGCGCGTTCAGCAGGTCGGTCACCAGCATGTAGCCCGGCGCGTGCGTGATGCAGAACTCCGGCTTCACCGTGGCGATCACCGATTGCGGGGTGACGCCGCAGGCCCAGAACACCGGCAGCTCATCGTCGCGCACCTCGACCGGATCGCCGTAATCGGGCCTGGCGATGTCCTTGATGCCGATCATCTCGGGCTTGCCCAGATGCACCGGCGCGCCGTGCACCGTGGGGAAGCGCGTCGTGACCTGCACGGCGCGGATCGCGTCCGCCGGTCTGAACGGGCGCATCGACACCACCATCGGGCCGTGGAACGGGCCGGCCGGCGCGGTGGCGATGCTGGTGCGGTACATCGGCACGTTGCTGTTGCAGCTGATGTGGCGGATATCGAGGCCGTTCTCGATCAGCGCCTCCTCGAAGCTGAACGAGCAGCCCAGCGCGAAGGACACCAGATCGTCGCGCCACACCGCGCGGATGTCGTCGACCTCGTCGACCAGCTCGCCCTTCTTCCACACGCGGTAACGCGGGATGTCGGTGCGGATGTCGAGGTCGGCGCCCAGCGCCGGCAGCCGCGGATCGCCGGGCTCCGACGCCGCCAGCAGCGGACAGGGCTTGGGGTTGAGGTGGCAGAAGCGGTGGAAGTCGGCCGCCAGCGCCGCCGGCAGGATCGCCAGGTTGGCCTGCACGTAGCCCGGCGCCATGCCCGCGGTCGGCCGGCGATGCGCACCGGCGCGGATCTTCAGGCGGGCGGCGTGGCCGGTCTCGCGGCCGGCGGCCCGCTGGGTCATGGCGGTGTCCAAGAGGGACCTCCATCACAAAGGCTGGGCCGCATGGTGGCACCGTTCGCGCGGCGGCGCAAAGGGCAGGGGCGGCGGCTTACACCGTCACGTCGACCGCGCCGCCGTCGATGCGGATGTTCTGGCCGTTGATGAAGCCGGCGCGGGTGCTGGCGAGGAAGGCGACCAGGTCGCCGACCTCGTCGACCGAGGCGATGCGGCCGACCGGGTTGGGCATGTCGCTGCGCTGCCAGTCGGCGCAGCAGCGCGTCGGGGTTGGGATCGGCCGCCTCCGGCCATTGCTCGCGCGTGCCGCGCTTGCGCGCCATGTCGAGCACCTCGGCGGTGGCGATCAGGCCGGGGCTGACCAGGTTCACGGTCACGCCGCTGCCGGCCAGCTCCTTGGCCAGGCTCACCGTCATGGCCGGGAGGGCGGCCTTGGCGGCGTAGTAGTGCGGCATGCGCGCCGCCGGCCGGGTGCTGCCGATGGTGCCGATCAGCACGACGCGGCCGAAGCCGCGCGCCTTCATGCCCGGCGTGAGCGCGCGGATCAGCCGTACGGCCGACAGCACGTTCTTCTCGTACATCGCCAGCCAAGCGGCGTCGTCGGCGTCGGGCCAGCGGCGACGTTCGGCGGTGCCGTAGTTGGCGACCAGGATGTCGATGTCGCGCCGCGCCTCGACGAGGCGCGCGACGACGGCATTGGCGCCCTCGTGCGTGGCGACGTCGCCAGCCGCGATACTGGCCTCGTGGCCGGCGGCGACAATGGCGCGCACAGTACCGCCGGCCGCCTCTTCGGTCGGGCCGTTGACCACGACGTGCGCGCCTTCGCGCGCCAGAGCCCAGGCGATGCCGGCGCCGGTGCCGCGATGCGCGCCGCTGACCAGCGCCGTCCTGTTGCGCAGATCGAGATCGATCGGGACCTTCCCCCGGGCCTTGCCGCGCGCCCGGACGAGCCGACCCTAACGCGGCGCCTGGTCGATCACAACGCGAACGCCGCCGTGCGGCTCTCTAGGCGCGCGCCATGTCAGCGACATGATCGGCGATGGCCAGCGACGCCGTCAGGCCGGGTGATTCGATGCCGAACAGATGGATCAGGCCGGCAATGCCGTGCGTCTCGCGGCCGTGGAAGGTGAAATCCTGGGCCGGCGCGCCCTGCGGCACGATCTTGGGACGCAAGCCCGCGTAGTCCGGCTGCAGCGCGCCATCCTTGAGGCCCGGCCAGTACTTGCGCACCGCGGCGTAGAACTTGTCGCCGCGCGAATGGTCGATGCTGTAGTCGATGCGGTCGATCCACTCGACGTCGGGCCCGAAGCGCGCCTGGTTGCCGAGGTCGAGGGTGATGTGCACGCCCAGCCCGCCGGGCACCGGCACGGGATAGATCAGCCGCGAGAACGGCGCCCGGCCCATCAGCCGGAAGTAGTTGCCCTTGGCGTAGTAGGCCTGCGGCAGGGTGTTGTAGAGCGCGCCCTCGAAACGCCGCGCCAGGTCGGGCGCGTGCAGGCCGGCGCTGGTCACCACCAGCCGGGCGCGCAGGGTGATCGGCTCGGCGCCGCCGATGTCGAGCTCGATGCCGCCGTCGCGCACCCGGCCGCGCTCGACCGGGCTGTGAAAGGCGAACACCGCGCCGGCCGACTCGGCGTCACCCTGCAGCGCCAGCATGAAGGCATGGCTGTCGAGGATGCCGGTGGCCGGCGACAGCAGCGCGCCGGTGCAGCGCAGTTTGGGTTCCATCGCCATGGCGTCGGCCGCCGGCAGGAAGCGCATGCCCTCCACGCCATTGGCCTCGGCGCGCGCCTTGATCGAGGCCAGCGTCTCGCGCTCGGCCTCGGTGGTGGCCACGATCAGCTTGCCGCAGTTGTTGTAGGGCACGCCGTGTTCGTCGCAATAGCGGTACAGCGCGCGCCGACCGGCGACGCACAGGCGCGCCATGTTGCTGCCCTTGGGATAGTAGATGCCGGCGTGGATGACCTCGCTGTTGCGCGACGACGTTTCGGTGCCGATCGCCTCCAGCGCTTCGACGACAATGACCTCGCGGCCGGCGAGGGCAAGGGCGCGGGCGATGGCGATGCCCACCACCCCGGCGCCGACGACAACACAATCGACGGATTCGACGCTCATGACGCCGCACTGTAGAGGCGGGCGCCGGCGGATGCCACAGCGGGACGCGTGCTCCGGCCATGGCGCGACGCGACGTATCCGTCTGGCCCTGCCGGCCATCCCCCGCCTATGATCCGCCGCGATGAAACGTCCCGAAGCCCGCCGCAAGGCTGCTCTTGTCACCGGCGCCGGCCAGCGCATCGGCCGCGCATTGGCCGAGGCGCTGGCGAGAGACGGCTGGTTCGTCTTCGTGCACTACAACGCTCGGCCGGCGGGGCGCGCGAGACGGTGGCGCGCATCCGGGCCGCCGGCGGCCAGGCCAGGGCGGTGCGGGCCGATCTCGCCTCGGCGGCCGCGGCGCGGGCCCTGGTCGGCAGGTGCGTGGCGCCCGGCGTGGCGCTGGGCTGCGTCGTGAACAACGCCTCGTTGTTCGAGCTCGACCGCATTGCCACGGTGACGCCGGCACGTTTCGACCGCCACATGGCCGTCAACCTGCGCGCGCCGCTGCTCATCGCGCAGGCCTTCGCGCACCGCATGCCGGCGGACGGTAGCGGCGTGATCGTCAACCTGCTCGATCAGAAGCTGTGGAACCTCAATCCCGATTTTCTCAGCTACACGCTGAGCAAGGTCGGCCTGCAGGCGCTCACCACGTTGCTGGCCCAGTCGCTGGCGCCGCGGGTGCGGGTGGCCGGCATCGCCCCCGGCCTCACCCTGCGCAGCGGCAGCCAGACCGATGCGCGCTTCCAGGCGCAGCATGCCGCCAACCCGCTGGGTGTCGGTGTCGTGCCGGCGCACCTGGTGGCGGCGCTGCGCTTCATCCTGGCGACGCCGAGCTACACCGGCGACACGATCGTGATCGACAGCGGCGAGCACCTGACCGGCCGGCCGCGCGACATCGCCTTCGA
The DNA here is from genome assembly GCA_026126245.1 of Alphaproteobacteria bacterium. Classification (GTDB taxonomy): domain Bacteria; phylum Pseudomonadota; class Alphaproteobacteria; order Reyranellales; family Reyranellaceae; genus Vineibacter. The sequence goes on from JAHCJT010000059.1 coordinate 10,081, forward strand.
TGCGTCGGCGACGAAGGCAGGGCGGCGATGACCGGCGATGACGCATCGCCGGCCGGCATGCTGGCGCGACACGGCGAGACGCGGCGGGTGTTCCTGCGCAACTACCGCGTCATGGCCAATATCGGCATCCACGACTTCGAGAAGCGCGGGCCGCAGGCCCTGCTGATCAACGTCGAGCTCTACCTGCGGCCGCCGTTCGCGCCGCTGGACGACGATATCGCCAGCACGCTGGACTACGATTTCCTGCGCGAGCGCATCGCGCGGCTGGTTGGCGGCCGCCACTTCAACCTGCAGGAAACGCTGGTCCACGCCATCCTCGACATCTGCCTCGAGCGGCCGGAAGTCCTGCTGGCGCGGGTGTCCAGCGAAAAGCCCGACGTCTATCCCGATTGCGAGGCTGTCGGCTACGAGGCGACGCGGGCGCGTCGGGAATGACGCCCGCGCGCAACCTTTGGCGGCCGGGCGCGTAGACTCTCCGAGCCCAAGGGCTGCGTCGTGCGGCGCCACAGGGGAGAGTCGACCATGGATTATTTTGACACGCTCGCCGGCGATTCCTGGCCGGTGCGCATCGGCGGGATCCTGATCGCGCTGCTCGTCGCTGTGCTCGTCTGCGAAGTGGCGATGCGGTTGGGCCGCCGCAGCCAGCGCCTGCGGCCGGCGATCAACGAGGTGCTGCTGCCCGGCCGGGTCATGGTCGCGGGGCTGGTCCTGCTGGCCAGCCTCGCTGCGCTCGATCTGCCGGCCGGCGTAAACGACGTCCTGCAGCGCGGACTGACTATCGGTGTTCTGGGCGTCGCCGGCTTTGCGGTGTCCCGCCTGGTGGGACTGGGCTTCGACAGGGCCATGGTGCCATACACCGGGCTTGCCGATTCGGCGTCGCGCAGCCGGCGCACGCAACTCGACTTCTTCCGGCGCGCCAGCGTCATGGGCGTCATCGGCGTGACGGTCGCACTGTGCCTGACCACGATCCCGGCGGTGCGCGCGATGGGGCTCAGCCTGTTCGCCTCGGCCGGCGTCGCCGGCATCGTCATCGGCCTGGCGGCGCAGCCGACCATCTCCAACCTGATCGCCGGCGTCCAGATCGCCATGACCCAGCCGATCCGCATCGGCGACGTGGTCGTGGTCGAGGACGAGTGGGGCCGCATCGAGGAGATCTCCTCGACCTACGTCGTCGTCGCGATCTGGGATCAGCGCCGGCTGATCCTGCCGCTGTCCTATTTCCTGCAGCGGCCGTTCCAGAACTGGACGCGGCAGTCGACCGAGCTGCTGCAACCGGTGACGCTCTATGTCGACTACTCGCTGCCGGTCGCGGCCGTGCGCGAGCACCTCGGCCGCATCCTCGAAAAGACTCAGCTGTGGGACAAACGTGTATCGAACGTGCAGGTCACCGAGCTGGGCGAGCACACCATGCGCCTGCGCGTGCTGCTGAGCGCGGCGGACGCCAGCAAGGGCTGGGACCTGCGCTGCTTCGTGCGCGAGGAACTGGTGACGTGGATTCGCGAGACCTTTCCGCGCGCCCTGCCGCGGGCGCGCATGGAAGCGACGCTTAACCTGCCGGAAGAACGCCGAGCCGCGTGAGCGCCAAGGCGGCGTCTCGGGCGCCGCGACGCCGGGGTCGGCGCGCCGCGATCGGATCCCGTCGGATCGCGAGGGCGCTGCCGGCGCAGGCCGTGGTGGGCGATCTCCGGCGGCGTCAGATCGGCGGGCGCCGCATTCGCCACGCCGTCGCCTGCTCATAGGCGTCGGCGGCTTTCAGGAGCGTCGCTTCGTCAAAGGCGCGACCGACGATCTGGGCGCCATAGGGCAGCCCGGCGCCGTTGAAGCCGATGCAGAAGGCATGCGCCGGATGTCCCGTCAGGTCGAACGGGGCGGTCAGGAGCGGTTTCTCGAACAGATAGAACTTCGGAACGTTGGTGATCTGCGGCGCCGCGTCGTAGGCCGACAGGGTGATCAGAATGTCGAAGCGTTCCAGCGCCGCATCCAGTTCGGCGACGAGCCTGCGGCGCATCCGGAGCGCCTGCACGTAGTCGACACCCGACAACATCGCCGCCAGCGTCAGGCGGTCGCGCACGATCTCGCCGAACTTCTCCGGCGTCGCCTTGAGATCCTTCTCGTGGACCGCCAGGGCTTCGGTCAGCAGGATCACGAAGCAGGCGGCGTGATAGTCCTGCAGCGGCGACAGCGTGACGTCGGCAACCTCGGCGCCCAGGCCGCGAAACACTTCAAGTGCGGTGTCGAAGGCCGTGCGGATGCCGTCGGCCGCCACGGCGTCGGTCTCGTGGAAATGGCGGATCACGCCGATCCGCAGGCCGCGGATGTCGCCGGTCAGCGCCGCGGCGAAATCCGGCACCGGCACATCGGCCGACGCGGGGTCGGCCGGATCGTGGCCTGCCAAAGCCTGCAATACCAGGGCGGAGTCGCGCGACGTCCAGGTCAGCGGCCCGCAATGGTCCTCCGACCAGGCCAGCGGTGCCACGCCGCGACGGCTGACGCGGCCATAGGTCGGCTTGATGCCGGCCAGCCCGCAATAGGCGGCGGGCATGCGGATTGATCCGGCGGTATCGCTGCCCAGCGCCGCCAGACACAGGCCGGCCGCAACGGCGGCGCCCGAGCCGCTCGACGAGCCGCCGGTGAAATGCTCGGTGTTCCAGGGATTGCGCGCCGGCGGGAAAGGCAGGTCCCAGCCCGGGCCGCCGAAGGCGAACTCGTGCGTCGCCAGCTTGCCCAGCAGGACGGTGCCGGCGGTGTTCAGGCGCCGCACCGCCTCGGAATCCTCGGCCGGCACATTGTTTGCCAGCAGGTGCGAATGGCACGTCGTGCGGATGCCGCCGGTGTCGTAGATGTCCTTCACGCCGATCGGAATGCCGTGCAGGGCGCCGCGATAGTTGCCGGCGGCGATCTCCGCCTCGGCCTTGCGGGCGTCCGCCAGGGCACGCTCGGCGGTGACCAGCACGTAGCTGTTGAGCCGCTCGTCGATGGCCGCGATGCGATGCAGCACGGCCTCGGTCAGTTCGACCGGCGACAGCCGGCGCGCGGCGATGGCGGCGGCGGCGTCGGCGATGCTCAGGAAATACAACGGCGCAGTCATCGGCCCGGCCTTCCTGCTGCGAAGACGTGCGCCGGCTCGTCGGCGTAGCTGAAGTCGGCGCGCACCCGCGCCGCCATCGCCGTCAGGAACGGCACGCAGGCGTACAGCTCGCGCGCCTTCTCGGGCGTGACGGCCAGTCCGGCGCGCGCCAGATGGCGCTCGAACTCTTCCAACGACATCACGGATGGATCAGCCATAGACGAACCTCCCCCGCTGCGCGGGCCGTCACTCAGCAAACCGCAGGCCATTCGCTGATCGCCGCGAACGAGGCCGGCCGCACCATCCATCATGCCCGTTTTTTCGTCATGCACGGAGAGCGCCGCTCAATTTGCCATCAAAGGTCGCGGCAGGCGCACGCACGCCGCGGCGGCCTGCGTTGGCCCTAGTCTTGCTTCGTCATCGCCACGTCAGGACGTCTGCATGGAGGACGGGATGCCGAAGGGCAACAGGCAGCGGCTGTGTCTGCTGGGGGCGATGTCAGCCCTGATCGTGGGCGCGCTCAGCGGTCCGGCCGCAGCGCAGGGTACGCTGCGCATCGCGATGACCGCGTCCGACGTGCCGACCACCACCGGCGTGCCCAACAACGGGTTCGAGGGCGTACGGTTTCTCGGGTATACGGCCTTCGACTCGCTGGTGCTGTGGGACCTGACGCATGCCGACAAGGTCGCCGACATCAAGCCAGGCTTGGCCGAGAGCTGGTCGCAGAACCCGTCCGATCCGCTGAAATGGACCTTCAAGCTGCGCCAGGGCGTGAAGTTCCACGACGGCACGCCGTTCAACGCCGACGCGGTCGTCTGGAATTTCGACCGCAGCTTCAACAAGGACGCCAAGCAGTTTGATCCGCAAGGTTCGGCCATCAATCGCGGCCGGCCGACCTACATCGCCGACAAGGGCTACAAGAAGATCGACGACTACACCGTCGAATTCACCACGTCGCGGCCGATCAGCTATTTCCCCTACGTGCTGACCACGATCTTCTTCGTCAGTCCGGCGGCGTTCGAGAAGGCCGGATCGTGGACCGAGTTCGCCAAGGCGCCGGTCGGTACCGGGCCGTTCAAGCTGGAGAACTTCAAGCCGCGCGTCAGTGTCGATCTGGTCAAGAACGCCGACTACTGGGACAAGGGCCGCGTGCCCAAGGTGGACAAGGTCGTGCTGTTCCCGATGCCGGAGGCCAACACGCGCCTGGCGGCGCTGCGGTCGGGCCAGGTCGACTGGATCGAGGTGCCGCCGCCGGACGCCATCGACAGCCTGAAGAAGGCCGGCTTCAACATCGTCTCCAACTCCTACCCGCATGTCTGGCCGTGGGTGCTTAACCTGGCCAAGCCGGACTCGCCGTTCAAGGACGTGCGCGTGCGCCAGGCGCTCAACTACTGCGTCGACCGGGCCGGGCTGGTGTCGCTGCTGAGCGGCATGGCCGAACCGTCCGTCGGCTTCTTCAAGAAGTCGGACCCGCTGTTCGGCAAGCCGAAGAACGACTACACCTTCAATCCCGCCAAGGCCAAGGAGCTGCTGACGGCGGCGGGCTTCTCGCAGACCAAGCCGGTGAAGGCCAAGATCATGATCTCGACCTCGGGCTCGGGACAGATGTTGCCGCTGCCGATGAACGAGTTCATGCAGCAGGGCATGAAGCAGTGCTGGTTCGACATTTCGTTCGAGGTGGTGGAGTGGGGCGCCATGCTGGTGGCCTTCCGCAACGAGCCGACGGCGTCCCAGTCGCTGGGCGCCGACGGCATGAACATCAGCCTCGTGTCGTCGGACGTGTCGATGGTGGTGCGCTGGTTCTACGGCCAGAACATCACGCCCAAGGGATCCAACTGGGGCCACTGGGTGAACCCGGAGTTCGACGGGCTGCTCGCCAAGCTGGAGGCGGCCAAGGGTGCCGACGACTTCAAGACCAGCCTGACGCACATGCACGAGATGCTGGTCGACGAGGCGCCGTGGCTGTGGATCGTGCACGATCTGAACCCGCGTGCCATGACCAAGAAGGTACAGGGCTTCGTCAGTGCCCAGAGCTGGTTCCAGGACCTGACCCGCGTGTCGCTGCAATAGATGACCGAGGATCGTTTCGACCAGTCCCCGGCGGGGAAAGGCAGCCGCAGGGCGCGCGGGAGGTGCCGGAACTCACTCGGCCCTCCCGGCGCAATCGCGCCTGCCGCGGTGTCCTCCTTGCGGCGCTGGGCGCCACCTTCCCCCGGCGGGGGAAGGAAAGAGTGAGTGCCGCCGCGTGTGGGCCTTTGCGTTGCGGCGACTCCTGCACACCATTCCGATCCTGTTCGGGGTCAGCCTGATCGTCTTCCTGCTCGTCCAGCTGATGCCGGGCGATGCCGCCGACATTCTGATCCCCCCGGAGGCGCCACCCGACGTCCGCGCGGCGTTGCGAGCGGCCTTCGGTCTCGACCAGCCGGTTTACGTCCAGTACGCGCTGTGGCTGCGGCGACTGATGGTCGGCGACCTCGGCGTCTCGATCTTCACCAATCAGCCGGTGGCCTCGGAATTGTTCAGCGCCCTGGGCAATACGTTGCTGCTGGCCCTGCCGGCCGCGCTGCTGGGCTTCTCGCTGGGCGTGGCGCTGGGCATGCTGGCGGCGTTCAACCGCGGCCGCTGGCCTGACCGCCTGTTCTCGGCCATCGCGATCGCCGGCGTCAGCCTGCCGCACTACTGGGTGGGCATCGTGCTGGTCGCAGTCTTCGCCGTGATCCTGAACTGGCTGCCGGCGCAGGGCATGGGCGCGGGCGGCGTGCCGACCAGCTGGGCGCAGATCCAGCACCTGATCCTGCCGGTGGCCACCCTGTCGCTGATTCCGATGGGCGTGGTCAGCCGCCTGGTGCGCGCCAACGTACTAGAGACCCTGAGCCAGGAGTTCGTCGCCACGCTGCATGCCAAGGGACTGCGGCCGGCGCGGGTGCTGCTGCATGTGACGCGCAACGCCGCGCCGGCGGCGCTGGCGCTGATGGGGCTACAACTGGGCTACCTGATCGGCGGCTCGATCCTGGTCGAGACCGTGTTCAACTGGCCGGGCTCCGGCGGGCTGATGAACCTCGCCATCTTCCGGCGCGACGTGCCGGTGCTGTCGGCGACGATTCTGGTGCTGGCGGCCATCTTCGTCATGATCAACCTGCTGGTCGATATCCTGCAGGCCGTGATCGACCCGCGAATCCGCCGGTAGCCGCGTCATGGCGATCTCGCTGCCCACACCCGCTCTCGATTCGCCCGCCGCGGTCGCGACCGCGGCCGAAGGCAAGGGCTATTGGCGGCGCGTCTGGGAACGGCTGCGCACCGACTATTTCACCCTGGTCGTTATCGCCGTGCTGCTGTGCCTGGTGCTGATGGCGATCTTCGCGCCGCTGATCACCGTCTACGACCCGCAGCAAGGCTCGGTGCTGCGCCGGCTGAAAGGCGTCGGCTTTGCCGGCCACTGGCTGGGCACCGACGAGGTCGGGCGCGATCTGTGGACGCGCATCGTCTACGGCGGCCGCTATTCGCTGCTGGCCGGCACCTTGCCGGTCGGCTTGGCGCTGCTGGTCGGCGGCCTGCTGGGGATCGTCGCCGGCTACCGCGGCGGGCTGCTCAACACGCTGATCATGCGCGGCATGGACGTGCTCTACGCCTTTCCCTCGATCCTGCTGGCGGTGGCGATCTGCGGCATGCTGGGCTCGGGCTTCGGCAACACGGTGCTGGCGCTGACCATCACCTTCATTCCACCCATCGTGCGCATCTCGGAGTCGGTGACGACGCAGGTCCGCGGCCTCGATTTCGTCGAGGCGGCGCGCACCTCCGGTGCCTCGACCCTGACCGTGATCCGCTATCACATTCTCAGCAACGTGCTGGCCCCGATCCTGGTCTACGCCACCAGCCTGATCAGCCTGTCGATTATCCTGGCCGCCGGCCTCAGCTTCCTCGGCCTGGGCATCACGCCGCCCAACCCCGAATGGGGCGTCATGCTCAACGGCCTGCGCCAGGCGATCTGGGTCGATCCGACGATCGCGGCGCTGCCCGGCGGGATGATCTTCCTGACGTCGATGTGCTTCAACCTGATGAGCGACGGGCTCAGGCAGGCGATGGATGTCCGTGTCTGACGTTGAAAGCGGGACCGGCCTGCGGCCCTTGCCCGACCGCGGCGGACCGGCGCAGCCGCTGCTGGCGGTGTCGGGCCTGCGCAAGCATTTCCCGATCCGCGGCGGCGTGCTCAATCGCGTGGTCGCCAGGGTGCAGGCCGTCGACGACGTCACCTTTAGCGTGCAGAAGGGCGAGACGCTGGGCATTGTCGGCGAGTCGGGGTGCGGCACGTCGACGACGGCGCGGCTGCTAATGCACATGATCCCGCCGGACGCGGGCGACGTCGTGTTCGACGGCGAGGCGGTCGCCCGGCCCGGCGGCATCGCGCTGCGCGATCTCTATCGCCAGATGCAGATGGTGTTCCAGGATTCTTACGCCGCGCTCAATCCGCGCCTGCCGGTGTCGATGACGATCGCGCTGGCGCCCATGGTGCATGGCATGCCGCGCGCCAGGGCGCTGGCGCACGCCGCCGAGCTGCTGGCGGCCGTCGGCCTGGAGCCCGGCCTGTTCCTCAACCGCTATCCGCACGAACTCTCCGGCGGCCAGCGCCAGCGCGTCAACATGGCGCGGGCGCTGGCCCTCTCGCCCCGTCTGGTCATCCTCGACGAGGCGGTGTCGGCGCTCGACAAATCGGTCGAGGCGCACGTGCTCAACCTGCTGGCCGACCTCAAGCGCGACTTCGCGCTGACTTACCTGTTCATCTCGCATGACCTCGATGTCGTGCGCTACATGAGCGACCGCGTGCTGGTCATGTATCTCGGCAAGATCGTCGAGATCGGGCCGGTCGACGCCATCTACGGCGCGCCGCGCCATCCCTACACCCGGGCGCTGCTGTCGGCGGTGCCGTCGATGGATCCGTTGCACCGCACGCAGAGCGCGCCGCTGAGCGGCGATCCGCCCAATCCGGTCAACCCGCCGTCGGGTTGCCGGTTCCGCACGCGCTGCCCGTTCGCCGAACCGGTCTGCGCCGGGCGCGAGCCACGCCTCGCGCTGGACACCTCGGACCACGGCGTCGCCTGTCACATGGCGGATGCCGGCTCGGGCCACTCCAGGGCCGCGTCATGAGCGAGCAAGGTCCGGCGCTATCGGTGCACGACCTGTCGGTGCGCTTCACGGCACGCGAGGGCGATGTCACCGCGGTCAACGGCGTCTCGTTCGACCTCGCGCGCGGCGAGGTGCTGGGCATCCTGGGCGAATCCGGTTCCGGCAAGAGCGTCACCTTGCGCGCCCTGATCGGCCTGCTGCCGCCGCGGCGCACGGTGATCGGCGGCACCATCGCCTTTGACGGCCGCGACATGGCGGCCGACCAGACGACGCGGCTGGCCGAGCTGCGCGGCCGGAAGATCGCGATGATCTTCCAGGAGCCGATGCTCGCCCTGGATCCGGTGTTCACGATCGGCGACCAGATCGCCGAGGCGATCGTGCGCCACGAGGCGGTGTCGTGGGCCGCGGCGTGGGCGCGGGCGCAGGAACTGCTCGAGCTGGTGCAGATTCCCTCGGCCGCGCGCCGGCTGCGCAACTACCCGCACGAGATGTCGGGCGGCATGCGCCAGCGTGCCATGATCGCGCTGGCCCTGTCGTGCCGGCCGGAGGTGCTGCTGGCCGACGAGCCGACCACAGCGCTCGACGTCACCGTCCAGATCCAGATCGTCCTGCTGCTGCGCGCCCTGCAGCGCGAGCTGGGCATGGCGGTGATCTTCGTGACGCACGACGTCGGCGTGGCGGTCGAGATCGCCGACCGCTTGGCGGTGATGTATTCCGGCCGGATCGTCGAGGCCGGCACGACGGCCGAGGTGATTGCCGCGCCGAAGCATCCCTATACGGCCGGGCTGCTCGGCTCGTCGGTGCGCCACGCGCGCAAGGGCGTGCCGCTGCGCACCATCCCCGGCCTGCCGCCCGATCTGCGGCGTCTGCCGCCGGGCTGCAGCTTTGCGCCGCGTTGCGGCCACATGGCGATGGCCTGCCAGCAGACGATGCCGGCGCTCACGGCCTTGCCGGACGGTCATCTCAGCCGCTGCCGCCGCGTCGTCGAGGAAGGCCTGGATCCGCGCTGACGGCTGCTGCCACATGCGGCGAGGGCTTCCGCGGCCGGCGCGGAAGCCCTCGTGATGCCCGATGCGATGGCCGACCCGGCGGCTACATCTTCTTCCAGTCGCCCGACTGCTCGAAGGCGTGCGCGGCCTTGTAGATGGTCGGCTCGTCGAAGTGCTTGCCGATCAACATGACCGAAACCGGCAGGCCGTCCGACATGCCGCAGGGGATCGCCATCGCCGGATGATGGGTGATGTCGAACGGCGCGGTGTTCGAAATCATGTTCAGCGCCCGCTCGACGTAGAGTTCGCGCGGCGCGTCTGCCGGCGGCAACGGCGTCGCCTTGATCGGCGTGGTCGGCATCAGCAGCAGGTCATGCTCCGCCAGCGCCGCGTCGTAGGCGGCTCGCAGCAGGCGGTTGATGTTCATCGCCTTGCCGTAGTAGCGGCTGCCGTAGTACTTGCGGATGTAGGTGCCGAACAGCGTGAACAGCTTGGTGGTTTCCGACAGCTCGTTGGCGCGGGCGCGCCAGTTGCGGTGGAAATCCATCAGGCTGGTGACGTACAGGTCGGGCCGGCTGACGCCGTAGCCGTCGCCCCACATCATGGTCTGGGTCAGGCCCTCGACGCCGATCGGCATCCAGATGGCCGGCGCCATCAGATGCATCGGGATCGACACCTCGGACACGACGGCGCCGAGCGCCTCGAACTTCTTGGCCGCCGCCTTGACCTTGTCATTGACGTCCTTCTCGGCGTTGGCCTGCATGTAGCCTTCCTTGACGACGCCGATCTTCATGCCCTTGATGTCGCCGCCCAGCGCCTTGGTATAGGGGTGCGTCTTGACGTCGTATTGCCGCGGGTCGTAGCCGTCCGGGCCGGCGATCACCTCCAGCAGGAGGGCATTGTCGCTGACGTTGGCGGTGATCGGGCCGGTGTGGTCGACGAAGATCTCGATCGGCATGATGCCGGTGTAGGGCACCAGCCCGTGCGTCGGCTTCATGCCGTAGGTGCCGCAGAACGACGACGGCATGCGGATCGAACCGCCCTGGTCGCCGCCCATCGCCATGTCG
>JAHCJT010000006.1 GCA_026126245.1 Alphaproteobacteria bacterium
TGCTTTGGCCAAGAACCGGCTGCTTCATCACAAGTTCCGGCAATCCCCGGTCGACTAAATACCCACGCAGCCGTCGTCCCACAAGAGACGCCGCGCGGCCGCGGAGCTGACAGGCGCACCGGCTGCGCACGGCATGCATGCGCCGCAGACGGCCCATGGCCGTGCCACCGAGTTACCCGATCGCGCCGAAACCGCTAGGCTGGTTACCCCACGAGTCGGAGGCTGATGACCGCATGATTCCCCTGGTCGGATACACGGATCGGCTGTCGGCCACACCGGGCGAGAGCATCGCCTTCAAGATCTCCAGCGCCGCCGACGAGCCCTATCGCGCGAGCTTGGTGCGCATCCGCAGCGGCGATCCCAACCCGGCCGGCCCGGGCATGCAGTTCGAGGACATGTCGTCGGTGTTCGACCGCACCCTGCCGTCGCGCGTCCAGCAGGCGTGGCCTGGCTCCTACGCCGTCGTGGGCGGCGCCGTGTCGCTCTCGCCGCTGACGGCGTTGACCGTTGTCGCCACGATCTGGCCGAGCCTGCCGTCGGCCGGCGAACAGTGCGTGCTGTCGCGCTGGGACGGCGAGGCCGGCGTCGGTTTCGCATTGCTGGTGACACCGCGCGGGCTCGCCCTGGAGATCGGCCGCACCGCCGGTCCGCCGCTGCGGCTCGAAACCGGCAAGATGCTGCGCGCCCGCGCCTGGTACCGCGTCTGGGCGGTGATCGATCCGGCGGCGCGCGCCATACGCGTCGGCCAGGCGCCACTGCGTGCCGAGGCGCTGTGCGACGATGCCGGCGAGGCGTGGGCGCCGTTCGACGCCGGCCTGGCGCCCGATGCGCGCCGGCCGCTGTTCATGGCCGCGCAACAGGCCGCCCCGGCGCGACGCTACTTCAATGGCAAGATCGAGGATCCCATGCTGCTGGGCGCGGCGGTGGCATTGCCCTCGGCACTCAGGCTCGATCCGCTGCGCCTGCCGGCGCGGACGCTGGCGGCCTGGGATTTTTCGCGCGGCATCGACGGCATTGACATCGAGGATGTCGGACCTCGGCACCTGCACGGCGTGCTGGTCAATCTGCCGGCCCGCGCGATGAAAGGCTCGACCTGGAACGGCCGTGAGATGCGCTGGACCGACGCGCCACGCCAGTACGCCGCAATTCATTTCCACGACGACGACCTGCACGATTGCGGCTGGCAGACCGACTTCAGCTTCACCGTCCCGGGCGACCTGAAAAGCGGCGTCTACGGCATGCGGCTTCAGTGCGGCGCGCATCGCGATGTCATCCCGTTCTACGTCCGTCCGGCGCGCGGCAAACCGACGGCGGCGATCGCCTATCTCGCCGCCACCTTCACCTATCAAGTGTACTTCAATTTCCGGCGCGGCAATTTCGACGATCCGTTCCGCCAGCGCGTGAGGGACTGGAACGCCTCGCCCTATCATCCCGACGACTTCCCCGAATTCGGCCTGTCGACCTACAACCGCCACAGCGATCTCAGCGGCGTCTGTTATTCCTCGCGCCTGCGCCCGGCCCTGAGCTTCCGTCCGGGGTTCCTGACCTTCAACGACGCGCGCGGCTCGGGCATGCGCCACTTCCCGGCCGACACGCACCTGCTCGCCTGGCTCAATGCCAAGGGCATCGAGGTCGACGTCATCACCGATGAGGACCTCGACGACGAAGGCCTCGATCTCATCAAGGCTTACAAGGCGGTCGTCACCGGCTCGCATCCGGAGTACCACACGCCCGGCACGCTCGATGCGCTGCAGGCCTATGTCGATGGCGGCGGCAAGCTGGCCTATCTCGGCGGCAACGGCTTCTACTGGCGCGTGGCGCGCTCGCCGAAGCTGCCGGGCGTGCTGGAGATCCGCCGTGCCGGCGCCGCCATCCGCACCTGGGCGGCCGAACCCGGCGAATACCACCATGCGCTGGACGGCGGCTATGGCGGCCTGTGGCGGCACAACGGGCGCGCGCCGCAGCAGCTGGCCGGTGTCGGCTTCTCGGCTCAGGGCCTGTTCGAGGGTTCGTACTACCGCCGTCTGCCGGCGGCGGACGATCCGCGCGTCGCCTGGATCATGGAGGGCGTCGGCGATACCATCCTGGGCGACTTCGGTTTCAGCGGCGGCGGCGCGGCCGGCTTCGAACTGGATCGCGCCGATCCCATGCTCGGCACGCCGGCCAACGCGCTGGTGATCGCGGCGTCGGAGAAGCACCAGGAGCATTTCGTGGCCGTGCCCGAGGACGTGCTGGGACTCTACTCGACCATCCCCGGCGTGCCCATAGAGCAGCTGATCCGCGCCGACATGACCTATTTCGACGCGCCCAACGGCGGGGCGGTGTTCGCCACCGGCTCGATTACGTTTTGCGGCAGCCTGCCGCACAACAACTTCGACAACAACGTCTCGCGCATCCTGTTCAACGTGCTCAACCGCTTCGGCGAACTGGGATTGGCGTGGAAGTAACTGTCATCCCGAGCATAGCGAGGGATCTCTGGATGCAAGCGCACAGCGCACACCTTCGAAAAGATCCCTCGCTGCGCTCGGGATGACAGAAGCTATCCGTCACACCAGCCGGTCGAGCTCCTTGACGATCGCGTCGCCCATTTCCTGGGTGCCGACCTTCTTCAGGCCGCGGGCGGCGGCGGTCTTGTCGTCGGCCACGCCGGCCAGCAGGTCGGCGGTGCGGTAGCCGGCCGTCAGCACGTTCTCGACCGCGCGTTCGACCAGATCGGCTTCGCCGTCGAGGTCGAAGGAATAGCGCAGCATCATGGCGTAGCTCAGCATCTCGGCCAGCGGGTTGGCCAGGCCCTTGCCGGCGATGTCCGGCGCGCTGCCGTGGATCGGCTCGTACAGCGCCTTGCGCCGGCCGGTGGCGTCGGGCGCGCCCAGCGACGCCGACGGCAGCATGCCCAGCGAACCAGTCAGCATCGAGGCCTCGTCCGACAGGATGTCGCCGAACAGATTGTCAGTCACGATCACATCGAACTGCCGCGGCGAGCGCAGCAGCTGCATGGCGAGCGCGTCGGCGTACATGTGCGTGAGCTCGACATCGCTGTAGTGCTCCTTGTGCAGCTGCGTCGCCACCTCGCGCCACAGCACGCCGGTGTGCATGACGTTGGCCTTCTCGGCCGAGCACACCTTGTTCTTGCGCTTCAGCGCCAGGTCGAAAGCGACGGCGCAGACGCGCCGGATCTCGCCCTCGGTGTAACGTTGCGTGTCGATCGCCTCGCGCTCGCCGCCGGCCAGGGTCGTGATGCCGCGCGGCTCGCCGAAATACACGCCCGACGTCAGCTCGCGGATGATCATGATGTCGAGACCCTTGACGATCTCGGGCTTGAGCGTCGAGGCGTCGACCAGCGCGTCGAACACCTTGGCCGGCCGCAAGTTGGCGAACAGGTCCATCTCCTTGCGCAGCCGCAGCAGGCCGCGCTCGGGTTTCTTCTCGAACGGGAAGGAATCCCATTTCGGCCCGCCGACCGAGCCAAACAGCACGGCGTCGGCCTCCATCGCCGCATCGACCGTGGCGCCGACGATCGGCGCGCCGTGCTTGTCGAGCGCCGCGCCGCCGACCACGTCTTCCTTGATGTCGAAGCCGACGGCGCGCTTGCGGCCCATCCAGGCGATGACCTTGCGCACCTCGTTCATCACCTCGGGGCCGATGCCGTCGCCCGGCAGCACCAGCAGGTTGCGGTTCGAACCGGTCATCCTGATTTCCTCCCGACGCATTTGCGAAAAACGCGAAAGCGCCCGACGCCGGGCGCTTCGCCGATGGTGCCCTCGCGCGACTCAGATCTTCATCGACAGCCAGGGCTGCGCGTTCTTCTGCGACGCCTCGAACGAGTCGATCGCCGGGGCCGCCTGCAGGGTCTGGCCGATGTCGTCGAGACCTTCCACCAGGCACTGCTTGCGGAACGGATCGATATCGAACTTGATGGTGCCGCCGTCCGGCCCCTTGATCTCCTGATTGACGAGATCGACCGTGATCACCGCGTTGGCGCCGCGCTCGGCGTCGTCCATCAGCTTGGCGATTTCTTCCTTGGGCAGCTTGATCGGCAGGATGCCGTTCTTGAAGCAGTTGTTGTAGAAGATGTCGGCGAAGCTCTCGGCGATGACGCAGCGGATGCCGAAGTCGAGCAACGCCCAGGGCGCATGCTCGCGGCTCGAGCCGCAGCCGAAGTTCGGGCCGCCGACAATGATCTTGGCGTTCTGGTAGGCCGGCCGGTCGAGCACGAAGTCGAGCTTCTTGCCGTCGGCGGCATAGCGCATCTCGTAGAACAGTCCTTCTTTCAGACCGGTGCGCTTGATGGTCTTGAGGAAGTTCTTGGGGATGATCATGTCGGTGTCGACGTTGACGATCGGCAGCGGGGCTGCGACGCCCGTCAGCGTGGTGAATTTGTCCATGATCGTCCCTCCGGCCGCAAACGGCGGCGAATAAACGCAGATTCCCGCGTCAGGTCAAGGCTGGGGTGGGGGCGCGTCACTGCAGTGACACGCCAGCGGCGGGCCGATCCCGGGACCGCCGTCTTTGTTGTTGGTGGCACACCCGCAGCGCATCACTTGTTGTCGCCGTCGAACAGATCGCCTAGGCCACCCAGCACGCTGCCCTCTTCCTTGCGGCCGCCGCGCTGCGGCGCGGCCGCGAAGATGCGCGATGCCAGGCGGGAGAACGGCAGGCTCTGCAGCCAGACCGTGCCCGGGCCCATGACGCGGGCGAAAAAGATGCCTTCGCCGCCGAACAGCGCCGTCTTGATGTTGCCGACGTACTGGATGTCGAACTGCACGCTGGGCATCAGCGCCACCAGGCAGCCGGTATCGACGAACAGCATCTCGCCGGCCGCCAGCTCGCGGCGCATGATGGCGCCACTGCAATGGACGAAAGCCATCCCGTCGCCGTCCAGGCGCTGCATGATGAAGCCCTCGCCGCCGAAGAAGCCGACGCTGAGCTTCTGCTGGAAGTGGATGCCCAGCTGCACGCCGCGCGCGGCGCAGAGGAAGGCATCCTTCTGGCAGATCAGCCTTCCGCCCAGCTCGCGCAGGTTCATCGGGATGATGGTGCCGGGATAGGGCGCGGCGAAGGCCACAATGCGCTTGTAGGGCGACTGGTTGGTGTAGACCGTCGTGAACAGCGATTCGCCGGTCAGCAGGCGCTTGCCGGCGCCGACCAGCTTGTCGAGGAAGCCGCCCTGCGGCGTCTTGCGGCCATCGCCGAACACCGCCTCCATGCCGATGCCGGCGTCCATGTACATCATGCTGCCGGCCTCGCCGACCGCCGCCTCGCCGGGATCGAGCTCGACCTCGACAAACTGCATCTCCTCGCCGCGGATGCGGTAATCGATCACGTCCATGCCGGCGGCGGGCGCGCCGGGCGGCGCGCCCCATTGCGGCGGCGGATTGCCAAAGGGCGGCGGTGGCGGCGCGGGCGGCTGGCCGCCCGACGGCGGAATCCATGACGACATGGAACGGCTCCTCCTGACGGAAACGACGGCTGCGCGTCACGCGACGGCGCTAACTATCACATTGCCGGCCCCGGCCGGTCACGCGCCGACCGGGCCGGCAGCGAAAAGGCTGGCCTTGCGGCCAGCCTCTTCGCACTCCGCCTGCGGCCGGCGTTACTGCCGCTTGATGACGACGGTGTCGGCGATCATGTCGTGCAGGGCTCGCTTGCGGTCGGTAAACCCCGCCATCATGTAGCCGATGCCCAGCGGCACGATGCCGGTAATGAACGCCTTGGCGAAGAACCGGCCGGTGGCGCGCCCGAACGACAGCCTCGACCCGTCGGTACCGCGCACCACGCGCAGGCCCATGACGCGCTTGCCGACCGTGCCGCCGGCGGCGGAGCTCAGCATCATCGCTTCGTACAGCCAGATGCCGACGAACATCAGCAGGTAGATGACGACAAAGATGCCGATGGCGCCGGCCGCCGCATCATCCGAGGGCTGACCGCCCGACATGAGTCCGGGCATCACGGCGGCGGAGACGATGCCGATCACGATCGCCATCGGAATGCCGATGATGAAGCCGTCGATGATGTACGCCGCGACGCGGATCCAGAATCCGCCGAAGGTGACGCCGCCGGCGGGTGCCGGGGCGTACCCTGGTGGCGCGTAGCCGGGCGGCGCATAGCCTGGCGGCGGCGTGTAGCCGGGCGGCGGCGCGTACCCAGGATGCTGCTGCTGCGGAGGATAGCCCGGCGGTTGGCCGTAGCCGGGATGCGGCGGTGCCGGCGGATAGCCCGGTCCCTGCGGCTGACCCGGCTGCTGCTGCCAGGATGGCGGTTGTGGTCCCTGATAACTCATTGAGGTTCTCCCCCTTTGCGCCGGTACCGGTTTGGCGGTGTCAGGTCCTGATGACGACGGTGTCGGCGATCATGTCGTGTAGGGCGCGTTTGCGCTCGGTGAAGGCGGCCATGATATAGCCGATCAGCAGGATCACGGCCGACAGAAACTTGGCAAAGAACCGGCCGGTGGCGCGCCCGAAGCTGAGGCGCACACCATCGCCGCGCAAGACGCGCAGCCCCAGGGCGCGCTTGCCCAGGGTGGCGCCGGCCTCCGAACTTTCCTGCAGCGCGAAGTAGAGCCAGGCCAGGATGATCCCGATCACGCTGCCGATGGCCTGCGCCGTCTGTTCATCGCTGCGGTTGGCTGCACCCAGCGCCAGGCCAATGGCGAAACTGATGATGAACACAACGACATTGAGGACGACCGAATCGATGATGTAGGCCACGAAGCGCAACCAGAACCCGCCATAGGCCGGGCCCTGCATGGGCGGCTGACCGTAGCCGGGACCGCCGCCGTAGCCGGGCGGATAGACCGGGCCGCCGGGATAGCCCGGCGGCGGAGGCGGCGGTGGTGGCGGCGCCGGATATTGGCTGGACATAGGCTCCCCCGGCCGAGAATTGCGCGGCGACCGGCAACTAATTGCAAGAGCTTATCATTTGAGCCGCGTCGCGGCCAGCCACCGCGGGCAGCTCAACACCCGGCCAAACGACGGCCGGCCGGGATTGGTCCGAAGGCGACTGGCGCCGGCCTGCAAAATGGCAGCGCCCTCGCCATGATCCGGCGAGGGCGCTGGGGTCGACGAACCGCGATGCGCAGCTTCAGCGGAAGTCGCGCACGTCGGCGAAAGTGCCGGCGATCGCCGCCGCCGCCGCCATGCCGGGGCTCACCAGATGGGTGCGGCCGCCGCGGCCCTGGCGGCCCTCGAAGTTGCGGTTCGAGGTCGAGGCGCAGCGCTCGCCGGGCTTCAGCTTGTCGGCGTTCATCGCCAGGCACATCGAGCAGCCGGGCTCGCGCCAGTCGAAGCCGGCCTCGATGAACACCTTGTCGAGGCCCTCGCGCTCGGCCTCCTCCTTCACCAGACCGGAGCCGGGCACGATCATGGCGTGGACATGGTCGGCAACCTTGCGGCCGCGCGCGACGGCGGCACGTGCGATGGCGGCGACTTCGCGCAGATCCTCGATGCGGCCGTTGGTGCACGAGCCGATGAAGGCCTTGTCGATGCGCACGTCCGTCATGCGCGTGCCGGGCTGCAGGCCCATGTAATCCAGCGACCGCTTCCAGGCGCTGCGCCGGTCCTCGTCGGGCGCATCGTCGGGATTGGGCACAACGCCTGTGATCGGCACCACGTCCTGCGGGCTGGTGCCCCAGGTGAGCTGCGGCGGGATGTCGGCGACCGGAATGACGATTTCCCTGTCGTAAACCGCGTCCTTGTCGGACGGCAGACGTCGCCACAGGCCCAGCGCCACCTGCCAGGCGCCACCCTTGGGCGCATGCGGCCGGCCCTCGAGATAGCGGAAGGTCGTCTCGTCGGGCGCGATCAGGCCGGCCCGCGCGCCGGCCTCGATCGACATGTTGCAGACCGTCATGCGGCCTTCCATCGACAGGTTGCGGATGGCGCGGCCGGCATACTCGATGACATGGCCGGTGCCGCCGGCGGTGCCGATGTTGCCGATGATGGCGAGGATCAGATCCTTGGCGGTCACGCCCGGCGGCAGGTCGCCGTCGATGGTGACGCGCATGTTCTTGGCCGGCTGCTGGATCAGCGTCTGCGTCGCGAGCACGTGCTCGACCTCGGAGGTGCCGATGCCGAAGGCCAGGGCGCCGAAAGCGCCGTGCGTCGAGGTGTGGCTGTCGCCGCAGACGATGGTCGTGCCCGGCAGGGTGAGACCCTGTTCCGGCCCGATGATGTGCACGATGCCCTGGCGCACGTCGTCCATCGCGAAATACGGCACGCCGAACTCGCGCACGTTGGCTTCCAGCGTCTCGACCTGGATGCGCGACTCCTCGTCGTCGATACCGGCGGCGCGGTTGCTGGTGGGTACGTTGTGATCGGCGACCGCGATGGTCAGGTCGGGCCGGCGCACGCGACGACCGTTGGCGCGCAGGCCCTCGAACGCCTGCGGGCTGGTCACCTCGTGCACCAGGTGCCGGTCAATGTAGATCAGGCACGAGCCGTCGTCGCGACGCTCCACGACGTGGGCGTCCCAGATCTTGTCGAACAGCGTGCGCGGCTTGACCGGTTCCGCCGGCACCGGCGCGGGCTTCCTCGCCATGGTCTCGATCCCTCCCGAGAGCGATGCGGCCCGCGTCGGCGGCGGGCCACGATCGCAGAACGATCCGATATTACTTCTTGCCGCCCTTGGCGGCGCGAACCGCCCTGCCCTCCTGCGGCCGCTCCTTCGAAACCTTCTCGCGCTTGGGCCGCGCGGCGGCGGCTGCCGCCTGCTCGGCGACCAGTTCGCGCTGGGCCTCGACATCCTCGGCGATGCGCGAGGCCTTGCCGCGCAGGCCGCGCAGATAGTACAGCTTGGCGCGTCGCACCATGCCCTTGCGCGCCACCTCGATCTCCCAGATCGACGGGCTGTACAGCGGGAAGACGCGCTCGACGCCCTCGCCGTAGGAGATCTTGCGCACGGTGAACGACGAGTTCAGGCCGGCATTGCGCCGCGCGATGCACAGGCCTTCGAACACCTGGATGCGCTCGCGGTTGCCTTCCTGCACCTTGACGTGGACCTTCAGCGTGTCGCCGGGCACGAAGCGCGGCACCTGCCGGTCGGTGGTGAGCTTGGCGACCTGTTCCGCCTCAAGCTGCTTGATCAGGTTCATGATCCTTGTCCTTTCCTCTCGGAATCCCTGTCCTTCGGTCTATTCGCCTCGACGCGCCGCCGCGTACCGCGCCCACAGGTCGGGTCGCCGCTGCCGCGTGATCTCCTCCGCCTTCGCCCTGCGCCAGGCCGCGATGTTCGCGTGATGGCCCGTCTGCAGGATCTCCGGCACCGCCCGCTCCCGGCCATCCGGTCCGGTCCAGACCGCCGGACGGGTGTAGAGCGGATACTCCAGCAAGCCCTCCTCGAAACTCTCCTCGGCCAGCGACTGGGCGGTCCCGATCACGCCCGGCAACAGCCGGACGCAGGCGTCGAGCACGACGAACGCCGCGATCTCGCCACCCGACAGAACTACATCGCCGACACTCACCTCCTCCAGTCCGTGCGCCTCGATGACGCGCTCGTCGATGCCTTCGAACCGGCCGCAGACCACGGTCACACCCGGGCCCGCCGCCAGCGCCCGCGCCCTGGCCTGATCGAACGGCCGGCCACGCGGGCTGCAGTAGATCGTCGGCCGATCCGGCGTCGTCACCGCGGCGATCGCGTCCGACAGCACGTCGGGTCGCATCACCATGCCGGCACCGCCGCCGAAGGGCGTGTCGTCGACCGTACCGTGCCGGTCGCGGGCGAAGCCGCGAATGTCGACTGCCGCCAGCGACCAGACGCCCTTCTCCAGCGCCCGCCCCGCCAGGCTGAGCCCCAGCGGCCCCGGGAACATCTCGGGAAAGATGGTCAACGCCGTCGCCCGCCACACCTGCGCCTAGTCCTCTCCTTTCCGTCCGTCACGGCGCCGCTCGGCGCCGTCCTCCAGCAACCCGTGCGGCGGGTCGACCGTGACCGTGCCGCCCTCGACATCGACCGCGGGAACCGTCGCATCGTTGAACGGCACCATGAACGACCGTCCATGCTCGCCGCCCGACACCTCCAGCACCGTGCCGGCGCCGAAATCGTGCACCGCCTGCACCGTCCCCCATGCCCGACCGTCCGAACCGCGCGCGGCCAGGCCGATCAGGTCGTCCTCGTACCACTCGTCCGGCCCGGCCGGTGGCAGCTGGGCGCGCGCCGCGTACAGCCGCAACCCGCGCAACGCCTCGGCCGCCGTGCGGTCCGCGACACCGTCGATGCGGGCGATGACGTCGCCCTTGGTCGAGGTGCCGGCCGGCCGCACCGTGAAGGTCCGCCCGCCCTTTTCGTCGGACAGCGGACCATAAGCCGCGATGTCGGCCGGCTCGGCGCAGTAGCTGCGGATGCGAACCTCGCCGCGCACGCCGTGCGCCGCCACGACGACACCCAGCAGCACCTTGCGTTGGCCGCCCGCCGCCATGACCGATCATCGCGACCGGATCAGCCGGCCGCCGCCTCGCCCGCCTTCTCTTCCGCCGCCTTGGCGCGCTCCTGCGCCTTGGCCTTGGGCGCCGACTTCTTCGGCTGCTCGCGGCGTTCCGGCGCCTTCATCAGCTCGGCACCGGCGAAGAAGCGGGCGACGCGGTCGCTCGGCCGGGCGCCGACGCCCAGCCAGTATTTGGCGCGCTCGGCGTCAAGCTTGACGCGATCGGCGTGCTCGCGCGGCAACATCGGATTGTAGGCGCCGATCTTCTCGATGAAGCGCCCGTCGCGCGGGCTGCGCGAGTCAGCCACCACGATGTGATAGTAGGGGCGCTTCTTGGCGCCGCCGCGGGAAAGTCGAATAGCCAGCATGAAGTCGCTTGCTCCTTCCTGAACGCGTGAAACCGGATATCGGTGGATGTCGGTGACTACCTCGGAAAGCCGGGCGGCATCATGTTGCCCAGGCTGCGCATGAGGCCCTTCTCGCCCAGCTTGTTGACCCGCTTCATCATCTTGACCATCTCGGCGTGCTGCTTGAGCAGCTTGTTGATGTCCTGCACCTGCGCGCCCGAGCCGGCCGCGATGCGTTTCTTGCGCGAGGCGTGGATGATGTCGGGGTTGCGGCGCTCTCTGGCGGTCATCGACTGGATGATCGCCTCCTGCCGCTTGATCACCTTCTCGTCGAGATTGGCCTTCTGCATCGCCGCCTTGGCCTGCGCCGCGCCCGGCAGCATGCCCATCAGCCCCGACAGCCCACCCATCTTGCGCAGCTGACGCAGTTGCTGCAGCAGGTCGTCGAGGTCGAACTGGCCCTTGCGCACCTTGGCGGCCAGTTTCTCGGCGTCTTCCTTCTCGATGGTCTCGGCGGCGCGCTCGACCAGCGAGACGATGTCGCCCATGCCCAGGATGCGGGTGGCGATACGGTCAGGGTGGAACTGCTCCAGCGCGTCGATCTTCTCGCCGACGCCGATCAGCTTGATCGGCCGGCCGGTGACGGCGCGCATCGAGAGTGCCGCGCCGCCGCGCGCATCGCCATCGACGCGGGTCAGCACGATCCCGGTAATGCCGACCTTCTCGTTGAAAGCGCGCGCCGTGTTGACCGCGTCCTGGCCGGTCATGGCATCGGCCACCAGCAGCGTCTCGGTCGGCCGCGAGGCGTCGCGCACGGCCGCGACCTCGGCCATCAGCTGATCGTCGATCGCCAGGCGGCCGGCGGTATCCAGCATGATGACGTCGAAGCCGCCACGGCGGCCTTCCTCGAGCGCGCGGCGCGTGATGCCCAGCGGCTGCTCGAACGGCACGATCGACAGGGTGGCGACCCCGGCCTGCTCGCCGAGGATCTTCAGCTGCTGCTGGGCTGCCGGACGGGTGACGTCCAGCGAGGCCATCAGCACCTTCTTGCGCTCCTTGAACGAGCCGCCGAAGGCGCCGGCCGCCATGCCCTGCGGTCCGAGGGTCAGTCGATGCGCGATCTTGGCTGTGGTCGTGGTCTTGCCCGAGCCCTGCAGGCCGACCATCAGCACCACGACCGGCGGCACGGCGTTGAGGTTCAGTTCGCTGGCCTCGCCGCCCAGCATCTCCACGAGGTGGTCGTGAACCAGCTTCACGACCATCTGGCCGGGCGTGACGCTACGGATCACCTCGCTGCCGACCGCCTTGGGCCGCACGCCGTCGATGAAATCCTTGACCACCGGCAGAGCAACGTCGGCTTCGAGCAGCGCCAGCCGCACCTCACGCAGCGCCGCATCGACGTCGGCTTCGCTCAGCGTGCCGCGGCCGCGCAGGCGGCCCAGCACGTCGCCGAGTTTCTTGCTCAGACCGTCGAACATCCGTCCGTCACTCCACGGCCGCCCGGCGGGCGGCCAGCCCTGCCCAAACGAAAAGCGCACCGATGCGCGAAACCTCGCGGATCGGTGGGGCCCCTCTGGGTTCGCCCCGCTAGCGCGGGCTTGACCAGTCCGGACCGGGAAATCGTCTTCCCGTTTGAGCGGCGGTTCTATACGCGGCGGCCCGCGGCGAGTCAAACCGGCTAAACCGGCGCGATTTTGCGTCCTGAATTGAAACTTACCGCCCCTAAAAGGGCCAAGAGACGGGTGCCTCGCGGCCGTCGGCGATCTGCGCTAGGATGCGTGCGGCGGGACAGATACGACCTCAACCAACGCCCCCTTTGCCCGCATGCGGTCGATGATGGACAGCGAAGCGGTCGACGCCCTTGCGGTCGACGGGTCGGGAGCGCCCACAGGCGGCGAACCTGTGGCCGCCGCCGGCCTGCCGTCCGGCCCGCGCCTGACATTCTGGGACCTGGCGCTGACCGTCGTGGCCGGCGGCATGTGCTTCCTCGCGGCGCTGTTCGGCCTGAAGCTGGCGCTGGGCCCGCACCGCATGGCGGCGATGATCAAGGGCGGCGATCCGTCGGCGCTGGTGCTGCTGTTCGCCGTGTTTTTCGCCGTCATCGTGGTCGCGGTCTGGATCGGGGTTGTCCGCCACGGCCCGGCCGCGTCCGAGCTGCTGGGGCTGCGGCCGGTTGCGCGCCGCTGGTGGTGGCTGGCGCCACTCTGCGTGCTGCTGGCCTCGGTGGTGCTGGACGAGGGCGTGCTGCGCCTGCTGCACGCCATCACCGGCATCGACCTGACGCCGCAAACCTCGCACGTCATCGCCGGCCTGGCGACCAGCCTGCCGCTGGCGCTGACGACCACCGTCGCCATCGGCCTGCTCGGCCCGTTCGCCGAGGAGCTGCTGTTCCGCGGCCTGGTCTTCGGCTACGTCGAGGGCCGCTTCGGCGGTCGAGCCGCCTGGGCCACCAGCTCGGTGCTGTTCGCGGCGGCGCATATCGAGCCGGCCCATGTCGCGCTGGTGCTGCCGATCGGCATCCTGCTCGGCTGGGTGCGTCTGCGCAGCTTCTCGCTGTGGCCGTGCGTCGTCGCCCACGTCGTCAACAACAGCATCGTGGTGTGGGCCGCCTACCTGCTGCCGTAGGCCGCCGCAGCGCGGCGGGCCCGGCTCAGCCCGCCGCCAGCTTGCGGTCGACGAACTCCAGGCGGTCCTGGCCCCAGAAGATCTCGCCGTCGATGACGTAGCTGGGCGCGCCGAACACGCCCAGCTCGATGGCACGCCGGGTGTCGGACTCGCGCAGGGCGACGATTTCCGGCGTCTCGGCCAGCGCCATGACCTGCGCCGCGTCCAGCCCGACGCCGGCGATGATGCCGGCCAGGGTCGCCGGGTCGGCGACGTTCTTGTCCTGCTCCCACACCCCGCGCAGCACGGCATGCGCCAGCCTGATCGCCTTGCCGCCGTCGATCTTCTCGCGCACCGCGATGACGGCGCGCGCTGCCGGCTGCTCGTTGCCGGGAAAGAACTTGGGCTCCAGCTTGATCGGCACGCCGAGATGCGCCCGCCAGCGCTTCAGCTCCATCATGCGGTAGGCCTGGCGCTGCGGCGCGCGCTTGGGCAGCGGCAGGCCACCCGAGGCGGGAAACACCTGGCCGAAATCGACCGGCCAGATGGTCATGGTGGCGCCGTGCTTGGCCGCCAGCGCCTCGATGCGCGCCGAGCCGAGATAGGTCCACGGCGACATCAGCGAGACGTAGTAGTCGATATGCTTGGCCACGGCGGTGCCTCCTGCCGGCGTCGGGGCGCGGATGCTGCGTCATTGGACGCGCGCCGGCAAGGCCGCGCCGAGATTGCGCTCGACCGTGCCCCGCAGCAGCCGCCACTATGCCGCCATGCCCGACAACCCGATCATCATCACCGGCGGCGATGCCGCCTATTTCGAGCTGATGCAGGGTTGCGTCGCCTCGCTGCGCGACAAGCCGCAAGGCCGCGACATGGCGCTGGGCATCCTCGATTGCGGCCTTGGCGAAGCGCAGCGCGCCTGGCTGGCGGCGCAGGGTGCCATGTTCGCGACACCACGCTGGGATTTCGCGTTTCCCGGCCGCGCCGCCTGCAGCGAAGCCTTCAAGGCGCTGACGGCGCGGCCGTTCCTGCCCGACTACTTCCCCGGGCACGACGCCTATCTATGGATCGATGCGGATTGCTGGCTGCAGTGCTGGTTCGCCATCGAGCTGTTCCTGCGCGGCGCCAGGCGCCGGCCGATCGCGGTGGCACCGGAGATCCATCGCGCCTTCCGCCACTACCGCCACGCCTGGCCCGAGTTCAGCGCCGTCAACGGCGCCGCCTTCCGCAAGGCCTTCGGCACCGAGCTGGCCGATCGGCTGGTGCGCTATCCGCTGATCAACGCCGGCGTCTTCGCCATCGCCGCCGGCTCGCCGGCGTGGCGCGCCTGGGCCGAGGTGCTGGGCGACGCGCTGCAGCGCTCGACCGACATGACCGACCAGATCGCGCTCAACGTCGCCGTCTACGATCGCGGGCTCGACGCCGAAGCACTGCCCAGCACCTGCAACTGGCCGGTGCACCACGCCCTGCCGGCATGGGACACGGCGCGGCGCCTGTTCGTCGAGCCCAGCCTGCCGCACGAGCCGCTCGGCATCCTGCACCTGACGATCTACACCAAGACCGTGCCGAGCTTCGACATCGTGCAGATCGGCGGCCCCGACGACGGCCGCGCCCGGCCGATGACCGTGCGCTACGTGCCGCCCGGAGCCGACCGCGCGCGGCCGCCGACGCCGGGGGCGTTTCGGGCCTAGCTGAGCGCGTGACGGCGCGTAAAGGTCGCTGTCGCCGCTGCTGCTGCGGCCGACTCGCCACGACCTTCATCGTCCCGAACCCGCGCCACCCTGCGGTCCTGTTTTTTTCAAGCCCGCCAGGGGAATAGGTCGTTCAGAATATATTGTTGCATTTCATTGTATTATAGTTCATTGTTAATTTTTATTGTTAGTTTATGTTTGGCGAAGATCGCTACCTTGAGATGACACTCTCATCGTCTGGGCTGCCTGTATGACCGTCTTGGGCGACACGTCGCTGCCGCCGGGGCGCCTCGGCGCCGCACCACCCCGGCGTTCCGTCGTGGCTGTGCTGGCCAGGATGTGGCGAATCCTTGGCTCGAAAGGTGTTCTGTGGGCAGCCGCCGCCGGACTGATCGGCGTCACTTGCTGCGTGGTCGCCCTGGCCGTGACCGGGTCTTCGCTTGGTCCCGTCGCGACCCGTACCGTCCACCGCGACATGGAACGCGCCATCGCCGTCGACCAGGCCTACGGCGCGCTCATGAAGTCACTGGTGACGCTGGGCTCCGGTGCCGTTTCGCCGGACGTCGGCAAGCGGGCGATCGCGAACGACTGGCGCGCCTTCAGTGATCTGCTGACGACACATTGCGCCACGCCCGACAGGTCGGGACCGGACGTGGCGTTGACGACCAGCGTCTGCCGTACGTTTGCCCGCGAGGCGGAGCGGATCGGCCGGGAACTTCTGTCGCTGGATCCGCCCCGCCACCGCATCGACCCGCAGATCGCCGTCGCGTTGCTGAACCTGGGTTACGAGATCAATGGAATCAGCAATGCGACGGCCTTGAGCGCCCATGGCGCCGTCCGGCGTCTGGCGGAAGACTATTCACGGTCGATTCTCGTCCTGACGCTGACCACGCTCGGGTTCGCTTCGGCCGGCCTGGTCCTCCTGTTTCTGATCGCCCGCGTGGCGCTGCAGGCGAGTGACGCCAGCGACCTGCTGCACGAGACGGTCGAAGCGCTGCCAGCGGGCGTCGTCCTGTATGATTCCCGAGAGCGGCTGATCCTGTTCAACTCCATGGCCGCGGACGTCACGCCGGCATTGCGGCGTGTGGACGCCATCGGCCGGACCTACGCCGACGTGGTGCGCGAAAGCGGCAGGCTCCGCGAGGCCGCGGGCCTGGGTCCGCAGGACTCCTGGATCGCCGAACAGACGGCGCGCTTTCGCAGCAAGAGCAGCCGGACCATGCGGCAGACGCCGGACGGCAAGTGGATCGAGTTCTATGAACAGGCGACCCCCAACGGTCGCACGGTCGGTCTGCGGGTAGACATCACGGCCCTGAAGGCCCACGAGCTCGAGCTCGAGCGGGCGCACGGGAAGTTCCAGACGCTGGTCGACTCGCTGGGCGATATCGTCTTCTCGGTCGATGTCGACGGCAACTTTGCCTTTGTCAGTGCCGCCGCCGAGTCACTGGTCGGCGCCCGACCATCCGATCTGATCGGCACGCGCTTTCGCAGAATCGTCCATCCCGACGACTGGGCTCGCGTGCGCGACATCGCCATCAGCGCCCACAAGTCGTCGGATCCGTCCGTACAGACGATTCGGTTCCGCCTGCGACGGATCGACGGCTCGGACCGCCACGTCGAAGCGCGGTTCCAGAAGGTCCTCAACGACAGTCTCAGTCACGGCGTTCTGTCCGGCGCCATCCGCGACATCGACGAGAGCGTGCAACTCGCCGCGCGACTGGCGGCCGAAACCAACCGCCTGCGCTCCATTGTGGAGTCAAGCGGTGCCCTGATCATGTTGCTGGACCGCGACCTGCGCATTTCCATGGTGAACAAGGAGTTCGTGGCAATATCAGGCGTTGCCGAGCACGACGCGGTGGGCCGGCCACTCAAGGACGTGATCCCGTGTCCGCTCGATCCGGCGGTTCTAACGCGCTGGCTCGACGGACCGCTGCAGCCGGAAGACGCCGAGGTCGTCCATTTCAGCAATGTGCTGACAGACCCGAATGGCACAAGGCGCCTGATCAACGTCACGGCCAAGCCGATCGCCGATGACGAAGGCGTGGTGCGAAGCATCGTGTTTCTGGGGGTCGACGATACAGTCCGTCATCAAGCCGAACTGCGGTTGTTTGACGCCGAGCGCATGAAGAGCATTGGCGAGCTGGCCGCGACCGTGGCGCACGAGGTCAACCAGCCGCTGCAGGTGATCCGCATGGCAGCCGAAGCGGCGCTCGAGGAAATCGACGATCCGGCAGGCGATGTAGCCGACACCGCCTTCGCTCGGGAAAAGCTGGACCGGGTCGTCTCCCAGGTCGAACGGGCAACGCGGATCATAGGGGAAATCCGGGCCTATGCGCGCAGCGCGCAGGCCGACGAGGTCGGCCCGATCGATCCCATGGTGGCCGTGCGCGGCACAATCGACCTGACGCGGCATTCGATGGCAACGTCCGGCATCAAGGTCGAGCTGAAGCTGCCGGAGAGCATTCCGCGGGTGAGCGGCCATATCGGCCGGCTTGAGCAGGTCCTGATCAATCTGGTCAACAATGCCCGGGAAGCACTGGACGAACTGCCCAAGGACCACCCGAAACGGTTGATTCAGCTCAGCGTCGAGCCGGTCTTGCGCAAGGGCCGGGAGTGGCTGCGGCTTGCGATCGAGGATAGCGGTCCGGGTATCGCACCCAACGTCCTACCGCGGCTCTTCGGCGAGATCGTCACCACCAAACCGCGCGGCAAGGGCACCGGCCTCGGGCTGCCGCTCTGCCGACGCATCATCGAGGAGATGGGTGGCACCATTCGCGCCGAGAACCGGGCCGATGGCGGCGCGCGGTTCGAGATCCTGTTGCCCGTCCTGGTGAACGCGTCGCCTCCCCTGGCTCTTACGGCGTGACGGGAAGCCGCCGCCGTTGCCCGGTCGCGATCCGCACCTGCCGCGTCCTGCCGGCGCAACGTGCACCGGCCTTTCCCGGCGCGGTGCGGCTGCGCGGCGCGGCGCGGCTGGCACGATCGCCAGAACCCGGGCAATACTGACACCACCGGCAAGCCGGCCGTCGATCGGTTGAGCATCAGGTGGGCGCGCGAGCGCCGCAGGACGCGCGGCCACCGACGCGCGACGGTCGGCAACTCAAGCGCGCCTCGACCGCTCGGCCGACGACCCGAGCGGCGGCGGGCGCGCACGCACCGCTGGTAACGGAAACGGAGGACGCCATGCAGATCGCCCGACAGCGCGAACTTGCGCGATTGCTCGCGACCTTGCGCCGCGAGGGGCGCCAGCAGAGCGGCCTCGATCCGCGGCTGGTCCCGCCCGACACGGGAACGGCTTATCGCATCGCGCAGATGGTGGCCGAGGAGCTGGCCTGGGAGATCGCCGGCTGGAAGATTGCCGCCGCGAAAGAGGAGATGCAGAAGGCGCTGCGGACCGACTCGCCGATATACGGCCGCGTCTTTGCGCCCATGGTCATGCCGTCACCCTACAGCGTCGCGCATGCCGGCCTTTGCAGCCCGATCCCCGAGGTCGAATACCAGGCCCGCCTTGGCACCGACCTGCCGCCGCGCGCCAAGCCCTACAGCGTCGAAGAAGTCACCGAGGCCGTGGCGTCGCTGCATCCCGGCCTCGAGCTCGCCGAATGCCGCTTCATCCACGACGCCTCGTTTCCGCCGCTGCCGGCGATCCTGGCCGACGGCGCCGGCGCGAGCGCCATCGTCTACGGGCCGGCGATCGCGGACTGGCGTAGGCGCGACATCGCCGGACAGGAAGCGGCCCTGGTCTGCAACGGCGTGGTGCGGCGCAAGGGAACGGCCGCGGCCGCGCTCGACCATCCCATGGTGCCGGTGGCCTGGCTCGCCAACGAGCTCTCCCGCACCGGCATCGGCCTGAAGACCGGCCAGATGATCAGCACCGGCACGCTCACCGGCATGCTGCGCCCCAAGGCCGGCGACAGCTACATCGCCGATTTCGGGCCATACGGGTCGGTGTCCGTGACCTTGACCTGAGGTCAAAATCCATAAAGTCGTGCGGCGCCGGGTCTGCTGCCGACCCCCTTCGGACATCGCCGATATTGAGCGGGCCGTCAGAGAACGGCCACAAGCGGTCACTCAGCCGGCGAATAGTAGTCGTCAGTTTCGACCGGCCGTCGGGCGTCACGCTCAAAAAAAATCGATCGTCAGGCCCCCTCATTGGATTGCCGCGAACAATCCCGCTCCGTACCATTCATACGGAAAACGCGAGGACGCCATGGCAAAACGACCGATGTATTTGCAGCACGTCAACGTTTACGTCCGTAACGTCGAGCGGTCGAAGAAATGGTACGAGGATCTGCTTGGCCTCCACGTCTATGAATACCGGCCAGGCTGGGCTGCCTTCCTGTCGGCCGATGAGGAGCAGTCGCACGAGGTGGCGCTGATGCAGTTGGGCGAGGATGCGCCGCTGCCAATGAAGGGCCAGGTCGGCCTGAACCACATGGCCTGGCGCCTCGAAAGTCTCGACGACCTCAAGGAGTTCTACAGGAAGATCAAGGCTGAGGGAGTGCCGATAGAGCGCATCTCCGACCACGGCATCTCGCTCGGCATCTACCTGCGCGATCCCGATGGCAACGGCGTCGAAGTGTTCTACGAGATGCCGCGCGCCGAGTGGCCGGTCGACTACAACGTCTTCACGCGTGAGAAGACCGGGAGTGGCCGCTTCCCCGGTCCGTGGGATGCGGAGATCAGTCGCGCCGGTTCGCCCGCCCCTGTGCAGACGGCGGCGGAATAGAACGGTGGCTGCCGACAGGAAGCCCGCAGGCGCCGCTATGATCAGCGTCGGCCGATCCTATTGGCGAGAGTCGGGTTCCGGAATGCTGAGCGCGCCCGCCACGATCTGCGGGGCAGGAAATGAGGAGGGCGGATCATGAGCGCTGCCGCGTTGAGGATTCCCACCCAGGCCATGAAGATCGAGAAGGTCAAGGAGCACATCGGCGCCATAGTCACGGGTGTCGACCTTGCGCATCCCATCGATGGCGCGACGCGGAAGGCGCTGTACGACGCGGTCGTCGAAAACGTGGTCCTTGTGATTCGCGGGCAAGCGCATCTCACCCCAGGACAGTTGCAAGCCGCCGGAGAAATGTTCGGCGAGCTGATGGAGGACCAGAACCGGCGCTATCTGGTTGACGGATATCCGTTGATCAGTGTGCTCGACAACCGTCACCTGGACAGCAAGGGCCAGCCCGCAAAGCTCGGCGCCAATGCCACTTGGCACACCGACCACACCAACCAGGAGCTGCCGCCCAAGTTCACCATGCTGTATGCGGTCGCCGTGCCGGACAAGGGTGGCGGAACATCGGTTTGCAACTCGCGTGCCGCCTACGACGCGCTTCCAGACAACGTGAAACGGAAGATCACTGGCGCGATGACTGAGAACACGCTGATCAGCAGCGCCCGGATGAAGACAGGCAATCCGGATATCGTGAAGGCTCAGCTCGAGACGACGAAACCGCCGACGATTCATCCCTTGGTCCGCACCCATCCGGAGACCGGCACCAAGGCAGTGTGGTTTCATAAGGCCAAGACCGAGACGGTCACTGGCATGTCACCCGAAGAAACCCAGGAGTTTCTGCAGGACTTGACCGACAGGATCACGCAGCCACAGTTTTGCTATGCGCACGAGTACATGAAGGGCGATCTTCTGATCATCGATGACCGCGCCTCATTGCATAAGGCCGGATTCGACTACGATCACAGCCAGCATCGCCGACTGTATCGGATGCTGGTGCGGGGTGACCGTCCCTACTGAGAGACTGTGCGGACAGGTTGGGGCTGGAACATGACGGTTCGAACACTGCCCTTGAATGACTGGCAGCCGGTTTGGAACCAAGTTCGAACCTTCGGAAACGCCGCCGCGGCGAGGGCGACTGTCCGCTTCGGGTCAATTTCTGACAAACCGCCCAACGCGAACAGATGTCTTGACCTCGGCCCGAAGCAGATACGGCGTAGCGAGCTCTGTGGGTTCTGATCCCAATCATAGCGGCGTTTTCGGCGACCCATTTCTCCGCTCGCCCCGGCGGGATTGTGGGTCCACACCTCGCCATCGACCGATCGGCATAGGGCGACCGCGCGATATGGCCTCGCGGACTGGCCAGCAGCGCGCAGCCTTCGCGGCGACCGTTGACCCGAACGCGGCGCATCGAACAGTATCGCTGCGCCCGCCCTTTCGACCGAGCCGTGCATGACCGACGACCCCGCCAGCGACCTGACACCGATCGAGCGGCGGGACCTGCGCCGCCTCGCCGCCTTCATGGTGCCCGCCAGCGCCGACTACGGCGTGCCGGGCGCCGACGACGCCATGATCTTCGGCGATATCGTGCGGTCGCTGGGCCGCGACGCGGGCGACGTGCGCGCCACCCTGGCGCTGTTGCGCGAGGCGGCGGGCGGCGATTTCGCCGACCTCGACGAGGCGCAGGCGGAAACCGCGGCGATGGCGCTGCTCGGCCGCGAGGGACCGGCCATCGAGGCGCTCGGGCGCGCCGTGCTGCAATGCTACTACCGCGACGATCGCGTGATGCGTGCCCTGGGGCTGGAACCGCGTTCGCCCTTCCCCAAGGGCCATGCGCTGGATCCGGGTGACTGGTCGCTGCTCGACGCGGTGCGCGGCCGGCCCCGGATGTGGCGCGACGTCGATGGCGGGACCGCCTGACATGGCCGTCGACGCACATCCCGGCACCGCCCGGCCAAGCGACGCAATCGTCGACGTGTTGATCATCGGCGCCGGCGCTTCCGGCGCCGCCGTCGCCTGGAGCCTGGCCGACACGCGCATGAAGATCCTGTGCCTCGAACAGGGCGACTGGATCAGACCCACCGACTTCCCCAGCAACGGCCGCGACTGGGAGGCGCGCCGCTACGCCGATTTCGACATCAGCCCCAACCGTCGGGCCCGCGATACCGACTATCCGGTCAACGACGACAATTCGCTGATGAAGATCGCCAACTTCAACGGCGTCGGCGGCGGCACCGTGCTGTACACGGCGCACTACCCGCGCATGCACCCGTCCGACTTCCGCGTGCGGTCGCTGGACGGCGTCGCGGACGACTGGCCGATCGACTACTGGACGCTGGAGCCGTACTTCGCCGAGAACGACCGCATGACGGGCGTGGCCGGCCTGGCAGGCGACCCCGCCTACCCGCCGCACCAGCCGACGTTGCCGGCCGTGCCGCTGGGCCGCACCGGCACGCTCTATGCGCGCGCCGCCAACAAGCTGGGGTGGCACTGGTGGCCGTCCGATATCGCGGTCGCGACCAGCGAGGTCGACGGTCGCGCCAAGTGCATCAATCTCGGCCACTGCACGCCGGGCTGCGCGCAAGGCGCCAAGGCGAGCGTCGACATCACGTACTGGCCGGCCGCGCTACGCGCCGGAGTCGAGCTGCGCACGCGCTGCCGGGTGCGGGAAATCACCACCGACGACCGCGGCATGGCGTCGGGCGTCGTCTACTACGATGCAAACGGCGTGGAGCGCTTCCAGCCGGCCGAGATGGTCATCCTCGCCGCCAACGGCATCGGCACGCCGCGCCTGCTGCTCAACTCGGCCTCCACGCGCTTTCCCAACGGGCTCGCCAACTCCAGCGGCCTGGTCGGCCGCAACCTGATGCTGCATCCCTGGCCGATCGTCTCCGGCTATGTCGCGGACGAGCTCGACGGCGGACGTGCGCCGATCACCTCGCTGTGGAGCAAGCAGTTCTACGAGACTGACGCCAGCCGCGACTTCGTGCGCGGCTACACGCTGCAGTTCGGCCGCGGCACCGGCCCGGCGACCGAGGCGATCACCAGCGCTGCCAGCGGCCGCCTGCCCTGGGGACGCGATCATCACCGCGTCTATCGCGGCCTGCTGAACCACCGCGTGGCGATCGGCGTGGCCTGCGAGGACCTGCCCGAGGCGCACAACCGCGTCACGCTCGACCCCGTGCTGAAGGACAGCCACGGCATCCCCGCGCCGCGCATCGACTACACGCTGAGCGACAACACGCGCCGCATGATGGAGCACGGCATCGCGAGCGCGGAGGAGATCCTGACGGCCGCCGGGGCGAAGAATTTGTCGGCGTCGCGCACCGTGCTCAACAGCCCGGGCCACCTGCTGGGCACCGCCCGCATGGGCACCGACCCGGCGCGCTCCGTGGTCAACGAGTGGGGGCGCTGCCACGACGTGAAGAACCTCTTCATCGTCGACGGCAGCATCTGGGTCACGTCCGGCGGCGTCAACCCGACCTCGACCATCCAGGCGCTGGCGCTCTACATCGCCGACCGCATCAAGCAGCGCCTGGCGACCCTGTTCGACTAGGGTCTATTTTGAAGGCGTCGTGCATCGCCGCGTCCGCTTCTGAGTCACCTTGAGACATCGCAAACGTCGAGCGCTTGGCCGGAGACGGGCCAAGACCATGCTCTTGCGCGGCACAAACGACATTACGCAAGTCAGCGTTGGCATGGACAAGGACCCACCGCAGCGCAGCCGTGGCATTGAGGTCTTCGCCGATGGCACCTATTCGATCACGCGAATGGCGCGCAGCAAGACCGACTGCGGGATTGTCAGCCCGAGCATTCTTGCCGTCTTCTGATTGATCACAAGGTCGAAACGCGAGGGCATCTCGATTGGAAGCTCTGCCGGCTTGGCGCCCCGCAGGATCTTGTCGATGTGGGAGAGGCTCTGCAGCATGGTGTCAAGCACATCGGAGCCGTAAGACAACAGCCCTCCTGCTTCAACGAAGTCGCTCTCAATGAACGCGCTGGGCAGGCGTCTTTGGTTGGCGAAGTCAACAATCCGGCGCCGCTCACCGAAGATGAGTGGTGACGCGGAAACGAGGAGCGCTTGTGCACCGGAGGCCGCGATTGCAGCGAAGGCCCTATCCAGATCTTCAGCTTTGTCCACGAAGTGCTTGTCCAATTCGAAGCCGAGTTTACGCGCCTCTGGTATCCCCTCGTCCTTGTCAGGCTGCCAGACCCCGCCCCTCACCGTGGCGAAGATCGCCGTACCTGGGGCGATCCCCGCGAGGCGATTTGCGTCAGGCAGGATCTCGCGGAGGAATTCGAGGCGCTTGAGGTACACCTCGAGACCGGCGTTCGAGGCGACGCCGGTGACGTTGCCGCCGGGTCGCGCAAACGATTCACCCAAGCCGAGTTGCAGGGGTGCGGCCACTCGGACGAAAACGACCGGGATCGACTTGGTCACGCGCGCCGCCGCGACCGCCGCTGGCGGACTGATTGCCCAGATAACGTCCACCTTCTTGCGAACCAGGTCGGCAGCGAGCTCGGGCAAGCGTTCAGTTGCGCCGGCGGCATACACGTCTTCGAACGTCAGCGTTTTTCCCTCGATCCAGCCGAGCTCCTGTAGGCGCTTGGTGATTGCGATGGGAAATGGGTGCTCAGAGGGTAGCCGTGACGAAAAGTTCAAGACCCCTACCACTGGGAGCCGCCGTTGGCCCTGTGCCTGGGTCATGCTCGGCGCCGCCAGTGAGGAACCCGCAGAAAATAGTAACCGCCTGCGTCCGACTGAAGTCATTGCACCTTCTTTCGTGCCGAGCGCTGCAGCAACTCTATACTTTCACCGGGGTTAGACAAAGGTGAGAGGTCGCCTACCGGAGAACCGTGGGCCTCCACCGCAGACGGATACCTTGGCGTGCCGACGGCCAAAGGCACGCAGGCGCGGGCATGGCGCCGGCTGCTGTCGCAGATGGGTCAGACTCGGCAGTTCCGGCCTGTGGCCGGCGAGTCCGCTTCGCCCCAGGAGCGGACGTCAGCTGCCACCGAGCCTATCTCCGGAAAGGACCAATAGCTGACCTGGCCGCCTGGTTGCCGTAGTTTCGCTACGACGGGCCGCGCTATCGTGCCTAGAATGTCGTCGAACTCGACGAGGTGATCCAATGAGGCGGCGCGGGTTCATCGCCCTTGCGGGAGGCGCGGCCGCCGTGCGGTCGCTGGCGGTGCATGCCCAGGCCCCGACGCCCACGATCGGCTATCTGTGCAGCGCGACCAGTGCAGGCTTCGCGCATTTTGTCGCCGCGTTCCGGCGCGGGCTGGCCGAGGCCGGCTTTGTCGAGGGCCGCAACGTCGCCATCGCGTACCGGTTCGCCGACGGCGACTACGAGAAGCTGCCTCTTCTCGCCGCCGATCTCGTGCGCCTTCAGGTGGCGGTGATTGCCGCCACCGGCGGCAACCAGCCGGCGCGCGCGGCCAAAGCGGCGACTTCGACGGTCCCGATCGTGTTTTCCGGCGGCGGCGATCCGGTACAGATGGGCCTGGTCGCGAGCCTGGCGCGGCCCGGCAGTAACGCCACCGGGGTGACCAATATTGAAATGGCGCTCGCGGCCAAGCGTCTTGAGCTGCTGCGCGAGTTCGTGCCTGCGGCCGGCACCTATGCGGCGCTCGTCAATCCCGCCGCCCGCCAATCCGACGGGCAGGTCGAGGAACTGCTCGGGGCATCCCGCGCGCTGGGGCTGCCACTGCAGATCTACAACGCGGGGGCGGAAGGCGACTTCGCAGCGGCCTTCGCCGACATGGCCCGACGTCGCGTGGGCGCGCTGGTGGTCGCGGGCGAACCTTTCTACATGGCCCATCGCATGCAGCTGGTGGCGATGGCCGCTCGCCACCGCATTCCCGCCATCTACGCCTTTCGCGATTTCTGCCTCGCCGGCGGCCTGGCGAGCTACGGCGCCGACCTGCAGGACGTTCACCGCCAGGTCGGCGTCTATGTCGGCCGGATCCTCAAGGGCGCCAAGCCATCCGACCTGCCCGTGGCGCAGCCGGCCAAGTTCGATCTCGTCGTCAACCTCAGGACGGCCAGGGCGCTCGGTCTCTCCATCCCTCCCGCCATCCTCGCCCGCGCCGACGAGGTGATCGAATGAGCTGAGGGCTGAATGTCCGCTTCGGGTCAGACTCAACAGTCCTGGCTCGTTGTCCGTGAGTCCGCTTCATCCCCAGCAGCGGACTTCGGCCATTGCCCAGATTTCTTCCGGAAAGCGCCGGCAACGGACGCAGGCGCCACGGCTGAACGTCAGCTCATTGGAAGACCTGCGGAACGAAGGGCCGCGATATCGGCCTCCAGTCGTGCCGTATCGGCGCGGAACTGGGTTCTTGCCCAAGCGGCAATCGTGAAATCCCGGCGAAGGGACAAGAGTTGTGTCGCCGCTTGCTTCGCCTTCTCCGGCTCATCATTTTGCTGATAAGCGACTACCAGGTCGGAAAGGCCAAATCCCGCATGGCGGTCGTGATAGGCCTTGAAGGAGACGATGGCCTCCTCGAATCGCCCTGCAAGTCGATAGGCGTTTCCGAGATGGCCAAGATAGTATCCGGGGTAGTGCGGGCTTAAGTTGATCGCCCTTTCGCCGTGCACTACTGCTTCTTCCGGATGTCCCGCGAACGCCAGAACGAAGCAGGCGAAGCTCGCCGCGTCGGCAGAACCAGGTGCAAGTTGGGCGGCTCGCCTCGCATGAGCCACGGCGTCCCCGAAGCGGCGTTGCAGCAGCGCGATCATGCTTGATGTGCTGTTGGCATCGGAATTTGCAGGATCGAGCTCAAGCGCTCGGGCGACGTAGCGTTGCGCATTCGCAAGGGCCGCTTCGCTGTCGTCCCACCAGCCAAAGCGCGCGTCGAGGTAATAGATGAGCCCAACCATGGCAGCTAGCGTGGCTGACGTGGCGTCAAGTGCGAGCGCCCGTTTCCAGCAGGCAAGCGCCCCACCCATATTTTCCTCTGTCACCGCTCGGCGATAATAAGACAGGCCCTGCGCCCAGTGGGTCCAGGCCTCGATATTGCTGGTCGTCGTGTAATGCAGCCTTGCCTGTTCACCCTCGGTCAGCTTGACCTGCAACTCGGTCGCGACGACCAACGTGATTTCGTCCTAGACAGCGAAAATGTCGTCAATCGCGCGGTCGTAGCGTTCCGCCCAGAGATGGGAGGCACTGCTGGCATCGATCAGCTGCGCCGTTATGCGCATCCGGTTTGCGCTCTTGCGAATCCTCCCTTCAAGAACATAACGCACACCCAGTTGCCGCGCCGCGTCGCGGACATCGACCGCCTTGCCCTTGTACACGAAGCTTGAATTGCGCGCGATTACTCGTAGGCCGGCGAGCTTCGAAAGCGTCGTGATAATGTCCTCCGCCAACCCATCGGCGAAGAACTCTTGATCGGCATCGCCCGACATGTTGGTAAAGGGCAGTACGGCGATCGATGGCTTGTCGGGGAGGGGATGCGACGGTGGCAACGACGGAGTCGCGGGGCGCTGTTGCGGCGGAGAGTCGGCAATAGCATTCGGTCAGTCGGCGGCGGCCCATGCGACGCTGTAGGCCGGCACAGCGCGCTCTATGTTTTTCAGAACCCGGTCGCCAAGATTGCAGAAGCTGGCCTTCACCCGTCCCACTACCAGCTCCTTGACCGCACCGGAGATCACGATACCGCCCGGGTCCGCTTCCGCTTCGAGCCGGGCAGCGATATTCACGCCATCGCCGTAAAGGTCGTCGTCCGCAACAATCAGATCGCCCAGGTGCAGGCCGATGCGGAACACGATGGCACTGGCCGGCGGCTGGTCAAGGTTCGCTTCTGCCATCGCCTGCTGGAACGTGATCGCCGCGCCCAGCGCATCGACGGCGCTGGCGAATTCGACCAGTGCGCCGTCGCCGGTCAGTTTCACGATCCGGCCGCCGAACCGTTCCACAACAGGCTCGAAGCGCTGCTTGCGGTGCTCGCGCAGCCGCGCCAGCGTGCCGCTCTCGTCGCGACCCATGAGGCGGGAGTATCCCGACACATCGGCCGACACGATCGCCGCCAGTCGTCGCTGCTTGCGAGGCACTTGGCTCCCCCAAAGCGCACTTTATCCTGCGCACTTTAGGGATCAGACCCCTTGCCGGCAACGAAGCCGACACTGGTCAATGGCCGCTTCGGATCAGACTCGGCAGTCCGGGCCCGGTGCCGGTGAATCCGCGTCAGCCCGGGACCGGGCCTCTGCTGCTGCCTATTCTTCTGCCGGAAAAGGCCAATAGGCGACATTGTCGCCTTAAAGCGGCTTGATGCCAGCGGGGCTCGCCCCTACCATTTTTCTTGAAAGCGGGGGGCGCGTATTGGGGCGTGAGCAACGGCGTCTGGCGGCTATCGTGGCGGCAGATGTGGTCGGCTACTCGCGGCTGATGGGCCGTGACGAGAGCGGCACGCTGGCGCGCCTCAGGGCGCACCGAACCGACCTGATTGACCCGGCAATCGCCGCGCATGGCGGGCGCATCGTCAAGACCATGGGCGATGGCCTGTTGCTGGAATTTTCCAGCGCGGTCGATGCTACCCGATGCGCCATCGAGATCCAGACAGCCATGGCTGTCCGCAATGCCGATGTCCCGGAGAGCGAACGCATAGTCTTCCGGATCGGCGCAAATCTCGGTGACATCATCATCGACGGCGACGACATTCACGGTGACGGCGTCAACGTAGCTGCTCGGCTGCAGGCCGAGGCTTCGGCCGGAGGGATCGTACTCGCCGGCGCGGTACATGATGCGGTGTCCGGTCGTGTGAAGGCGACGTTCGAAGACCTGGGCGAACTCTCCTTGAAGAATATCGAGCGGCCTGTGCGCGCCTACAGGGCACGAGTTGAAGGGGCTGCTGCTCCAGCGTCCGCAGCCGTACCGACGCCCCCCGTTGTTTCGCTCGCGCTTCCAGACAAGCCGTCGATTGCTGTGCTGCCGTTCACCAGCTTCTCTAGCGACGTGGAGCAGGGCTATTTCGCTGATGGCCTGACCGATGACGTGATCACCGAGCTGTCGCGCTTCCGGTCGCTGTTTGTCATCGCGAGTGCGACCACATTTACATATCGTGGCAAGGTGGTCGATGTCCGCGATGTCGCGCGTGAACTGGGCGTTCGCTATCTCGTCCAGGGAAGTTGCCGCATCGCCACGGGCCGGTTGCGGGTGACCGTGCAACTGATTGACCCCGGCGTCGGCCGTCAGCTGTGGTCGGAGCGCTACGATCGGGTGGTCGAAGACGTGTTCGCGATCCAGGAAGAGATGACACGCGTCATCGTCGCCACCATCGGAATGGAGATCGAGACGCTCGAGGCCGAGGCCATCCGCCGACGCCAGGCGAAGCAACCGAGGGCTTGGCAGCTGGCGATGCGCGGCCTGTTCGAAATCAACGACGCCTATCGTCGGGGTGATGCCACCATGACATCGCAGGCAATAGAAACCTGCCAGGAGGCGCTGAAGATCGAGCCGGATCTCGCTATCGGTTGGGCAGGGCTGGCGTATGCGCACTGGACTCAGGTGTTCTACAGAAGTGTTATTTCACCGCGAGATGCGTTGAATGCCGGCATGGAGGCCGCGCGTCGGGCGATTGAATTTGATCGCCGAGAACATCGTGGCTTCCTTGTAAGGGGCTTGCTGCATCTCGCATTGGGCGAACATGACCATGCGCTCGGTGATTTGCGCTATGCGTTTGAGCTGAATCCTAACGATCCGGGAGTCCTGCAGAGCCTGGGATTTGCCGAACTGATGTCAGGCGATGCGAACGCTGCCAAACAGCACGTCCTGGAAGCGATGCGTCTTAATCCCAAGGATGTCATGCGGTTCAACGCTTATTCCATCCTGTGCAACGTTTGCTTCG
The DNA here is from genome assembly GCA_026126245.1 of Alphaproteobacteria bacterium. Lineage (GTDB taxonomy): Bacteria > Pseudomonadota > Alphaproteobacteria > Reyranellales > Reyranellaceae > Vineibacter. The sequence continues at coordinate 29,632 of JAHCJT010000006.1, forward strand.
CGCTGGAGGAGTATGAGAAAGGCATCGAATGGGGCCTCCTGAGCAAGCGTGAGCGGCCTGATTTTGCGCCGACGCATCAATCGATGATGAAATGCTACGTCGGTCTGGGCGACATCGCCAAGGCGCGCGTCGAAGCCGACGCGCTGCGTCGCGTGGCTCCAGAAATGGCCACCGCGACTTCGAACTTCCGGCTGCCCGAACACCGCGAGCGCGATATCCGCTTTCGCCGCATCGCGCTCGGCCTTGCCGAAGCGTAGGCGATGGTGGGTGTGCGTCGCAAGATCAGGGCCCGCCGCGCTGGCAAAGCTACGCCATTGGACGCGCAGCATTGTCGCGCACAAGGCACGGCCCTAATGTGCGGCGTGCCAGACCGCGCAACAGAGCGTCAGCCTGAATCGTGATCAACTCTGACCGACCGCCGTTGTGGCTGCCGAGGTCGTCAGTTGCTCGAGGCTTTTAGGGCACGACGAGAGCGGTACGGTCGCGCGGCTGCGCTACCTTTGCACCAAGCGCTTCGAGCCGGCGCTGGTGCGGCTTGGCGGGCGGCTTGTCAAGCTCACGGGCGATGGGGCACCGGGGCCAGAGATCCCACGTTCGACCCTTGTCAGCGCCGACGCGGTGATCGAATGAACTGAGGGCTGAATGGCCGCTTCGGGTCAGCCTCCGCAGTCCGAGCCCGTTGCCGGTGAGTCCGCTTCAGACCTGGGACCGGGCCTCAGCTGCTGCCCAGACTTCTGCCGGAAAAGGCCAACAGCAGACGTCGCGGCATCGCTCGATCGCCTCGTCGGCTCAGGCGAGGTCAGCGGTAGCGCTCGGTCGTTAGCGACGCGCGCGTTGACGGACAACTCGAAACAGGTCGGCTGTTCTACTGGCGGATCGGCGGGAATGGTGCCGCCGGCGATCGGGCAGATGCAGTCAACCCGGCCGTCAGCCGGGCGGGGAAAACGGCGCCGGGCTAGACGACTCCCTCCTGGCGCAGGCGCTTCGCCTCATCAGGTTCGACCCCGCACAGGGATTCAAGCAGTGCGTCGGTGTGCTCGCCCAGCAGTGGCGGACGGCTGACCGCGACGGGTGAATCCGACAATTTGATCGGACAGCCGACCGTCTGATAGGTACCGCGAGTCGGGTAATCCACGTCGACGATCATCTCGCGCGCCTTGAGATGCGGATCGGCCAGCACCTCGCCGGTGTCCTGGCAGGCGCCGCAGGGAACGCCCGCATCTCCCATCAGGCGCATGACTTCGTGCTTGCTGCGCTGGCGTGTCCAACCCTCGACAATGGCGTCGAGTTCGGTCCGATGGTCCCAGCGCGCTTCCGCGGTCTTGAAGCGCGCGTCCTCGGTCAACTCCGGTTGCCCGAGCACCTTCGCCACCGCCGGCCACATCTGCGGCTGTGCGTACAGGTAGACGTAGTCATTCGGGCCACCAGGCGCGCAGGCGTAGGTTGTGCCAGGCACGTTGCGTCCGAGCTGATTGCCGGTGCGCGGCATCGGACTGCCGAAGCGCTGATGGTCGCGCAGGCTCACTCGCACCAGGTTGACGACCGCGTCCTGCATGGACACTTCGACCTGCTGGCCGCGGCCGGTCGCATGGCGCTGCTGCAGCGCCGCCAATATGCCGATCGCCATGTGCATGCCGGTGCCGGAATCCCCGATCGCTGGATAGATGTAGGTCGGCGGATTTTCGGGGAAGCCGGTAACGCTCATCGCCCCGCCCATGGCCTGGGCGACCGGCTCGAAGCTCTTGAAACCGCTGTAAGGCCCGTAGGTGCCGAAGCCCTTGATGGTCGCGTAGATGAGCCGCGGGTTGATCTTGCTCAGGGCTGCGTAACCGAACCCGAGGCGATCGAGCGCGCCCGGTCCGAAATTCTCCACCAGCACGTCCGACTGGGCGATCACCTTGCGAAACAGGTCCTTGCCGGCGTCGGTCTTCAGATTCAGCGTCAGGCTGCGCTTGTTGGCGTTCAAGACCAGGAAGAACAGGCTGTCACTGTTCTTCTGGTCGCGCATGTTGACCCGCGCAATGTCGCCGCCCTTGGGCTCCTCGAGCTTGATGACGTCAGCACCGAGGAAGCCAAGAATCTGCGTGCAGGCGGGTCCCGCCTGATTGTGCGTCATGTCGATGATGCGGACGCCTGACAAGGCCTGGTCCATGGTCGCGCTCCTTCTCCCCGCAGCCGCCCATGCTAGTCGGAAGACTGCAGGCGATCACTGCCTTGATAGCAATCCCGTGCGCCCGTGGCATTCCCCGATGTCAACCGGCCGGGTTTCGGGATGGTCGGTGAGACGTCCGATTCGGGTCAGGCTCAGGAGTGTTGGCTCGTTGCCTGCGAGTGCGCTTCATCCCCAGGACCGGACTTCGGCTGTTGCCCAGACTTCTTCCGGAAAGGGCTAAGTGCAGACATCCGGCAGCCTAGACCTGCAGTGAGGAGAGCTGCTGAGCTGGCGCTTGAGGTTGTCAAAGTCGACTGGTTTGATCACGAATGCGGCGGCGCCGTACCCGCATGCCCGTCGCTGGTGCTCGTCGTCGCCATAGGCCGTGACCATGATGACAGGGAGCTCGGCCCGACGTCGCTTGACCTCCTGCAGCAGCCCAAGCCCGTCCGCGCCCGGCATGTTGATGTCCGCCAGCGCTACGACCGGCTCTGAGCGGATGCCGTCGTCGAGCTTGCCCAGTACTTCGCCCGCCGAGGCGCCAAAATGCATCACATACTGGCCTTGCCGGACTTCGTGGCGAAAACGCTGGCGGAACAGTTCGGCCACATCCGGCTCATCGTCGACGACTAGGATCCTGACGCGCAATGCGCACCTTCCGACCGGGTGACCTACCGGCTGCGTGGCAGTCGGACAGTGAACTCGGTAAAGGATCCCGGTTCGCTCGCGACTTCGATCGTGCCGCCGTGCTGTTTCGTCACAATGTCCCAGGTGATCGACAGGCCCAGCCCGGTGCCCTCGCCGGTCGGCTTGGTGGTGAAGAACGGCTGGAACAGCTTGTCCTTGATTTTCTCCGGCACGCCCACGCCGTTGTCGCGCACCATGATCTCGACGGCATCGCCCAGGTCCCGGGTCGACACCCGCAGCACGGGATCGTGGCCAGGCTCGGCCTGCGCGCGCTTGCGGGCGGCGTAGAACCCGTTGGAGATCAGGTTCAGCAGCACCCGCGTCATTTCCTGCGGTGCCAGCGTGATCGGCGCGATGTCGGGCGTGAAATCTTGTTCCAGTGTGATATTGAAGCCCTGATCCTGCGCGCGCGCGCCGTGATAGGCGAGGTTCAGCGCCTCCTCGACCAGTGCATTCAGTTCGACTGCATGCTGCTCCCCCGTGGTCTCGCGCGAGTGTTCCAGCATGCTCTTGACGATACCGTCGGCGCGTCTGCCATGTTCCTCGATCCTTTGCAGATTGGTCGTCAGTGTGGTCGCCAGATTGTCGATGTCGGCACGCGCAACGGCGTCGAGATGCGCAAAGCCGGGCGCGGCGGTTTCCCTCAACTCGTCCAGCAATTCAACCGACAGCGAGGCGAAGTTGTTGACGAAGTTCAGCGGGTTCTTGATCTCGTGTGCGATCCCGGCAGTGAGTTGGCCGAGAGACGCCATCTTCTCCGCCTGAATCAGACGGCTTTGCGCGATCTTCAGTTCCCGCAGCGCGTCCTCCGCCGCATCGCGGGCGGCGCGCAAGGCCTCCTCGGCACGCTTACGTTCGGTGATGTCGGTGTAAATGACAACGAAACCGCCGGCCGGGGTCGGGTTGATGCGAATCTGGATTGTCTGGCCGCTCGGTCGCGTGCGCTCGAGGCTCGCGCTCTGGCCAGCGTTGGCGCGCAGCCGCTCGACGGTATCAGCCGGCTCGGCGCCGTACTCGCCACGATCGGCCAGGTATTGAACATAGTCGCTGAAGCTCGGCCGGGCGGAGACGACCTCGGCAGGAACATCGAGCATGTCCTGGAAGTGTTGGTTCCAGGCCGCCAGACGATGAGTTTCGTCGAACAGGGCGACGCCATCGCCCATACTCTGGAAAGTGACGTCTAGCTCGCCCTGGCGCTCACGGATCTCGTTCAGCAGGCGCGCGTTTTCCATCGCGATCACCGCCTGCGCGGCAAAGTTTTCCAGCAGCTCGATTTCCTTCTCCGAGAACGGCCGCACTTCCTGCCGGTAGATCACGATTCCGCCGAGAAGCTCGCCGTCCTTCCGCAGGGTGACGCCGACCGCCGTACGGGCGCCACCCAGATCGACCATCGCACGGGTGACGCCCGCGTCAATCCGGTATGATTCGGTGTCCTTCAGGTCCGCGATATGGACGACCCGTTCGCCGCCGGCCGCGCGCGCGCCAAGCGAGTCGTTGGCCAGTCGTCGGGTCTCCTGAGCCGCGCCCTGCTGGCCGGTTCGGTAGTATTCGGCGTAGGCATCGGGAAGGCCCGATACGGCGACAGCGCGCCATTTGGCGCCGTCCCACGTGTGCAGTTCGCCGAACGCGGCGCCGCACAGCCGCATCGCCTTTTCCAGCATCGCGTCGAAAACCGGCATGAGATTGCCGGGGTTCGCATTGATGACCTGCAACACCTCCGACGTCGCGATCTGCTGATCGAGCGCGTCCTTCAGCTCTGTGAAAAGCCGCACGTTCTCGATCGCGATCACCGCCTGATCGGCGAATGTTTCGAGCAGCTTGATTTGGGAATCGGGGAATAGCCCTGGCGCACTGCGGGCCACGAAGATGGCGCCAACAACTTCGCCACTATGGAACATCGGCACAGCGAGACAGGCCCGGTACCTCATCGCCTGCGCGGCGTGCTTGTTGAGATAAAGCGGATCCTCGGCAATGTCGGGGATGTGACAAATGGAGCCCGTGCGAACGGCACGTGCCGTCGCTGTTTCGTGGTCGAGGCGCATGGGCATCGCCTGCCGGGCCGCTTCAACGCCTTCAATCGCAACCCCATAGATCGATGCAAGACGTATCAGGTCGCCGTCGACCATGGCCACCATGCCCATATCGGCGTTGCAGAGCTTGGGCGCGCGCTCGCTGATGGTGTTGAACACAGGTTGGGTGTCGGTCGGCGAATTTGCGATGACTCTCAGAACTCCCGCCGTTGCGGTCTGCTGCTCCAGGGCCTCGCGCGTCTCGTTGATCAGCCGCGCGTTCTCCATCGCGATCACCGCCTGGGCGGCGAAATTCTCCAGCAGCGCGATCTGCTTGTCCGTGAACGGCCGCACCTCCCGCCGCGCGGCGACGATGCGGCCGAGGAAGTTGCCGTCTTTCGCCAACGGCACGGCCAGCAAGGTTCGAATCTGACCGAGTTCTGTGGTCGCACGCCAAACGGGGTCATTCGGGTTCTGGCGCGCCAGTTCGACCGCGTCCACGATTTGCGTGCTGTGTTCGTGCGGCACGGCAGCGGCGCCGGTCGGTCGGTAACCGCGGCGCAGGAAGGCCGAGAACGCCGCGTCCATGCCGCGGGTCGCGACGGCGCGGAACCGCTCGCCATCGAACAGTTGAAGGCTGCCCAACGGGGCGCCGCACAAATCGTGGGCCTTGGCGAGGATGGCGTCAAACACGGGTTCAAGATTGCCCGGCGAGGCGTTGATGATGCGCAGGACCTCGGCCGTCGCCGTCTGCCGCGCCAACGTCTCGCGCAGTTCGCCCAGAAGTCGCGTGTTTTCCAACGCGATCACCGCCTGGGCGGCGAAGCTTTCCAAGAGCTGGATTTCCCTGGGCGTGAAGGCGCGAGGTTCGGCGCGCCAAACGCTCAACGATCCCAACAGCGCGTCATCCTTCCACAACGGCACTTCCAGCCAGGCGCGCAGGCCCTCACCCGCCCATCGACGGAAGGCCGGGGCATCGACCCCGGCCGGCCAGGCATGCGTGGTAACATCCGGCACATGGATCGTTTCGCCACGCAGCAATGGTTGATGTTGGACAACCGGCGGATAGGGCCTGGACAAAAAGTCGTCCACGTCGGGCGGATATCCTCGCCGAGCGAGTTTCTTGAACATCTTGCCATCGAAAACGCCCAACGACCCGGTTTCGGCCCCGAACAGGGTATGGGCCTTCGCCAGGATGGTTTCGAATACCGGTGTTGGATCGCCGAGTGATGTATTGATCACGGCCAACACCTCGGCCATCGCGCTCTGATGGTCCAGCGCCTCGCGCTGCTCGCGGTGTGCGGCGGCGCTGCTGATGGCGATCACCGCCTGGTCAGCGAACGTCTTCAGCAGCTCAATCTGGGAATCGGAAAAGCCGCCCACGGCGCGGCTGCCCATGGTCACCACACCGATGACCTCGGTGCCGCGTTTCATGGGCACGGCAACGTTCGATTTGACCGTGGTATTGCCGGGCGACAGTTGTAGCTCACGTTCGGTCTGGTAATCCCGGACATGGACGACTTGACGATCAAGGATCGCACGGCCCTCGGCGCGCGTTCGGTCAGGCAACCTTGGAAACTGGGCGATATAGGCTTGCCGGACCCCGGGATCATCGCTGACACCCGTCCAGGCGCGCAAATGCACCATCACCCCGTCGAACTCCATCACCGAGACGCCATAGCTGCCGCAAATGTCGCGCGCCCGGGCCGCGATCAGATCGAAGACGGGTTGCGGATCAGCCGGTGAGGCCGCCATCGCGGCCAGAACCTCGTTGGTGGCGGCTTGATGGACCTGGCGTTCCGAATAGGTGTCGTTTTGATCTGCCAGTTGCGATGCCAGCGCGGCCTTCTCCGCCAGCGCCACGTCGCGTTCGGCACGCTGATCAGCCAGCTGCCGCCGCAACGCCACGTTCGCGCGCTGGAGATCCGCCACCGTCGCGTCCGGTTCTGTCGGTTGTCCCTCGCTCGCGAGACCGCTTGCCATGCTCCCCCCAATTGCCGGGGCTGCACTACCAAAGTCGCCAGCACGCCAAGACCCTAGCCTGAGAGGGCTTTTCCTCCAAGCCGTCCCGGCGGCGCATCGGTAACAGCCATCCGCCGAGCGCAGGCGACCGTGGACAGACGCAGAGTGGCCGCACGCCACGCATGGCGGACGAGCGATTTAACTTCCGAACTTCCGCGTTAGGTCAGTCCCTGACGAGCCGCTCGACACTCGCCATGTCTGGACTCCAGCCGGAAGCAGACGCGGCAGATCAGATTTGTGGATTTGGCCCCAGCCCGTCGGCCGTACCATTGGCCTGGCCCCCGCCGCGGCACCGGGGCGGTGGACTTGCGTGGCCGTGCGCGCCATATAGCCGGCCATGACCGCCACCGCCGGCGTGCCGTTTCGCAAGATGCACGGGCTGGGCAACGACTTCGTCGTGCTCGACGCCCGCGCGCGGTCGCTCGACCTGACGCCGGCGCGCCGCCGCGCCATCGCCGACCGGCGCACCGGCGTGGGCTGCGATCAGCTGATCGTGATGGAGCCGCCCACCGACCGGCAGGCCGACGTCTTCATGCGCATCTACAACCCCGACGGCAGCGAGGCCGGCGCCTGCGGCAACGGCACGCGCTGCGTGGCGCACGTGCTGATGGCCGAGCGCCACACCGACAGCGTGGTG
>JAHCJT010000060.1 GCA_026126245.1 Alphaproteobacteria bacterium
GCGTCCGCCAAGACCGAGGCGCCGTCGGTGTTGACCCGGGCGGCCAGCTCGTATTCGACCTCGGCCTGGTCGACCTTAGTGTACGCCGCCGCGTTCACGACGACCGTCGGGCGAGCACGCTCCAGAGCCGCCCCAACCGCCTGCCGGTCGCAGATATCGGCCTGGCCATGCGCCAGCAGCAGCGCCGGAATCCGCCGGCCGGCCGCGGCGATCGCGAGTTCCGTGCCAAGTTGACCGCCGGCGCCAAAGATCAGCAGCGACACGCCGCCCTCACGAGATCACGACGCGGTCGCCGGGCTGCGCCGCCGCGCCGCCAGTCAAGCGCCCCACCGTCGTGTTGTCGCTGCCATCCCTGCACCCAGACCACCACAACCCGGAAACTAGACCGGTTCGACGACATCGGTCCTTTCCCAGCGAAACGGGCTGGCGAAATCGGCAAGACGCGGCAGCACCGAGTCCTTCACCGACAGGGTGGTGTCGGCTGCCTCGAACGGCCACGGGATGCCGATCGCCGGATCGTTCCAGTAGATGCCCGAATCGCTGGCCGGCGCGTAGGGCGTATCGACGCGATAGGCGATCACGGTGTCCGGCTCGAGGGTCATGAAGCCGTGGGCGAAGCCCTTGGGAATGAACAGCTGCTCGCTGCGGTCCGACGTCAAGGTCGCGGCGCACCATTTGCCGTAGTTCGGCGAGCCGACCCGTAAATCGACGACGACATCGAAGACCGCACCGTGCAGTACCCGCACCAGCTTGGCCTGGGCGTAGGGCGGCAACTGAAAGTGCAGCCCGCGCACGGTCCCCGGCTGCCGCGACATGGACTGGTTGTCCTGCACGAAGCGGGCCGCAATGCCCAGTTTCAGGAAGGCGTCGGCCGACCACGTCTCGGTGAAATAGCCGCGCGTATCCTCAATGCGCTTCGAGCGCACAAGCAGGATGTCGTCGAACTTCAATCGTTCGAGTGCAAAATTCATGGGTAGCCACTTTGTTGCCAGAGGGGAAATGACTGATTGCGAAATGCCCCGGGCACGCCCGCTACCTGACCACGCGACGGCATGCACGCCTGTCCGTTCGGGCCGGCATCGCCCCCGCGCGTCGTCCCGAGGCCGGCCGCAGCACACATCGCGCGTGTCGCCGGGGTCGACAGGCGTGCCGCTTTCCGGCAGAGGAGCCTACAGCTGCGGGCATTGACCAGACATGCCTCTCCGGCAACGCACTCAATGACATAGATGCATCACTGCAGGTCATGCCTGTCAAGCACAGCAACCTGACGGCCGCTGCAAAATCATGGTCAGTCATCGCTGCGACGCGTACACGAACGCGCCATCTTGTGGTGGTCATCTCCGCCCGCGAACTCGGACAGCCACGCATCGCCACCGCACATGATCACAGGCCGGCGCAGTATCCCCTTTCACCTGATCGGAGCCGTCGTATAGTGAGAACATTGTTCGCGTAGTTGCGTTTTCCCGTTCGTCGTTCCGCCTCCCTGTCGTTGAGTGGCCAGTCTGCGCAGGCGTATCTGCCGGATGGCGTACAGCATGGTCCTATCGATGCATCGCGAATTGTCCCTGGTGGGCGCTGTCATCATCCTGTCTGGCGTCGCGGCATGCGGATCGCTGCCGTCACAGGGGCCACTGGCCTCGGAAGTCGTGGCGCAGGTGTCGAAGGACGAGCTGTCGCGCTACCTGATCGTCGACGTCGACGAGCGCATCGCCGAGATCGTGCGCCAGCGACGCGGCGATACGTTCAAGGGCAAGTTCGGCGACGGCCGCCCGGCGCCGTACCAGCGGATCGGCGTTGGCGATGGCGTCACCGTGACGATCTGGGAGGCGGCCGCGGGCGGCCTTTTCTCCTCGCCGATCGTCGACCGGACGGGAACCGGGTCGCGCTCCGTGACGATTCCCGATCAGGTCGTGTCGCAGGATGGCGCCATCACCGTTCCCTACGCCGGTCGCATCCGGGTCGTCGGTATGACGCCGCCCCAGATTGAAGCCCAGATCGTCGGCCAGCTGACCGGCAAGGCGATCGAGCCCCAGGCGCTGGTCACAATCTCGCGCAACGTGAGCAACACCGCGACCGTGACCGGCGAAGTGACAGCCGGCGCCCGCGTGCCGCTCTCGGTCAGGGGCGACCGCATCCTGGATGTCATTTCCACGGCCGGCGGCATTCGTGCGCCGGCGCACGAAACGTTCGTGAACCTGCTGCGTGCCGGTCGTTCCGTGACGGTTCCCCTGCAGGCGATCCTGAACAATCCGGCCGAGAACATCTACGTGCTGCCCGGCGATGTCATTACGGCGGTGCGTCAGCCGCAGACCTATACCGCCTTCGGGGCGACCTTCAAGAACGCGGTCATCCCGTTCGACCAGATCGAACTCACGATGGAAGAGGCCATCGCCAAGGCGGGCGGCCTGGTCGACCTGCAGGCCGATCCCGATGGCGTCTTCCTGTTTCGCTACGAGCCGGTCACGCTGGCGCGCGAGCTCGACCCGACGCGCGCAATCCAGCCCGGAACCTCGGTCGTTCCCGTGGTCTACAAGATCAGCATGCGCGACGCCCGGTCGTACTTCCAGGCGCGGCGGTTTCCGATGCAGAACAAGGACATCCTCTACGTCTCGAGCGCGCCGCTCAACGAGGTCCAGAAGCTGCTGGTCCTGGTGAGCACCGTGACCAATGTGGTCACCGGCGGCGCCATCATCCGCAACCAGATCAAGAACTAGACCGCGATATCCGGCTGACGATGTCCTCGACGCGCGCCATGTGTTCGCTCCAGGTCGTCGGCCTGTAGCGCCCCAGCTCCGCCACCCGCTGCAGACGGCGGGCGGAGGACGGCTGCACATAGTCGTCGAGCGCCGCCATCCAACCCGGGCCGTCGGTCGGATCGAGGTACTCGGCGAACGCGCCGCCGACCTCGCGGTGCGCGCCGGCACTGGACGCGATGACCGGCACGCCCAGCGCCAGCGCCTCGGCGACCGGCAGGCCAAACCCCTCCACCAGCGACGGCGCCAGCAGCGCCGTGGCGCCGCGCAGCAGCGCGACCATGCCGGCATCGCTCAGTGTCGCGACCTCGATCACGGTCGGCGCCAGACCGGGGCTGCGTTCCAGCTGATCGATGACACTCTCGTTTTCCCATCCCCGCCGACCGACGATTACCAGGCGCGCCTTGCGGCATTGTCCGGCGCGAGTCCACCGATGCCAGGCCTGCAACAGGAACGTCAGGTTCTTGCGCGGCTCGATGGTGCCGACCGCCACAAAGTACGGGGTCGCGGTCGCAAGCGCCGGCGCCGCCGGTTGGTGGAAGAAAATATCCGACAATCCCAGCGGCACCACCTCGCAAGGTGGCACCGCGACGCCGGCCGCCGCCAGATGATCTTCGAGCGCGCCGCGGGTGAACCGCGAATTGGCGACGATCACCGACGCCCGCCGCGCCATGGTCGCGATCCGGGCGGCGTGGCGTTGCGCTTCGCCGGGCCGGCAATATTCCGGATGGGTCACCGGAATGAGGTCGTGCAGTACGAAGAGGCTGGCGACGCCGCCCGATTTCAGCCACTCAAAGCGCTGCGAGCGGTTCAAACGGAACTGCGAGGTGTGCAGGTAGCAGGTCCCGCCGCTGCCGGCGGCGGACGTCAGCGCGCCCCCGGCGGCGCCAACGGCGGAGCGCGCCAGCACCGATGCCGTGCGTAGCCAGTCCACCGGTCCGGCCCGCTCGACCGCGGCACCTATTCGCTGAGCGTGTCGTCCGGCCGGTTGGTCGACGGGGCGACGCAACATGTCGCTCAGCGCCCGGAAGGCCTGGTCGTGCTGCGCGTCGTGCGCGCCGGCCGCCCAACGCGCCGACACGGCGTCGATCAGCGACCGGACATAGCCGGCCGGAAGCAGCCCGGTGAAATGCGGCCAGGTCGCGACAAAGCGCACGTCTCTTCCGTCGGCGCGGTGCAGCGCGTGTTGCACGTACGCCATCTCGACCCGATCGATGCCGGTCGGCGTACTCAGATGCAAATTCTCGATCAGCCGGGAAATGTCGACCAGCCACGTCACGCCGGGAACGCTCCTCGCGGCTGCATCACGCCGACATCAACGCCGCAGCCATTGCGGCGACAGGTCGACCCTCGCCCTATCAACACCAGCCCAAGTTGCCGCGTCAAGGCGCGCGGCCGACCCGGCCGCCGCCGTGCTCCGTGCTCCCGTTAGATCTTCGGTGGTGCGTCGAGGCGGATTTGTCCCACCGGCCGCCACGGCATGGGAACGATCCCCATGCGGTCAAGGGCGGTGAGGACCGATCCCAGCCGACTCCGCAGCGGCGGCAGGGACAGTGGATCGAGCCCCGTCCAGAGCAGGAACGGATTGCGGCGCAGCGTGCCGTAAACCTCGATCCGCTGCGTCGGTTTCGGACTCGGCGTGCGGCCGTGAAAGCCGAACGTGTCGGCTATCACCAGCGTATTGGCACGCACGGCGATCGACCGCGGTTGCGGTAGCCCCAGCTGATGCAGGTCGTCGACCGAAATGCGGAACGACCCCTCGGCATGGTCTCGCCGCGCGCTCTGCCGCGCCGCGAGGCTCTGCTCGCGCTCCCAAGCCACGCGCTGCGGCGTCAGGGCGTGCGAACCGGGAACGTAGAGGAATGGCCCGTCGTCCGGCCCGACGTCCTGCAGGAAGAACCACGCCTTGGCCGTGGCGTGAAACGTGTCGGCATGAACGACGCATTGCGGATCGTCGGCCGCGCCGGCCGCGTTGGCCAGGATGCACTGGATCGAGAAGGCCGGCTCGCCGCCGGTCGCCGCGACGTAGCGGATCAACGACCGCATGTCCTGCCGCCCGAGGAACGCGGCCAGTGCCGGCTTTGCCCGGCCCAGTCGGGCCACGTCGAGAAAGACACGACGCGTCACCGTGCTGCCCTGGCGCATCTCGCGCGCTTCCCAGGCGTCGTCGAGAACCTCCGCCCGCAGGCGCTCGAACTCCGGCGCCGGCAGAAAATCCTGCAGCACGACGAACCCGTCGCGTTCGAAGGCCTGTCGCTGTGCCGGCGGCACCCGCCGCGCCAGCCAGCGCCGGCGCATGCCGGCCAGACGCGCTGCCAGTCGCACCCGGCCGACGTGCAGTCCCCATCGATTGAGTCGTTCGCTGCCAAGAATCGGGTTGTCGACGAACGATTTCGCGCCCGTGGCAATCGCCGCGAGCCATAGCGGCGTCTTCACGACGGCAAGCAGAGAATCGCCCACGCTCATGCCCTTCGCCTCGGTGGCCGGTCTCAGGGGCGGCACGACGATGCCGGCACCGGCAACTCAACTCGCACGCGCGGCACCCTGTCAATCCCGCCCTCGGCGCGACACATGGCGCGCCGGTCGCCTCGCGTCCGCCAGCCGGTGGCGCGGCGGCTAGCTCGCGACCGCTTGCCCCGCCTCGTCCGCCGCGCGCGACAGCGAATCGAGCGCAACGTAGATCTCGCGGTCCGGCCGCGTCGTGAGATTGCCCAGGGGCTGCGCCACGGCGCCCGGCAATGGCCGGATCCGGAAAGCCTGCAGCAGGCCGGTCAGGATCGCGTGCATCTCGACCATCGCGAAACGGCTGCCCGGACAGGCTCTCGGGCCAGATCCGAACGGCAGGAAGCGGCCGGCGGCGTCGTTGGTCGACGAGCTGCGGAAGCGGTCCGGGTTGAAGGTCCGGGCGTCGTCCCATAGCTGGGTGTGCCGGTGAATAACCCATGGCGAGATCAGCACCAGCGCGCCCGCCCTGACGGATTGACCCTCGATCGTTTCCGTCGCCGTCGCGTCGCGGGCATAGATGGGAATCGGCGGATACAGTCGCAGCACCTCGTTGATGACCGATTTCATCAGGGTCGTGTCGGCCGCAACGCCGGCAGCAGGCTCGGCCGACTGCGCTATTTCCTCCCGCAGGCGATCCTGCAGCCCGGGGTCGCCGGCGAGTTGGCGCAGCAGCCAGGACAGTGCCGACGCGCTGGTCTCGTGGCCGGCCAGCAGCATGACCGCCACCTCGTCAAGCAATCGCTCATCGGACAGCGGCGGCTCGCCGTTGCGCTCGCGCTCGGCGATGGCCCGGGCGAAGGCAGCTGACGCTACCGCCGAGTCCGGCTGGCGTACCGCGACGGCGAACCGTTCGCGCATCAACTGCCGCATGCGCTCGGCCACCCGCCGCAGGCGGAACTGGCGCAGCGGTGCGAACACGCGTTTGCCGACCCACGGGAAGAGCCGCAGCGGGCTCGCCAGCTGTTGATAGAGGAAGAACAACCGGGTGAACTCGGCACTCTCCGCCTCGCTGAAGCGCGTCCGGAATAGGCATTCCGAGACGATATCGACCGCCAGGCGCGACATCTCGGACGACACCGGCAACCGCGCCAGACTGCCGTCGCCCGGCCAGCGGCGTATATAGTCACCCAGTAGCCGCCGGGTTGTCGCCTCGATCAATTCATCGTCGACTTGCGCGATGGCACGCACGAACATCCGGCGGATCGATGGCACGTCGGCCGCAGCCGAGACAAACAGCCCCTGCCCGATCAGCGGCGCCAGCAGCGGCTTCATCACGCGGCTCTTGGGATAGCGCGCCGCGCCTCTGACCAGAACATGCTGTACGGCATGGCGCGAACTGCCGATCACCAGCTGGAACGCCGGCAGATCCAGGCTCCACAGGTCGCGCCGGAAGTGACTTGGCCAGAACAGGCGCAGTGGCCGCTGTGCAAATCGCACCGTCAGCCACGTCAGGCACGCCAGCGCTATCCTGCCGGACAGCGGGCGCGACGGTGCTCCCCCACCATCGGTTGCAGGCCCCGCCGAGGCGCCGGCGCCTCCCGCAGACGGTATTGCATCTTCGGCCATCGGCGAACCGGGTTCTCCAGCAGCGCGCACATCGCGCCGGGGCGACACATTCAGAATATCTACTCTATATCCCGGCGCCGCACGACTTGGCAGATGACGACATCGCGATCAACGCATGGCTGCGACAATTGGCGTCGACGTCGGCGCAGGCACAACCGGCGCCGGCCCGGCCCTTGCCTCGCCCATGCGGCCGTCGTACAGCCACGCCACGCTTCCCTCTTCCGCCGGACCGATCCATGCGCGCGCCGATTGAATATTTCTATTCGACCCGATCCATCTATGCCTACCTCGGCGCCGGCCGGATCGTCGACTTGGCGAAGCGCTTCCAGCGGCCGCTGCTGCACCGCCCCATCGATCTGTCGAAGGTCGTGCCGGCGGCTGGCAGCCAGCCCTTCGATCGACGGCCGAACCGGCTGAAGGCCTACTATTTCGGCCGCGAGATCGAGCGCTGGAGCGAGTATCTCGGCATCCCGGCGCTGGTCGATCCGGTGCATCATTTCGGCGACCGCGCCTTGCCGTCAGGTTTCGTGATCGCCGCCCAGCGTCAGAAAGTTGACGTCGATGCGCTTCACAAGGCGCTCCTTCAGGCGCTTTGGCGCGACGACCGCGATACCGGAGATCCTGCGGTGCTGGCCGATCTCGCCGCCGGGCTGGGGATGGATCCCGGCCCGCTGTTGGCCGACGCCCGTTCGGATGTGGTCCAGGCGGAGTTTCAACGCAATTCTGATGACGCCATTGCCAAGGGTGTCCTGGGTTCGCCCACCTACATCGTCGATGGCGACATGTTCTACGGCCAGGACCGCCTGATGATGGTCGAACGTGCCCTGCAGACGCCGTTCAAGGCGGCGGGGCCGGCACCAACCTGGTAGCGGACCGGGTGCATCCCGTGGCCGAAGCCCGTCCTTTCTGATGCGCGATACCGAGACGATGCAACCTGTCATCCTGTCCCGGCTGTTGCCCGCTGACGACGCGGTGGAGATTGTCGAACGCAAGGGCATCGGCCACCCCGATACGATTTGCGATGCCCTCGCCGAAACATTCTCGCGCAACCTCTGCCGCGCCTATTTGCAGCGCTATGGTCGCATCCTGCACCACAATGTCGACAAGGCATTGCTGTGCGGCGGTCGGGCCGCCGCGGCTTTTGGCGGCGGTACGGTTGTCGCGCCGATCCGCATCTATCTCGCCGGCCGGGCGACGGCGGAAATCGGCGGCGACGTCATGCCGATCCGCGACATCGCCATCGACGGATCGCGCGACTGGCTGCGCCATCACATGCACGCCCTGGATCCGGCGCGCCATGTCGTCATCGAGGAGCGCGTCCAACCCGGCTCCCAGGACCTGCGCACCCTCTTCTCGCGCCGCGACGAGGGCCAGATTGCGCTGGCCAACGACACATCGTTTGGCGTCGGCCATGCGCCCGCAACGCCACTGGAGCGCCTCGTGCTTGCCGTCGAACAACACATCAACGGGCCGGACCGCGTTCGCCTGAACCCGGCCTGGGGCGAGGACGTCAAGGTGATGGGCGTTCGGCACGGCGACGCCGTCCAGCTCACGATCGCCTGCGCCATGATCGGCCGCTATCTTGCCGGCTTGGACGCCTATCTCGAGTCGAAGTCCGCCATCCAGCGACAAGCGCAGGCCATCGCCCTCGAGCACGGCTTCTCGACCTGCGAGGTCGGCGTCAACATGGCGGACAACCCGACAGCGGGCAGCGTCTATCTCACCGTGACGGGCACCTCGGCGGAGGCCGGCGACGACGGCGAGGTCGGCCGCGGCAATCGTGTGAATGGCCTGATCACGCCCTGCCAACCCATGAGCCTGGAAGCGGCGGCCGGCAAGAATCCGGCCAGCCATGTCGGCAAGATCTACAACGTCATGGCGCAGCGTATCGCGCACGCCGTGGTGGCCGGCATGCCGCAGGTTGCGCGGGCGCAATGCCTGATGGCCAGCCGGATCGGTGCTCCCGTCAATGCGCCCGCGCTGCGGCAGGTGCTGATCGAAACGCGCGACGGCATGCCGGTCGAGCGTTTGCGCGGTGGTGTCGAGGAGATTGTCGACGGCCAACTGGCGCGCCTTGCGCAACTCGTCGACGAGTTCGTTGCCGGCACCGTGCGCCTGTACTGAGGATCCACAGGCGGCCGGCTGCCTCGGTGCGCGCACGCCTGTCCTAGGAAGGCCCGAGCCGCATCCGCCGCCGCGGTCGGCCCCGGCGGTCGTGCGGCGCCAGCGAGCCCGGTCAGTGCCTAGGGCTTCGGGCCATCGACCGGCAGCGTGAAGAAAAACGTCGTACCGCCGTCCGACGCGCCGGGCCGGACCTGGATGTCGCCGCCATGCGACTGCACGATCGAGCGGCAGATCGACAGGCCGATCCCCATGCCCTGCGCCTTGGTGCTGACGAAGGGCTCGAACAGCTTGGCGGCCACGTCGCTGGAAATACCCGCGCCGGTGTCCGATACGCTGATCGTGACCACGCCGTCGCCGGCATCCGTCCGGATGCCCAGTTCGCGGGTCGCGCTCTCACTCATGGCTTCGACCGCGTTGCGGATCAGGTTGACGAGAACCTGCTGAATCTGGACGCGGTCGATCGCCACCATCGGGGCTGCCGGATCGAGTTCCAGACGCGTGCGGATTCCCTGCTGTTTGGCGCCGATCAGTGCCAGCGCGCTGGCTTCCTCGACCACCTTGTTGATCGATTCGAGGTGGCGGACCGTCCGTCCCTTGCCGAGAAACTCGCGCAGCTTCTGGATGACGGCACCGGCGCGCTCGGCCTGGTTGACGGCCCGCTCGATCATCGAGCGGACCTTGTCCCTGCCGGCATTCGACTCCAGCAGCTGCTGGGCGGCGCCGAGATAGGCCAGGATGGCCGTCAGCGGTTGATTGAGCTCGTGCGCCAGCGTCGAGCCCATCTGCCCGATCTCGTTGACGCGCGAGACGTGCGCCAGCTCGGTCATCAGCTCGTCCAGGCGCCGCTCGGTCCTGCGGCGTTGCGTGATGTCGTGGATAAAGCCGATGAACAGGCGGCCGCCCCTGAACTGTACCTCGCCGACCGACAGCTCGACCGGGAAGGTTGTGCCGTCCTTGCGCTGAGCCGGTACGACGCGACCGACTCCGATGATGCGTCGCTCGCCCGTCCGCAAATAGCGTTCAATGTAGCGATGGTGTTCATCGCGGTAGGGTGCGGGCATCAGCATGCTGACGTTGCGGCCAACGACCTCGGTCGCCGCATAACCGAACATCCGTTCGGCGGCCCTGCTGAACGAGTCAATCAGGCCCCGCTCGTCAATGACCACCATGGCGTCCGGCACCGTCTCGAGGACGGATTGCAGCCGCGCAGTGGTATCGTCGGCATCGCCCGACGCACTGAACTGATCTTGCCTCGCCGACATGACCAGAGTCCCCGCCCCGGCGCCGAGCCCGTTTCCTGCTGCTGCCGGTTGACGGACTTGGATCCCCGGTACCGCTTTCGGCTGCGGCACTATAGGTCGGTCGACTCCACGCTGGCTACCCCGATCGTCCGCCGGCCGCGGGCGACTCGATCCTGACGATCATGCCGGCCGGGCCCGCGGGCGGCAGCGTCAGCTATTCACATCGCAGATTTCTCGACACGCGGTCGCACGCCAAGGACGCATCGCACGTCCGATCACCAACATCGGCTGGCTGCGGCGATGCAGCGCCGCGACACCACTGCCAGAAGGCCTAGTGACCCCCGGCGCAGGCCATACGCTCCAGGCGCTGTGGCTTGAGGACGCTGATGCGATGCGGGTCGGGCAACCCGATCGTGCCGTCGCGTTTAAGCTGGTTGAGCATCCGGCTGACGGTCTCCAGCGTCAGTCCGAGGTGATCGGCAATATCGGCGCGCGTCATGGCCAGCGGGATGGTCCGGTCGACGGACTCCTTGGCGCCCAAACGGCGCTCAAGGTTGAGAAGGAACGTCGCCACGCGCTCCATCGCATTCATGCGCCCCAGCAGCAGCATCTGGCTCTGGGCCGCCGCCAGCCTTTGCAGGGTCACGTCGAGCAGCCGTCGACCCGCCGCCGGGTTCTCTTCGAACCGCGCCTCGATCAACGGCCGCGGATAGCGGACAAGCTCCGTATCGACAATCGCCTCGGCCGTGTACTCGTAGGTATCCCCGCAATCAAAACCGACGACGTCGCCCGGCAGGAAAAAGTCCGCGACATAGCGGCGGCCGTCGGCCAGAACCTTCACCACCCGAATGGCGCCTGACTGGATCCGGTAGCAGGACCGCGCCTCATCACCTTCCCGGAACAGCACGCTGTCGCGCACGGCGCTGGTCCGCATCCCTTTGGCGGGCAGCCATGGTGCGCTCTCCCCGGACGCCTCCGCGGCAACGGACGTCGCGACATCGGTATGCCGAGCATTCATCGCGTGGCTGATCATGGCGCCAGGCTCCTCTCTCGTCAGGGAACGAGGCGAACGCTAGCGCCGCGGGCAGGCGACAAAAATTCAGGGATGACTCGTACGGGATTCCCCTGACACCGCCAGGGGTGCCGCGACAGGATGTCGCGAATGGGCGGCGCCGAGCGCGCCGCCATGCGCCCCGCCTAGCACTGGGTGGCCTGCAAGGCGCTCCTGACCAGATCCATCAACTGGCTGCTGACGAACGGCTTTTGTACAAAGCCGATGGCGCCGGCCTCAATGGCGTGGGCACTGGTCCGGCCGTCGGTTCGTGCCGTCATGATGATCACCGGCAGACGGCTGCCTGTGGCTGCCAGTGCCCGCAGGACTTCGAACCCATCGATACCGGGCAGATTGACGTCAAGAACCAGGCACCCGTGCATGTCCGGCGCGTGATGTTTCAGGAAATCGCTGCCGGAGGCGAAGTCGTGAACCGCAAAGCCGTGCGCCTCGAATAGCGCACGCAACGAATCGCGGACCGCCTCGTCGTCGTCGACAATATAGATATCCTGATCCATCTGACCTGGCGCCCGTAGTCTCCCGGCTACCTGCGCCGCGGCGGCGACCCCCGCTCGCCGCGGCACGCTCTACACCCCGATGCTCGTTGTGGGTTCCCAGACAAGATGGTCGCGAACCGCCTTGACGCCCGGCACGTTCTCGGCCGCAACGCAGACCGCCCGGCGCTGCCGCTCGTCGATCAGCGTCCCCCACAGATCGACGATGCCGTCGCGCACCGTCACATTGACCATCGCCACCGGCGCCCAAGTCTCCCTGCTCAACTCGGCCATGATCTGATCGCGAATCGAGCTGTCACTGGCCGTCGGCGCCGCCGCCTGGGCCGACAAATCGGCAACCGCATGCAGCAGATTGGCGCGACTGACGATTCCCACCAGCTTGCCGTCGCGCACCACCGGCAGGCGCTTGATCCGCTTTCGCTCCATCACCTCGACAATGTGCGTCAGACTGGTGTTCTCGGTGACAGTTTGCGGCTCAGGCGTCATCACATCGGCGACTTTGCGGCCGTGGGTGTCGGCATATTCCGCCGCCATTCGTCCTGGGCCGATCAGGAATTCCAGCCAGCGCATCCGCTGGCGCTGCGTGCCGGTCTCGACGCGACGCAGGAAATCGCCCTCCGTGACGACGCCGACCACGGCGCCATCGGCGTCCACCACGGGCAGGCCGCTGACCTTGTGCTGCAGCATGACGCGGATCGCCGTCTGGATCGGTGTATCCGGACCGACCGTGACCACGCGCCGCGTCATCACATCACTGGCCTTCATCGCGTTTCCTCGCACCGACAATCGACAAACCATAGCGGCGGCGGGAAAAGGCGCCCTTGACGTGGGTCAAGCGGCCGACCATGCGACAAGATGAGGATGGCAACGTTGCTCCAATTCCAGCGCGCGATGCGACGACCGGCACCGCTAACCCGCACCACGACCCCAACCCGTCGCTGGCGGCGACCCGCCGGCACGTCGGCCGGGACTCGTGCGCGGCCGATCGCCGCCAGCGGGCCGGACCGATGACGGCGACACCGTTGGCGCCCGATGCGGCCGGCCGGCCCGGGGAGGACGCCGGCCTGGGGTCCGCCGAGGCCGCCCGCCGGCTTGCCGAAGTCGGCCCCAATCTGCTGGCCCCCGCGCCGCGCGCGGCGCTGCTGCGGCGTCTGGCCATGCGCTTTGCGAATCCCCTGGTTCTGGTGCTGCTGGGCGCGGCCGCGGTCGCGGCGGCGACGGGAGATCTCGCGAGTTTCGTCATCATCGCCGCGATCGTCGCCCTCTCAGTAGCGCTGGACGTGGCCCACGAGCACGGCGCGGAGCGCGCCGCCGAGCGGTTGCGCGCCCGCGTCGCGCTGACGGTCAACGTACTGCGCGACGGCAAGGCGACATCGCTGCCCGCGTCGCGTCTCGTGCCCGGCGACGTGGTGCTGCTCGGCGCCGGCGACCTCGTGCCCGCCGATGGCGAGGTGCTTGCCGCGCGCGACCTGTTCGTCAACGAAGCGCTGCTGACCGGCGAGTCGGTTCCGGTCGAGAAGCATGCCGGCGGCGCGGCCGGTGCCTCAGCCGACCGGCTCTTCATGGGCAGCTCGATCGTCACCGGCAGCGGGCGGGCCGTGGTCCGCGCCACCGGCCGGCGCACCCAGATCGGCGACATCGCCGCGACGCTGCGCCGCGAGCCTCCGCCGACCGCCTTTGCGATCGGATTGGGCCGCTACGGCCTGCTCATCGTGCGCCTGACCATCCTGCTGACGTTCTTCGTTCTGCTGGCCAACCTGCTGTTCGAGCGGCCGCTGCTGCAGTCGCTGCTGTTCGCGCTGGCGCTGGCCGTCGGCCTGACACCCGAGCTGCTGCCCATGGTGGTAACGGTCACCTTGGCGCACGGCGCACTGCGCATGAGCCGCAAGGACGTGATCGTCAAACGGCTGGGGGCGATCCACGACCTGGGCAGCATGGACGTCCTGTGCAGCGACAAGACCGGGACGCTCACCGAGGCCCATATCCGCCTGATCCGGCAGGTCGATCCGGGTGGCGCCGACAGCAGCAGCGTCTTGCGCCTGGCCTATCTCAACAGCGCCTTCGAAACGGGGCTGCGCAGTCCGCTCGACGAAGCGGTGCTGGAGCATGGCGCCATCGACATCACCGGTTGGCGCAAGATCGATGAGGTGCCGTTCGATTTCGAGCGCCGCCGGGTGTCGGTGCTGGTCGAGCATGGCGGCCGTCGGCAGCTGATCGTCAAAGGCGCGCCGGAGGACGTGCTGCGCCTCGCCACCCAGGTGCAGTACGAGGGCGACGCGGCACCGCGGCCGCTCGACGGCGCGGCCGAATCGCTGGCCCGCCGGACGTTTGAAGACCTCGGGCGCGAGGGCTTCCGCACGCTGGCGGTCGCCTGCCGCGAGGTCGAACCCGATCGCGACCACGCCAGGGTCGACGACGAAACCAGCCTGGTGTTCGTCGGTTTCGCCGCCTTCATCGACCCGCCCAAGGAAAGCGCCCGGCTCGCCCTGCAAGACCTCGCCAGCCTGGGCGTGACCGTGAAGGTGCTGACCGGCGACAACGAGCAGGTCACCCAGTACGTCTGCCGCGCGATTGGCCTGGACGTCGCCGGCGTCCTGACCGGCGATCAGATCGCCGAACTGTCGGACGAGGCGCTGCTGGGCCGCATCGAATCGGTGAGCCTGTTCTGCCGCATGAAGCCGGCACAGAAAGAGCGCATCATCCGCCTTCTGCGCCGGCGCGGCCACGTCGTGGGCTATCTCGGCGACGGCATCAACGACGCCCCCTCGCTGCATGCCGCCGACGTGGGGCTCTCGGTCGACAGCGCCGTCGACGTGGCCCGCGAGGCGGCGACGATGATCATGTTGCGCCACGAACTGGGCGCCATCGTCGACGGCGTGCGCGAGGGCCGGCGTACCTTCGCCAACATCATGAAATACGTGATGACCGGCGGCAGCTCGAACCTGGGCAACATGCTGTCGATGGCCGCCAGCGTCCTGCTGCTGCCCTTCCTGCCGATGCTGCCGGTGCAGATCCTGCTGAACAACCTGCTTTACGACCTGTCGGAGATGGCGATCCCGGCCGATCGCGTTGACGACGCCATGGTCGCCCGCCCGCCGCATTGGGACATGGGGCTGGTCTGGCGGTTCATGCTGGTGTTCGGGCTGCTGAGCTCCGTGTTCGACATGCTGACATTTGGCCTGCTGTGGTGGGGCTTTGGCGCCGGCGAATCGCTGTTCCAGACCGGCTGGTTCGTCGAGTCGCTGGCGACCCAGGCCCTGGTGATCCTCGTGATCCGCACCCGCGGCCTGCCCTGGCGCAGCCGCCCGCACGGCCTACTGGTCGCGGCCGTGGCCTTCGTCGTCGTCGTGGCGGCGGTCATCCCCGTCACGCCGCTGGCACCGTGGTTCGGCTTTGTCGCGCTGCCGTCGACCATGCTACTGGCGCTGGCCGCCATGGTCGCCGCCTACCTCATCGCCGTCCAGCTAACCAAGAGCTGGTTCCTGAGGTTCGCCGCGCGCCGCGCCTGACGCCAACCGTCGCCCCGGCCACGCCGACCCCGGCCCGGTCCGCCCTGGCGCATCGGCCGGGTCGCGAATCTTGATCTGCCGCAAGGCCTGATATGCTTCAGTATGATGTCAAGGGGCGTGCCCGCTGACGACGATAGTGCCCCCGGCACGGCGGCCCGCGCCGTGCAGGGTGGTCCTTTGCCGCGCACGATCGCGGGCTATGTCTGGCACCGCAGCGGCACGCACCAGATCCTGCTGTCGCTGCTGTCGGCCGTCGTTTTCGGCCTCAGCGCCATCCCGCTGGAGTTGCAGCGCCGCATCGTCAATGACGCGATCAAGTCGGGCGCGACACGGACCATCCTGTGGCTGGCGGCGGGATATGCCGCCGTGGCGCTGGCACAGAATGGCGTCAAGCTGGGCCTGAACGTCTATCGCGGCTGGGTCAGCGAATCGGCGGTCCGTCGCCTGCGGCAAATGATCTACGCCCTGCCCGGTACCGCCGCGGCGCGCGAACGGCCGTCGCTCGAAGAAACCGGTGTCGAAGTCGCGATGGTGCTGTCGGAAGCCGAGCCGATCGGCGGCTTCGTCGGCATCAGCGCGTCGGAGCCGTTGCTGCAGGGCGGCGTCCTGTTGAGCATCATCGGCTACATGACCTGGCTCGAACCCTGGGTGGCGCTGCTGGCCGCTGTCTTCCTGCTGCCGCAATTGGTGTTCGTGCCGCCGCTGCAGCGCATGATCAATCGCCGCGCCCAGGCGCGGATCGGCATTCTGCGTGTCGTCAGCGCCGACATGATCACCAACAATCATGGCGGCGAGTCGGCGAACCGATACCTCGACGAGGTATTTCGCCTCAACATGGGAATCTTCAAGATCAAGTTCACGCAGAATCTTCTGATGAATGTCACCTATCACGGCGCCATCGCGGTCGCCCTCGGCGCCGGCGGCTATCTGGCCGCGATCGGCCACATCGAGGTCGGCTCCGTCGTGGCGATCGTCGCCGGCCTGGGGCGCCTCAACGACCCGTGGGGCGATCTCGTCAACTGGTGGCGCGAGATGGCGGTCGTCAGCGTCAAATACCGGCTGTTCGTGCAGGCCGCCGACCGGCTGGCCAACCCGCCGCCGGACGCCGGCGCCGCGAGTCCCCTCGCCGCCGGCGCCTCATAGCTGCCACTGTCGCAGCCCCTTTCCTGACCTCGACGTGCCGCGTCGCACCGGCCCTTGATTCAGGTCATGGCGCCGGACCGGTCCAATACGCTCTTGATCGCTGGCACGCGGCGAACCACGTGAGAACACAGCCGATCCCGCCGCCGTGCCCCCTGCCGCGCAAGCGGGAGCGGATTTAACCGAATCCGACAATGGATCACGCGATGCAGACACCCATCCAGATCGACTTCCAGGGAATGCCGCCCCTCGACAGGCTGCGCGAGAAGGTCGAGAAGTACGTCTCCGACCTTGAGATGCGCTATGGGCGCGTCACCTCCTGTCGCGTGGTGCTCAGGGCACCCGGCGACCATCACCGCACGGGGGCGCCCTACGAGGTGACCGTCCGGCTGGCGCTGCCCAATGGCAAGGAAGTCCATGTCGACCGGACACGCAACGCCGACGAACGTCATGCCGACGCCAACTACGCCGTGCACGACGCGTTTCGGCGCGCCCGCCGCCGCCTGCAGGATCACGCCCGCCGACTGAGCGGTCAGGTCAAGGCCCACGAGACTCAACCGATCGGCACGGTACGCTCGCTGGGCGACGAATACGGCTTTCTCGAAACCGAGGACGGCAGCGAGGTCTATTTCCATCGCAACAGCGTGCTCAACGACGGCTTCAAGCATTTGCAGGTCGGCACGCGCGTGACCTTCGCCGACGAGATCGGCGAAAAAGGCCGCCAGGCCAGTACGGTCCGATTGCTCGGCAAGCACACCTTGCGCTGAGCGCGACCGCACGCTGCTGGGACAGCCCATTGCAGCTGGCGGCGCAGCGGCGGACGGCCGCCGCTGTCAGCCGGTTGCGACGGCGCGGCGCGACCATCGACACGTCTGTTGCCTTCGACGCCGGTGCGGCAGGCCGGCGGAGCGCGCATCGACTGCACCGCTGTACGCAATCCGCGCAAACAAAAACGCCCGCTCGGGCAGGAGCGGGCGTCCGGTATGGCCGGCCGCGAGGCCGGCTCAGTCCGTTGGCGATCAGGCCGCCTTGACGTTGATCTTCTTCTCGGCCTTCTGGGCTTCGGCCGTCTTGGGCAGCGTGACGGTCAGCACGCCCTTGGCGAAGTTGGCCTCGATCTTGTCGACATCGACGCCCTCGGGCACGGCGAACGTGCGTTGGAAGGAGCCGTAGCGCCGCTCGCTGAGATAGTAATCCTTCTGCTTCTCCTCCTTCTCTTCCCTCTTTTCGCCCTTGATGGTCAGCATGCCGTTGGCCACCTTCACCTCGATGTCCTTGTCGTCCATGCCGGGCAGTTCGGCGGTGACTTCGTAGGACTTCTCCTTCTCGGTCACATCGACCGCCGGCGCGACGGCCGCGGTCAGCTCGCGCGGCAGGAAATGCTCGATGTCGAACGCCGAGCGACCGAACGGCAAGCGCCAATTCGTGTGGAAGCTGTCGAATACCCGGTCGATCTCGCGGCGCAGACTCTCGAGCGGATTGCGGCTGACGGGGGCCGCCTCGCTCGGCTTCTTTTCGGTCTTGATCGGCAGTTTGGTTGCAGGCTCAGCCATAACCCTTCTCCTCTCATATTGCGAACGCGTGATAACGCTCTCACTGGCGATCAATTGAAGCCGTCGCCCTGGTTGCGTCCTTGATTCGAATCAAAAGACGGCGCTGCAATCGGACGCCGACGGCGGACCTCACGCCCAGGCGGCGGTTGCCGTCAGGGCATCGCGACAGGTCAAGAACGGTCGTCGCACGATGGTTCACCGACGTGACGTCATTGATGCGCAACCGCAGCGCGCAGAGGTACCGGAGCCCGCCATGCCATACGCCACCAACGAGGACCTCCCTCTGCCGGTCCAGCGCGCACTCCCCGATCGCGCGCAGGACATCTACCGCCAGGCTTTCAATCATGCGTTCGCTGCCCATGCCGGTGACCCGCGGCGCGAAGAGGCCTCTCACCGCATCGCCTGGGCGGCCGTCAAACGCGTCTATGCCAAGATTGAAGGCGAATGGGTCCGGCGTCCGATTGCCGGCGCCTTTGACGCCTGACACGGCATCAGGCGCCGACGAGCTGGCCAGCCTTGACCTGCATCAACGTCGCTGCGATGGCGGCGCCTATGTTTGTTGCTACAGCAGTGCTGTGAGTGAGGCGCTGGCGCCGTGCCGGCCGTCCGGTGGGCAATGTCGGTGCCTGAAGATCCGCACTGCGCCGCAGCGACAGACCGGATCGATGCGGCCCGTACCTGTTCTGTTGCCGGCCACGACGGCCGGTCGCCCCGACAAAGGCAATTTGAGGCATCGCCATGAACACCGCCGCCCCGACGCTGTCGATCTCGCCCGAGAAGGTCTGTTTCATCGTCGTCAAGGCGCGCGAGTTCGACGCCAAGGACGTGGCGACCGATATCGACACCAGCTCCAATGCCGCCGATGACGGCATGCTAAGCGTGCTGGAGGATCACAGCGACGATCCGGTGCGCTCCGAACTGGTGGCCTTCATCCGCGCCCTGAACGAAGACGAGCAGATCGACCTTGTCGCCCTCACTTGGCTCGGGCGGGGCGACGGCACGATCGACGACTGGGCGGATATTCGCCGCGAGGCGGCGCGGGCGCACAACAACCGCACGGCAACCTACTTGCTCGGTATGCCGCAGCTGCCCGATCATCTCGAGGAAGGCCTCGATCAGTTCGGCTGCTCCTGCGACGAATTCGAGATGGGGCGGCTCTAAACGGCTTCCCCCCCCGGGCGGCATTGGAAATCCACCCGCCATAGCCTGTCCCGGCCGGGTGCAGCGGGATCGGCCGGCGACGCGCCCGGGCTTGAGCGGGCGTGAGGCCCGGTCCGCGGCGCATTCGATCCGCGACACGTTGAGGCAGGCCGCCCAAACCGCCGCCATCGCCCCCATATGGCCATGATGCTGGCGCGGTCGTCGCCGTCGTCAGGCAGCCGTTTGGCCTGGGCATGGCCCGACGCGGCCTGCCGCGCCGCGAGCGAGTCTGCGGCATGGCGGTTGGCGGCCTGTCGCGTGTGTCGCCGTGCGGTCATGTTGCACGGGCACTGTATGCGGCGTCCGGGCGTGTTTCGGGAGCATGGCGATGTCGATGGTAGTGCAAGCGTATCGGGCCGAGGTCGACGAGGCACCAACAGCAGACATGGATGCCGCGGCAACAACCCCGCTCGCAACGCAACCACGCCCGCCGGTCGTTCACGAAACCTATCCCTGGGCGGTCCCTGGCCGGGACTCCTACGCCTCGACCGCCATGGCGGACATCGTCGATCGCTCGCTGCACGCCGCCATGGCGCGTTTCACGGCCGGCCTGTCGCCCGCATCACTGGCAGGCGCCTATCTCGACTGGGCGGCGCACCTGGCGTTCTCGCCCGGCAAGCAGATGCTGCTGCTCGACAAGGCACGGCGCAAGATGGCGCGTCTGGCCAGCTACATGGGCCGTTGCGCGCTGGGCGGCGGCCAGACCGAGCCGTGCATCGAGCCGCTGGCGCAGGATCGGCGCTTTCGCGACGAGGCCTGGGATCGCTGGCCATACAACGTCATGTCGCAGGCGTTCCTGCTGCAGCAGCAGTGGTGGCACAACGCCACCACCAGCGTGCGCGGCGTGACGGCACGCGACGAGGCGATCGTTGAGTTCGCCGCGCGGCAGCTGCTGGACATGGTGTCGCCCTCCAACTTTCCACTGACCAATCCCGAGATCTTCTGGCGCACGCTGAGCAGCGGCGGCGCCAACCTCGCGCTGGGGTTCCAGAATTTCGTCGAGGACTGGGAACGCGCAGTCAGCGGCCGCAAGCCGGCCGGCCCCGAGAAATTCGCCGTCGGCCACAATCTCGCGGTCACGCCGGGCAAGGTGATCTAC
>JAHCJT010000061.1 GCA_026126245.1 Alphaproteobacteria bacterium
ACGCCTGATGAGCGGCGGGCAGAGCGCCTCGGTGGCGTTGATGATGGCCAACGCCATGTCGCTGCTGCAGTACCCGGCGGCGGCGGCCAACGCCGTGGTGCTGTTGCTGGTGGTGCTGGCCATGGTGGCGGCCATGCTGCGCATCGTCGACATCAGGCGGGAGCTCTGACGCATGCACGCCGGCACCCGACGCTCCAAGAGCTTCTACCCGCTGGCGGCGTTCTTCGCGCTGTTCGTGCTGTTCCTGTACGGGCCGATGTCGACCATCGTCATCCTGTCATTCCAGGGACCCGATGGCGGCCTCACCTTCCCGATGAACGGCGTCTCGCTGCATTGGTTCGAGAACCTGTTCGAGGCCCAGGCGGTGGGTGATTTCGGCGGCTCGTTCCAGCGCTCCCTGGCGCTGGGCGTGATCGTGATGATCCTCACCGTCGTGATCTCGTTCATGGCCGGATTGGCGTTCCGGCGCCGGTTTCACGGTGCTTCGGTCGTCTTCTACCTGGCCGTCGCCAGCCTGATCGTGCCCTCGATCCTGATCTCGCTGGGCATCGGCCTGATGTTCCGGATCTTCGGATGGCAGCCGGCCTGGTATTCCTCCGGCCTGGGCGCACACTTGTCGTGGACCCTGCCGTTCGGCCTGCTGATCATGTTCGCGGTATTCAACCGCTTCGACCGCTCCTTCGAGGAAGCGGCACGCGATCTTGGCGCAACACCGTGGCAGACCATCCGCCACGTCGTGCTGCCGATCCTGGCGCCCAGCCTGGTCGGCGTCGGCCTGTTCGGCTTCACGCTGTCCTACGACGAGTTCGCGCGCAGCCTGATGACCGCCGGCACGTTCAACACCCTGCCGCTGGAAATCTACGGCATGACGACCAACGTCACGACGCCGGTGCTCTACGCCCTGGGCACGGTGACGACGGTCTTCTCCTTCGCCGTGATCGGCGTGGCGATCGTGGCCGTGCAGGTGATCCGCCATCGCCGCGCGCGGCGCGGTTCAGACGCCGGCCGGGGCGTCTGACGGTGGGGCCGTCGCGGCGAGCGCGCGTGCTGCGGCTGGCAACGGCGGGGCCCGGCGACACCGCTGCCCTGGCCCGCGCCCTGGACGACGGCCAGATCCGTGCGGACAGCATCGTCGCCATCCTGGGCAAGACCGAGGGCAACGGCTGCGTCAATGATTTCACCCGCGGCTACGCCAGCCTGGCGCTGAAGATGCTGTTGGCGGAACGGCTGGGCTGCGCGCCGGCCGATGTCGAGCGCCGCGTCGCGCTGGTGATGTCGGGCGGCACCGAGGGTGGCCTGTCCCCGCATCTTACCGTGTTCTGCCGCGAGGCCGACGACTCGCCGGCCGTCGCCGCCAAGCGGCTCGCCATCGGCATCGGCTTCACGCGCCCGTTCCGTCCCGAGGAGATCGGCCGCACCACCCAGGCCACCGAAACCGCCGCCGCCGTGCGCACCGCCATGGCGGAGGCCGGCCTCGACGATCCGGCCGACGTGCACTTCGTGCAGATCAAGTGCCCGCTGCTGACCTCGGACCGCGTTGCCGCGGCGCGTGCCCAGGGGGCCGACGTCGCCACGGAGGACACCTACGAGTCGATGGCGTTGTCGCGCGGCGCCTCGGCGCTGGGGATCGCCGCGGCGCTGGGAGAGGTACCGGCGGCGGCGTTGGCCGATGCTGCGGTCGGTTGCGACACGTCGCTCTATTCGACGGTGGCCAGTGCATCGGCCGGCGTCGAGCTGCTGCGCAGCGAAATCATCGTGCTGGGCAATGCGGCGGGCTGGAGTGGCGATCTGCGCATCGCGCACGACGTCATGGCAGACGCCATCGACAGCGACGCGCCGCGCCGGGCGTTGCGCGCACTCGGCCTGGCCTGCGACGGACAGCTTGATCCGGCGGCGCGCGCCCGCATCGTCGCGGTGCTGGCCAAGGCCGAGGCGTCACCGTCCGGCGCCATCCGCGGCCGCCGCCACACCATGCTCGACGACAGCGACATCCACAGCACACGCCACGCCCGCGCCCTCGTGGGCGGCGTGCTGGCGGGCCTGATCGGCGATACGCTGCTCTACGTTTCGGGCGGCGCCGAGCACCAGGGACCGGCCGGCGGTGGACCGGTCGCTGTCATCGCGCAGGTCTGACGGCGGCGGCTGCATCACGCACCGGCGGTCGCCGCGCTATACTGACGATCGACAAACAGCGTGACCCCATGGCCGACCGAGTCCTTGTCCGCACCATGAGCCGCGCCGAACTCGACCTCGCGGTCGAATGGGCGGCAGCCGAGGGCTGGAATCCCGGCCTGGCCGATGCCGCCGCGTTTCACGCCGCCGATCCCGGCGGCTTCCTGATGGGGCTGCGTGACGATACGCCGGTCGCCTGCATCTCCGTGGTGCGTTACGGCGACGTATTCGGTTTCCTCGGATTCTACATTGCGCATCCCCAGGCGCGCGGCCAGGGCTGCGGCATCCAGGTGTGGCGCGCCGGCATGGCACGGCTGGCCGGCCGCCTCGTCGGCCTCGATGGTGTGCCGGCGCAGCAGGACAACTACCGCAAGTCCGGCTTCACGCTGGCCTGGCGCAACATCCGCTTCCAGGGCGCGGCGCCGCCACCGGCGGCGGCGCCAGCAGGTGTCACCCTCGTCGACGCCAAAGCCATACCCTTTGACCGCATCGCAGCCTACGACCGGCGATTCTTTCCCGCGCCGCGCGACGGATTTCTCTCGCTGTGGATCGGGCTGCCGGGCCACGGCGCCCGTGCCGCGTTGCGCGATGGCGCGCTCGTGGGGCTGGCCGTGGCTCGCCCCTGCCGGATCGGCACCAAGATAGGCCCGCTCTACGCTGCCGACACCACTATCGCCGCGGCATTGATTGGCGATCTCTGCGCCGCGGCCGCCGCACCGGTCGTCGTTGACGTGCCGGAAACCAATGCCGACGCCGTTCGCCTCGTACAGGCGTTCGGACTGGCGCCGGCGTTCGAGACCGCCCGGATGTACACCGCCGCAGCGCCCGAGATCGACCAGCACGGCCTGTTCGGCGTTACCACGTTCGAACTGGGCTGACAGCCCTTGGGCCGCATCGCACACTCGTTCGTGCTGAAAGCGCCGCCGACCCTCGCGGAGAGCTGCCGATGCGCCTGTTGCTGATCAATCCCAACACCACCGCCGCCATGACCGACAAAGTGGTGGCCACGGCGCGCGCTGTCGTCGCGGCGGACACCGAGCTGATTGGCGCCACCGGCCGGTTTGGCGCCGCGTATGTCGCCTGCCGCGCCGCCTATGCCATCGCCGGGCACGCCGCTCTGGATGCCTGGGCGGCGGCGAGCGGCCCGTTCGATGCCATCGTGCTGGCCTGTTTCGGCGATCCCGGCCTCGATGCGTTGCGCGAGCTGGCCCCGGTGCCAGTCGTCGGTATGGCCGATGCGGCCGTCCACGCGGCGTGTCAGCTCGGCGGGCGCTTCGGCATCGTCACCGGCGGCGAGCGCTGGGAAGCGATGCTGCGGGAGTTCGTCGGTGCGCGCGGACTGGCCGATCGTCTGGCCGACATCCAGACAGTGGCACCGACCGGCGCCGACATTGCGCGCGATCCCGAGGGCTCGCTGTCGATCCTCGCCGAGGCCTGCGCCCAGGCCGTCGCCAATGGCGCCGATGTCGTGATCCTGGGCGGTGCCGGCCTGGCCGGGCTCGCCGCGCGCCTGGCGGATCGCGTCAGGGTGCCATTGATCGACGGAGTGATTGCCGCAGTCGTACAGGCCGAAGCCCTGGTGCGGCTTGGGGTCGCCAGGAGCCGCGCCGGCAGCTTCTCGCCGCCGCCCGCTGTCGAAAGCATCGGTTTATCGCCCAGCCTTGCCGCCCGGCTGGCCGGCCAGAGCGGTGCCTGACCGGCGGTCCCGGCGCCGCGAGCATGACGCCGTTGCGGCGCCAACATGGTTCGCGGCTTCGACTCGGGTCGCCGATGGTGTTAACCAGCACCATACTGTGATTTCACGGCCGACCGATCCGGCCTTTACTGTCCCCTCCCGTCGGCGAACGGAGATCGAACATGACCGACGCTTTCATCTGCGACACGGTGCGTACCCCGATCGGCCGCTACAACGGCGCGCTTTCCTCGGTCCGCACCGACGATCTGGCGGCGCTGCCGCTGAAAGCGCTGATGGCGCGCAATCCTGGCGTCGACTGGGGTGCGGTCGACGACGTCGTCTATGGCTGCGTCAATCAGGCCGGCGAGGATAACCGCAACGTCGCGCGCATGGCCGGCCTGCTGGCCGGTCTGCCGGTGGAAGTGGCGGGTGCCACGGTCAATCGCCTCTGCGGCTCGGGCATCGAGGCGGCGGCAATGGCGGCGCGGGCAATCAGGACCGGCGAGGCGCAGATGATGGTCGCCGGCGGCGTCGAGGGCATGACCCGCTCGCCCTACGTCATGGGCAAGCCGGCGCAGGGTTTCGACCGCGGCATGAAGCTTGAGGACACGGTGCTCGGCTGGCGTTTCGTCAACCCCGCCATGAAGGCGCGCTACGGCGTCGATGGCATGGGCGAGACGGCCGAGAACGTGGCGCAGGAGCATCAGGTCAGCCGCGTCGACCAGGACGCGTTCGCCTACCGCAGTCAGCAGCGCTGCAAGAAGGCGACCGAACGCGGCTTCTTCAAGAAGGAACTGATCCCCGTCACGGTGAAGAAGGGCAAGGCCGAGGCGGTTGTCGAGGCCGATGAGCATCCGCGCTTCGAGACCACGATGGAGGGCCTGTCGAAGCTGCCGCCCGCGTTCCGCGAGAGCGGTTCGGTGACGGCCGGCAATTCTTCCGGCATCAACGACGGCGCCTGCGCCATGATCGTGGCCTCGGAGAAGGCCGCCAAGGGCCACGGCCTGACGCCGCGGGCGCGGGTCATCGCCGCCGCCGCCGCCGGCGTGCCGCCGCGGGTGATGGGCATCGGCCCGGTGCCGGCGTCGCGCAAGGTACTGGAGATCGCCGGCCTGAAGGTCTCGGACATGGATGTGATCGAACTCAACGAAGCGTTCGCGGCGCAGGGTCTGGCGGTGATGCGCCAGCTCGGCCTGCCGGATGCCGCCGAGCACGTCAATGCCAACGGCGGTGCCATTGCGCTGGGCCATCCGCTGGGCGCCAGCGGCGGCCGGCTGATCATGACCGCCATCAACCAGCTCGAGGAGACCGGCGGTCGCTATGCGCTGTGCACCATGTGCATCGGCGTCGGCCAGGGCATCGCCATGGTGATCGAACGCGTATAAGTGGCGTAGCGCAGCGTACCCCTCTCTCTACCTGCAAGGGCGCCTCGGGGCGCCCTTCTTTTTTGTCGCCGGGCCATCGACGGTGCGGCCCGCGAATGGCAGGAGTTGCACACGTCACGCCGTGCGGCGGACAGCGGCGGCCAGCGCACCCGCGCCGATCAGCACGCCGCCGCCCAGCCGGTTGACGATCCGACGCACTTGCGGCCGGCGGATTGCGCTGCTGGCGCGGCTGGCCAGCAGCGCATAGAGACCGGCATTGAGCGCCGCCAGGCCGACGAAGGTGGCGATCAGGATCGTCGCCTGCGGCAGCAACGGCCGCGCGGCGTCCATGAATTGCGGCACGAAGGCCACGAAAAACAGGATGCTCTTGGGATTGAGCGCCGTGACGGCATAGGCATGTGCCATCATGATCCATGGCGAGCGGCGCACCACCACCGCGTCGATATCGTCGCCAACCGGCGCGCGCCACAGCCGGACACCGAGATACACCAGATAGGCCGCGCCGATCCACTTCAGCGCCGTGAACAGCGCGCCGGACGCGGCCAACAGCGCCCCCACGCCCAGCAGCGACAGCGTCATGGCCGTGAAGTCGCCCAAGGCAACGCCGGCCACGATGGCAAGCGCCGCGCCCCTCCCTTCACCCAGCGCGTAGCCGACGACCAGGGCGATGGTCGGACCGGGAATCACCAGGACGATCAGCGCGGCGGCAACAAAGGCAAACCAGAGATCGAGCGACACGACAGCCTCCATGACCACACCAGCGCTGCGCGTGGGCGGCCGCGCCATCAATCCCCGTGCCGCGCCAAAGGTCAACGGCGCCCGGCGCGCCTTCGCGCGGGAGGCATGCGCCGGGGCGCGGCGACGCACCATTGTCTCGGCTCGGCATGGCCACCCACAATGGTCTTGCGAGCAACGACCGACGGGGATCGAAGCCATGCAGCTCTGGACAACGACCGTGGCATCGCCGCGCGGCACCATGCGGGTGGCGCGCCAGGCCGAGGAAGCGGGCTGGGACGGCCTGCTGGTGGTCGATTCTCAGAATCTGTCCGGCGATCCCTATGTCGCCCTGGCGCTGGCAGCGACCGTGACGTCGCGGCTGGGACTCGGCACCGGCGTCACCAACTCGATCACCCGCCACGCGGCGGTGACGGCCAACTCGATCACGTCGGTCAACCGGGTGTCGAATGGCCGCGCCGTGCTGGGCATCGGCCGCGGCGATTCGGCGCTGGCTCATCTCGGCCGCGCGCCGGCCCGGCTGGCGCAGTTCGAGCGCTATCTGCGGCAGCTGCAGGCCTACCTGTCGGGCGATTCGGTCCCCTTCGAGGAGATCGACATTCCGCTGGACGCGGCGCCACCGATGTCGGTGCTCGAGCTCGCCAACGCACCCGCCGCCAGCCGCATCGCCTGGATCGCCGAGGGTGCCAAGGTGCCGGTCGAGGTCGCGGCCAGCGGGCCAAAGGTCATCGCGATGTCGGCGCTGCACGCCGAGCGGATCATGTTCACCCTGGGCGCCGACGTCGAGCGCATCGCCTGGGGCATCGACCTCGCCCGGCGGACGCGCGCACAGGCCGGCCTCGATCCCGACGGCATCGCGTTCGGCGCCTATGTCAATTGCGGCTGTCATCCCGATCTCGGCGTCGCACGCAGCTTGGTGCGCGGCGGCCTGACCACGTTCGCACGCTTCTCGGTGATGCACGGCCAGACCAGCGGCCCGCTCTCCGGCCAGGATCGCGACGTGCTGCATGCCCTGCGAAATGCCTACGACATGCGCGCCCACACGCGCGGCGATTCCCGGCAGGCCACCACCCTGACCGACGCCTTCATCGCGCGCTTCGCGATCGTCGGGCCGCCGGACGTCTGCATCGGGCGCCTGCAGGCGCTGGCGCGGCTGGGCCTCGACAAGATTGCGACCAGTGGCGCCACGCGCGGTGCCGATGCGAACGATGCCGCCGCGGCACGGGCGCTGTTCGAGAAGGAGGTGCTGCCGGCGCTGCGCCCTAGCCATTGACCCGCTCCATCTACGACGACACGCGCGAACAGACGACCTCGACGCCGGCTCAAGGTCCTGTCGCCGGCCGGACGGCGCGCAGGTCGCGTACGGCCAATCCCGCCAGCCCGGGGAGGCCGATCAGGGCGGCTGACAGCAGGATGGCGCCTCCGAGCGCCGCAGGATCGACGGCGACGCCGGCGATGACGCCGCCGATCGGCCGGCCCGCCTGCATCATCATGCGCAGCAGGGAGAATGTGCGCCCGTGCAACTCCGGCGGCACAATGCCCATGCGCAACGTCTGGGCCCATATCGTGAGCGGTGCCACCATGGTGCCGACAAGGAACACGGCAATGGCCGCCGGCAACGCGTCCCGCGTCGGCCAGAGGACGATGACACACAGGCCGGCCAATGTCTGCGCGATGCTGATGCGCAGGCCGAGGCGGCCGCCGGGGGCCAGACCGCCAACGGTGAACGCCGCGATCATCTGCCCGGCGGCGAAGGCCGCCAGCATCAGTCCGTAGCCCGTCGCTCCCGCCATCAGCCGCGTGTCGGCAAAGACCGGCAGCCAGACCAGCATGAGCCCGAGCCCGATGTTGAAGACGAAGAACATCAGCGTGGTCGCCAGCAGCACGGCGCTGCCGAAGAGCAGCCTGATTGCCGCGCCGAGCGGCGCGCCGCTGGTCGTCATGCCGGGCGGCGGCTGTGGCGGCAGGCGCGCCAGCGTCGAGGCAAAGAAAACATAGACCGCGGCACTAAGGAGCACGGCAAGCGGCGCACCCCAGCTCGCGATCAGTACGCCACCAAGCGCCGATCCGATGACCCCGCCGCCGGTGAACCCCAGCACCTCGAGCGCATTGGCGGTCTGGCGCCGCTCAGCTGGCACCAACGACGGAATCAGGGTCGGGGTGCCGGCGAGCGGGATCATCATGAGAAGGCCGAACAGGACGGCGATCGCGTAGAGATGCCACAGCGCAAGCAGGTCCAGTGCGTGAAGCAGCGGCACCAGCGCGATCGCGGCAGCACGCACGATGTTATCGACCGTCATCGCCAGCCGCCGATCGAAGCGATCGAGGACCCAGCCGGCGAGGAAGCCGCCCACGAGGATTGGGGCGGTGAAGCACACCATCAGCCAGCCGATGGCCGTCGCCGACCCGGTGTGGGCGTAGACGAACCAGACAAAGGCGATGCGCACGATTTCGTCGGCGGTGACCGCGGCGGCGAAACCGGTCCAGAAACGGCGAAAGGCGCCATGGGCGCGGAACAGCGCGTAGTAGCGAGCGAACCCGGCGGCGGCCATTGCCAACTATAACCGCCATACCGGTTATGCGGCAAGGCATGAAACCCCGCCGCCGGAACCGCCGCAGGCTTGCCCGCTACAACGCGACCTTCATCGCCAAGTGCGGGAACATCGCCAGGCGCGCGGGTTCGTCCATCTCGGTCTTGAAGCTGTGCTTTTCCTTCAGCGCCAGGGCCCGCTGCGCCGCCGGCCGGGCGCTGACCTCGTCGAGATGGCGCTGCAGGTTCGGCATCTGCTTGAGCGCGTCCGGGCCCAGCACCATCGGCACCAGCCGCGACCAGCCCCACAAGGCCATGTCGACGACGGTGTAGACATCGCCCAGCATGTAGCGCCGGGTGGCCAGCCGCGCATCGATGATGTTCCAGTGGCGCCGCGCCTCGAAGGTGTAGCGATTGACAGGGTAGTCCTTCGGCTCCGGCGCGTAGTTGCGGAAATGCACCGACTGCCCCGAATAGGGGCCGATGCCCGAGGCGACGAACATCAGCCACGAAAGAAACTGGCCGCGCTCGGCAGGCGAGTTGCCGGGCAGGAACTTGCCGGTCTTTTCCGCCAGGTAGAGCAGGATGGCGTTGCTGTCGAACACGACCGCGTCGCCGTCGACGATGGCCGGCACCTTGGCGTTGGGATTGATCGCCAGAAACGCCGGCGTGTGCTGTTCGCCTTTGCGGGTGTCGATCGGCACCAGTTCGTAGGGCAGGCCCATTTCCTCGAGACACAGCGCCACCTTGGTCGGGTTGGGCGCGAGGTTGTAGTAGAACTTGATCACGGCAATCTCCCTGGCTTCGGCGCGTCGCGGACGGCTCGTCGCTTCGCGTTGCTCGACCTTGCAAACACGTGCAGCCCACCCCTTCCGACCGGTCGCGTCAACCCAGCCCGATGCGGCGGCGGAACGCGTCGTCGCGCATCGAGGCGTCCTCGCCGATCAGGTCGTCACTGGCCGGATCGCAGAGATAGACCAGACCCTGCACGGCGTGCGCTACGGGCGACAGGTCGGCGCGCGGGATGCGGCTGATCATGTTCATGCCCGAGGCACGGATCTTGACCTGCATGTCCGTGTCGATCGTGCCCGGCGAGAAACCGAAGACACGGATGCCCTTGCCCGGTGTTTCCAACGCGATCGCCCGGGTCAGCATCGCCAGTCCCGCCTTGCCCGAGCAGTAGGCACTCCAGCCTTCGAGCGGCCGGTAGGCGGCACCGGACGAAACGTTGACAATCGTACCACCGCCGCCGGCCAGCATGCCGGGCAACACCGCGCGCACCACGTTGTAGGCACCGACCAGATTGATCGTGATGTTGCGCGCCCACGCCGCCGGATCGGACGTCGCGACTTCGGCGATCGGATCGATGACGCCGGCATTGTTGACCAGGATGTCGAGGCCGCCCAGCCGGGCCCTGGTCCGGGCGACGACCTGCTCGACGGCGCCGTAGTCGGACACGTCGCAGGCCAGACCTTCAGCACGCCCGCCGGCCGCCACGATCTCGCCCGCCACCCGGGCGGCCAGCGCACCGTCGCGTGCCACCAGCATCACGGCCGCGCCCTCCGCCGCCAGCGCACGGGCCACGCCTTCGCCCAGGCCGCGGCTGGCGCCCGTGACCAGTGCCGTCTTCTTGTCGAACCGGCTCATTCTCCGTCCTCTCTCGGTCAGGGTCGTGCCCGGTAGGTCATCACGTGGCAATCATGAAGCGCTTGGCTTGCGCGTCGTAGTCGCCGTAGCCCAAGGTCGTGCGCAACTCGGCCGGCGGCAGCGCGCTTGGCGCCTCGGCGTCGCCGGCCACCAGGGCCGCCAGCCCGGCTTTCATGCCGCCGATGGCGGGCGAGAGCATACCCGTGGGGTAGGTACCGATCTTGAGACCCAGTTCGGCGGCGTGGCCGCGCGACGGCGTGGCGCGCGGCGCACCTGGCGACAGCACGGCGAAGGACGGCTTGCCGCCGGCGGCCGCAACGGCACGACGGATCTCGGCGTCGTCGGCCGGCGAATCAAGGAACAGGATGTCGGCGCCTTCCGCGGCGAACATCTCGATGCGGGCCACCGCCTCGTCGATGCCCTGCGTCGGCCGGCAGTCGGTTCGCGCCAGGATCAGGATGCCGGACTCCTTGGCTGCCTCAACGGCGGCGCGAAGCTTCATGCGCGCTTCCTCGCGCGGCAGGCAGGGCTTGCCCGCCGCAGTGAGCGCGCGCGGCGTGATCTTGTCCTCGATCAGGATGGCGGCGGCACCGGCGCGGCCATAGGCACGCACCGTGCGCTGCACGTTCATGGCGTTGCCGTAACCGTGATCGCCGTCGGCCAGGATCAGCGTCTGCGGCGCCGCACCGTGCGCCATGTTGAACGAATCGAACATCTCGGCGAAGGAAATCAGATCGAGATCCGGTCCGCCCAGACGACTTGCCGCCACGCAGGAGCCCGACAGGAACGCCGTCTTGAAGCCGGCGCTGGCGGCCAGCTTGGCGCTGAGCCCATCCCACACCGCCGGCATGACGACAAAGCCGGGCTCGGCCAGCAGGGCGCGCAGATGCTCGGGATAGTTCATGACGGCATCCTTCGGATTGATTTGGGTGGCGGTTGCAGGGCGAGACGGGTCTCGCCAGCGCCGGATACCGGACAATGCCGTCATCCCGGCGACAAGGCGAGGGCTGTTGCGGACGGACCGTGTCGCGGCGTCCGGGACGGCTAGTTCGACGGCTTGATGCCGGCATCCTTGATGACCTTGCCCCATTTGGGGATATCGCCGACGATCGCCGCCTTCGCCTCCTCGGCCGTGCTGCCGACCGTATCGAGCCCCATGGCGGCAAATTTCTTCCGCATCTCCGGGTCGGCCAGGACCTTCAGCGACTCGGCACGCACCTTGTCGAGGACCGGCTGCGGGGTGCCGGCCGGGGCCAACAGCGCGAACCACGAGGTCGCCTCGAACCCGGGAAAGCCGGACTCTGCCACCGTTGCCAGCTCGGGCGCATTGGTCGAGCGCTTGAGCGAGGTGATGGCAATTCCGCGCAGCCGGCCGGCGCGGACCATCGGCAGCATCGCGCCGGCGTTCTGGATGCCGACGGGCACGACGCCGCTCAGCGTGTCGGTCATGACCGCGCCGCGATAGGGAATGTGTTCCATCTTGATTCCGGCGAGATGACCGAGCAATTCGCCGGCAATGTGTTGCGGCGTGCCGATGCCGGGCGTGCCGTAGGAGATCTTGCCGGGCTGCTCCTTGGCGAGCGCGATCAGCTCGGCGAGCGACCTCACGGGCATATCGTTGTTGACCGCGACGATACTGGGCATCGATAGCGCGATCGAGATCGGTGCGAAGTCGCGCACCGGATCGAATGGCAGGGTCTGCAAGCTGGGCAGAATGGTGATGGCGGCGTTGCCCGACCACATCAGCGTGTAGCCATCGGGCGCCGCCTTGGCGACGCGGTCGACGCCGATAGCGCCGCTGTTACCGGTGATGTTCTCGACGACGACCGACTGGCCCCAAGCCTCGGTGAACTTCTGCGCGAACAGCCGCGCCGTGACGTCGGTCGCGCTGCCCGGCGTGAAGCCGACGATGAGCCGCACGGGCTTGTCGGGCCAGGTGGGCTGGGCCGTGGCCGGACATGCCACGGCCAGCGCGACCACGAGCGTCGCGATGAGACGGATGACAACGAACATGGTTCTTTCCCCCCAAGGGCGGTCTTGGCCGCCCGGACGCGAGGCTATGGGAAGTCGGGGCGTCGCTGCAACTGCGCTCGCGAGCGCTCAGACGTTGCGCGCCCGCGCTCGACCGGCAACGAACAGGATGGCCGGTACCGCCAGCGCCGAAGCCAAGGTGTACATGCCAAAGGCATTGAGGTAGCCGATCATCGCCGCCTGGCGGTTGATCTCCTTTGCCAGTCGCGCCAATCCGGAAACCGAGTCAATGCTCCAGGCGCCGGTGACCCAGGGCAGCGACAGGGCATCGTTGTAGGGCGTGACCAGTTCAACCATGCGCGCGTAGTTGGCGCCGGTGGCGCGCACGATCTCGGCGACGCACAGCGAGATGAAGAAACTCGAACCGATATTGCGCAGCAGGTGATAGACCGCCGTGCCCTCCGGCAGATGGCGCGCATCGATCGTGGCGAAGGTGGCCAAGGTCAACGGTACCCAGATGACGCCGATGGCGATCCCCTGTACCAGGCTGTTGGCCATCAGCGTGTGGGTGTCGACGTTGAGATCGACATCCATCAGCCACAGGCCGGACAGTACCTGCAGGCCGAATCCGCCGATCAGGCCGACGCGCGGATCGAGCTTGCCGATGAAGATGGCAAGGAAGAAACCGAACGTCGCACCAACGCCGCGCGCGGCAATGATCTCACCGATGATCCGGTCGGGATAACCGGCATGCTGTTGCAGCAACGGCGGCAGCAGTACCATCGGCGTGAAATTCAGCATGCCGTAGATCGCCACCAGCATCAGTCCGAGGCTGTAGTTGCGGTCCAGCAGCAGCCGCAGGTTCAGGAACGGCGCCTTGGCGGTCAGGCTGTGGGCGACGAAAACATAGAAGGCCAGCAGGGCCACCAGCGTCTCGACCACGATCTCCGAGGAATCGAACCAGTCGAGCCGCTGGCCACGCGACAGCACCAGCTGCACACAGGCGATCGCCACCGACAGCGACAGGAAGCCGGTCCAGTCCAGCGCCGCCTTGCCGCCAGGCCTGTCGAGCGGCAGCGTCAGCCGCAGCCCGACGAACGACAGCAGTCCGACCGGTACGATCATGTAGAACGCCCAGCGCCAGCTGTAGATCTCCGACAGCAGGCCACCCAGCGTCGGCCCGATGACCGGCCCGATGACGACCGCCATGCCGAAAATCGAGGTCACCATGCCGGCCTGGCGCTTGGGAAAGCTGTCAAGCAAGATGGTCTGCGACAGCGGGATCACCGGCGCGCCCAGCGCGCCCTGCAGGATGCGCCACAGCACGAGGGTTTCGAGCGACTCGGCGGCGCCGCACAGGAACGTGGTGGTCGAGAATGCCAGCACCGACCAGGTCATGACCGTGCGCCGGCCGAAGCGTGCCACCAGCCAGCCGGTCATCGGCGTGGCCACGGCGGTCGCCAGGATGTTGAAGGTCATCACCCAGGCGATCTCGTCCTGGGTCGCTGACATGGCGCCCTGCATCTGCGGCAACAGCGTCGAGGCGACCAGCAAGGTCGTGGCGTAGAGCGTCGAGCCCAGCACCACGGCGATCAGGATCAGGATCCGCCGCCCGACCGTCAGTTCGCGGGCGGTGTCGGCCACAGTTGCGCTTGATGACATCGACGGCCAGATAGTAGATTGGTCGATAATAACCCAGGTTACCAATCTGTCGAGGTGCGCCGTGAAGCGCGAGGACGACGGCTATATCGGCTACCTGCTGTCAGATGCCGCCCGGCTGATGCGCACGGTATTCGATCGCCGGGTGCGCAAGATCGGCCTGACGCGCAGCCAGTGGCTGCTGCTGACGCGCCTGCACCGCCGTCCCGGTGCCAGCCAGACCGAGCTGGCAGACATGCTGGAGGTCGAGAAGGCCAGCGCCGGCCGCATGGTCGACCGCATGGAGCGCAACGGCTGGGTGGTGCGCCGCGCCGATGCGTCAGACCGCCGCATCAACCGCATCCATCTGACGCCGGAGGCCGAGCGCATTCACGCCCGCATGTGGGTGATCGCCCAGGCGACGGTTGACGATGCGCTGGCCGGCCTGGCCGCACGCGAACGGACGGAACTGACCCGCCTGCTGGGCCGCGTCAAGGTGCGTCTGGCGCGCATGGCGGACGACGACCGGGCGCCGCTCGACGATTCCCCGCGGGCGGCAGCATCATGATCCGCGGCCGGCAATCGCTGTTGCGTCCACTGCTGCTGATTGGCGTGCCGCTGGTCTTCATCGCGGGCGCGGTCTTTTTCTGGCTCGGCGGCGGCCGTTACATCGCCACCGAGAACGCCTACGTGAAGGCCGACATCGTGCAGGTCGCGCCCGAAGTGGCGGGCCGCGTGCTCGACGTCAAGATTCGTGACCACGAGCATGTCGCCGCGGGCGACGTGCTGATGACGATCGATCCCGAACCCTTCCGTCTGGCGCTGGCGCAGGCCGACGCTGAGCTCGATGCGGCCCGGTCCCAGGTCGAGACGCTGCGCGCCACGTGGCGCGAGGTCCAGAGCGAGCTGGCCGAGGCCGAATCGCGCGCAGCGCATCTCGGCCGCCAGGCGGCCCGGCAAATCGAGTTGGCAGCCCGCGGCGTGGTGTCGGCCACCAAGCAGGAAGAGGCCGAGATCGAGGCGATCAGCGCCCGCGACCGCGCCGAGGTCGTGCGCAAGCGCATGCAGCGTGTACTCACGGCGCTCAACGGCAATCCCGAGCTCGAGGCCGACCAGCATCCGCTGGTGCGCGAGAAGCGCGCGGCGCGCGATCGCGTGGCGCTCGATCTGGCACGCACCACATTGCGCGCGCCGGTCGACGGCATCGCCGTCAACGTCAAGGTCCAGGCCGGTGAGCAGGTGCGCGCCGCGACGCCGCTGTTCGTGGTGGTGGCCGATCATCGGCCGTGGATCGAGGCCAATTTCAAGGAAACGCAGCTCACGCACGTGCATGTCGGGCAGCGCGCCACGGTGGTGCTCGACATCTACCCGGACGTCACGTGGGAGGCCGTCGTCGAGAGCCTGAGCCCGGCGACAGGCGCGGAATTTGCCGTGCTGCCGCCTCAGAACGCGTCGGGCAACTGGGTGAAGGTGGTGCAGCGCCTGCCCGTCAAGCTGCGCCTGCTGCCGCAGGGCGGCGAGCCGACATTGCGCGCCGGTATGACGGCCACGGTGCAGATCGACACCGGCCGGCAACGCAGCGTCGGCGACATCGTCAAGCTGTTCGTCGGCACCAGTTCCGCCTCGGCGCCGACGCCGGCGCGGTAACGCCGGCCCCCACCGTCGCCGCGGGAAGCCTAGGTGTTCCTGGTCGCGTTCACCGGCGTCCGTCGATCAACT
Organism: Alphaproteobacteria bacterium; assembly: GCA_026126245.1. Classification (GTDB taxonomy): domain Bacteria; phylum Pseudomonadota; class Alphaproteobacteria; order Reyranellales; family Reyranellaceae; genus Vineibacter. The sequence goes on from JAHCJT010000061.1 coordinate 15,473, forward strand.
CGGTGGGAAGAGACCGGCGCGTTCCCACGAAATGCGATCGCCCTATCCGCCGCCGCACCGGGCCCGCGAACTGATCAGCCATAGCGCATCAGCGACGGGCCGTGGCGGCGCAGCCAGGCCTTGCAGGCCGCCATGTCGCCGTCCGTCAGCTTCCGTGCCAGCGCCCAGAACCGGACGCCGTGATTGTGATGCACGAGATGGGCGACTTCGTGCGCCACGACGTAGTCCACCACCGCGGGCGGCGCGAACGCCAGGCGCAGCGAAAAGCACAGCCGGCCGGACTGTGCGCAACTGCCCCACTGCGTCGCGGTATCGCGCAGGCTGACGATCGCGACCCGGCGGTCGATGCGCGCCGCCTTCTCGCGCGCCAGCGGCACGATGCGGGCGCGCAGTTGCGCCGACAGCCAATCGCCGACCCGTCGCGCGACATGTGGCGCGGCGCCGGCGACATGGATCTCGCCGTCCTGGAGCCAGGCCGAGCCCCGCGCGTCGGGCCGATGGCGGATGCGATGCGGTTGCCCGAAGACCGGGATCGTGGCGCCATCGACCAGGGGCACCGGCGCCAGCCGGCGCTTCAGCCGGGCCGCGATCCAGCCGGCGTTCTGGCGCGCGAACTCCAGCGCCCGTTGCCGCGACATGCGCGACGGCACCACCAACTTGACATGGCCGGTGCGGGCATCGACACGCAGCGCCACGCGGCGCGCTCGCGCGCTGAGCTCGTAGGCGATGGTCAGCGTCTGGCCGGCGTGCTCGATGTCGACGGCATCGGTGACACGACTGCCGGCCAGCCCCTGCAGCGCCGCCAGCGCCCAGCCGATTCGAGCGCGCGCGAAGCGCTCGATGGATGCCATAGGCTCGCGCGGTGGTGCCACGATGACGACGGTGCGCGCCTTGGCGTCGACGCGCATCACGCTCCGCTTGATCCGCGCGCTGCGCTCGATCAGCAACTCGAGCCGCTGACCAGCCTCGAAGAGGACCAGGTGCGTCGGGACATCGCCGGGCGGTGGCGCAACGGTCGGCGGCGACGGAACGGCCACTGCGTTGCCGAACAAATCAGCCTGCAGCGGAACGGCAGGATCGACACGCGAACGCGACATGGCGCTACAGTACGGCGCCCAGCCACCCGATCAATGAGGATATCATGACGGCCGATCCCGCTCTCGCCGCCGCCCACGACACGTTGCGCCACGCCGGCCGCGAGGTGCTGACCGAAGTGCTGGGCGCGCCGTATGTCGCCAGACGCGATGCCGGCACGACACCATTCAACGCCACGGCGCGGCGCCTGAGCGAGGAGTTCGCCTACGCCACGCTGTGGACGCGCGGGACGCTCGACCGCAAGCAGCGCAGCATGGTGACCATTGCCATGCTGTGCGCGCTGAACCGGCCGCACGAGCTGCGCATTCATCTCGTGGGTGCGCTCAACAACGGATGCAGCGCCGAAGAGATCGGCGAAGTCTTCACGCATGCCATCGCCTATCGCGGTTTTCCGGCCGCGCTGGACGCGCTGCGCACCGCTGAGGAGGTGCTGAAGGAGCACGGCAGGCTCTAGGGACGCGCGGGGGAATTGACAACGCGAACGGCCCCGGTGCCGGAACACCGGGGCCGCCGCCGCGACGCCGCGACAAGGCGGCGCGTCGCTATTTCATGTAGCGCTGCACCGTGCGGGTGGCGGCGCGGCCGACGTCGCTGCCGCAGCCGTAGGCACCAGTCAGCAGCTTGGCATCCTCGTAGCCTGCCTTCAGCACGAGCGCGGCGCGGTCGCCGTCGCGCATCACCTTCTTGACGTAGCTCAGCAGATCGTTCTCGATCGAGCTGGGCAGGACCCCGCATTCCGCATGCATGCCGCTGCCGAACCCGATCAGGTAGTTGCGCAACATCTGACGGGTGCCGTCCTCGGGCATCTGGCTGAGGGTCTCGATGATCTCGCCGCTGACGATGGCCTTGACGGTGGTCGGCGCGACAAACTGGTTCTCAGCGGCCGACGCACTGCCGACAACACCGAAGGCAAGCGCCGCGACCGCGATGGTCTTGATGAACGACATGGTATCCTCCTGGGTTTCCGAATGTGGCCGCAGCGGATGGTGCCGTGCGGGTGATCCCTCATGTAAACCTCGGGCGGCGCGGCAGGTATGAAGCGGTTCACAGCGCGGACGGCCGGCTTTGCAAACGCCGCCGCATCCGCTAGACAGCGGCCGCCGTCACCTCCGACGGCCGCGAGCGTGGCACGTCATGATCCTGTTTCCGGCAATCGACCTGAAGGATGGCAAGTGCGTACGCCTGCTGCGCGGCGATATGCAGAAGGCGACCATCTTCGACACCGCGCCGGCTGACCAGGCCCGCCGCTTCGTCGATGCCGGCTGCGAATGGCTGCATCTGGTCGACCTCAACGGCGCCGTCGAAGGCCGGCCGGTCAACCGCGCGGCGGTGGTCGCCATTCTCGAGGCAATCGGCGACCTGCCGGTGCAACTGGGCGGCGGCATTCGTGACATCGAGACCGTGGCGATGTGGCTGGATGCCGGCGTGCGCCGTGTCATCCTGGGCACGGTCGCGGTCAAGGACCCTGCCCTGGTCAAGGACGCCTGCCGCCAGTGGCCCGGGCGCATTGCGGTGGCCATCGACGCGCGCGACGGCCTGGTCGCGGTCGACGGCTGGACCCGGCAATCGACAGTCAAGGCGCTCGATCTGGCGCTGATGTTCGAGGATGCCGGCGTCGCGGCCATCATCTACACCGACATCAATCGCGATGGCGCCATGGGCGGCGTCAACGTCGACCAGACGGTGACCCTGGCGCTGCACCTGACCACGCCGGTGATCGCCTCCGGCGGCGTTGCCACCCTGGACGACCTGCGCGAGCTGAAACGGCAGGAGAACACCGGCATCGTCGGCGTCGTGGCTGGCCGCGCGCTTTACGACGGCAGCATCGGGCTCGCCGAAGCGTTGCGGGTGATGAAGGAATAGACGTGGGCCATCCGCGGTTTCGCGCGCCGCGGCGCTGAGCTCAGCGCACCGCCGCCAGATCGCCCTGCATCAGCACCGGCCCGGTGGGCAGGCCGGTCGGCGAACCGCCAGCCGGCTCCAGCGACACTGCAAAATACTGGCTCAGACGCGCCGGCGACGCGTGCCGCAGGTCGAGGCGGACGGTGCGCACCTGGTCCATCAGGCCGATCGCGACGAGCGGCGCGTTCGGCATCGGCCTGGTCCAGACCTGCAAGGCGCGACCGGCCGGAAGCGGCGCCACCGCCAGCGGGATCAGGGTGACATGCCCGTCGGTATCGGCCTGCAGAACCGCTGCCGGTCGGCCGGCCTCGGTCATCAACACGGCGACGAAGGCCGGCGCCGCCTGGCGCGCGGGGCCGACGGCGATCATCACGAGCAGCGCCGCGGCGGCAAGCGATGCTGTCGCTGTCAGGCCGCGCCAGAACTGCAGGCTCTGCCACAAGGGCGTGAGGCGCCCCGAGCGCAACGTCGGCCGGACTGCGGCCGCGCGCAAGGACGTCGCCGGGCGCGGGCGCGCCGGCTCGAGTGAGGCGGCGATGCGCTGCCACAGCGCCGCGCCGGCCGGCAGCCGCGGCGCCGTGGCATCAAGATCGGCGAGCCGGAGTCGCCAGGCGTCAACCGCGGCGGCGAAGTCGCCGTCGGCCGCAAGCCGACCTTCGGCCTCAGCCAGCTCATCGCCGTCCAGCAGTCCCAGTACATACTCGGCCGCACCTGCGTCCAGCGCATCGTCGCGCGCGCTCATCCCAGGCACTCCCGCAGCGCCAGCGCACCGCGCCGGATCCAGGATTTCACCGAGCCCAGCGGCACGCCCTCGCGCGCCGCCAGTTCGCTGTGGCTCAGCCCGTGCACGTAGGCGAGCACGATCAGCTTGCGCGCCCGCTCTTCCAGGCGCTCGAGGCAGTGGCGCAGGCTGCTGGCGTCGGCCAGTTGGGCCACGACGTCGCCGGCACTCTCTTGCGGGATCTCGGTCGCCGGATCACCGTCGGCGTCCAGCGTCAGGCGGCGCTCGCTGCGCAGGACGCTGATCGCCCGGTGCCGCACGATGGCGTACATCCAGCTGCGCCCGCCGCCGCGGCCGGGATCGAAGCGCGCCGCGTGCCGCCAGATCTGCACGAACGCATCGTGCACGATCTCCTCGGCTAGGGCCCGGCGGCGGACGATCCGCCGCGCCACGCCGATCATGCGCGGCGCTTCGCGGTCGTAGATCGCCCGCAGCGCCGACGCCTCGCCGCGAGCGCAGGCGCGCAAGGCCTCGTCTAGGTCCAGTTCGCCGTCCAGCCCCATAGCGTCCCGTTCCGCGCGCCGGTGCGTCGCTCACCCCGCCGGACA
>JAHCJT010000062.1 GCA_026126245.1 Alphaproteobacteria bacterium
AGGGGGATGCCGCAACAGGCCCGGCGCCCGTTTCGAAGATAGCAACTGGTACGGGGTCCCCCTTCCGCCCCTTCGGGGCACCTTCCCCCTCCGGGGGACGGAAGTGGGGTCGCCGATGACGACGCGCGGCGACAGGCGGCTGGCCGACGCCCGGCGCGTCGTGCTCAAGATCGGCTCGGCGCTGATCGTCGACGAGAGCAGCGGCGACGTGCGCCAGCAATGGCTTGATGCCTTGGCCGACGATATCGCCCGCCTGCGCCACGGCGGCGCGCAGGTGATCGTGGTGTCGTCCGGCGCCATCCGCCTGGGCCGGGCGCGGCTAGGCCTGGCGCGTGGCGCGTTGCGGCTGGAGCAGAAGCAGGCCTCGGCCGCGGTCGGCCAGATCGGCCTGGCGCATGCCTGGCAGCAGACGCTGGCGCGGCACGACATCGTGGTGGCGCAGCTGCTGTTGACCTTGGAAGACAGCGAGCAGCGCGAGCGCTACCTCAACGCACGCCAGACCATGACCACCCTGCTCGAGCAGGACGCCGTGCCGGTGATCAACGAGAACGACACCGTCGCCACCGCCGAGATCCGCTTCGGCGACAACGACCGGCTGGCGGCGCGCGTGGCCGAGATGGTGAGTGCCGACACGCTGGTGATGTTCTCCGACATCGACGGGCTGTACACCGCCGATCCGCGTCGTCATCCCGACGCGGCCTTCGTGCCCGAGGTGCGCAAGATCACGCCGGAGATCGAGGCCATGGCCGGCACCGCCGGCACCGAGCTGTCCAACGGCGGCATGGTGACCAAGCTGATCGCGGCGCGCATCGCCATGGCCGCCGGCTGCCGCACCGCGGTGGTCGACGGCAGCCGGCTCAACCCGCTGGCCGCCCTGCTCGACGGCGCGGCGCGCTGCACCTGGTTCCTGCCGGCGGCCAAACCCGACGCGGCGCGCAAGCGCTGGATCGGCGGCACGCTGAAGCCGGCCGGCACCCTGGTGGTTGACGATGGCGCGGCGCGGGCGCTGGCCGCCGGCAAGAGCCTGCTGCCGGCCGGCGTCGTGGCCATCAGCGGCGCCTTCGAGGCCGGCGCCGCCGTGCTGGTCTGCGACCGCAACGGCGCCACGCTGGCGCGTGGCCTGGTGGCCTACGGTTCCGACGACGCACGCCGCATCGCCGGCCGCAAGAGCACCGACATCGAGGCCGTCCTGGGTTGGCGCGGTCGCGAGGAGCTGATCCACCGCGACGATCTGGCGATGGAGTGAGGCAGCCGCAGGCGACCGTCGGCGCCGTCCGGGATGACAATGCCGAGAAGGCGTATACTGTGGCGCGGAAGGGGCATGACATGAACGTCCAGACCAAGCCCGTCGAAACCGAAGGCGACGCCGCGGCGATCGTCCGCGAGCTGGGCCGGCGCGCCAAAGCAGCGGCCGCGGCATTGCGCATGGCCGCAACCTCGGCCAAGAACGCCGCCCTGTCCGACGCAGCCCGCCTGATCCGCGCCGAGAAACAGCAGATCATCGCCGCCAATGCGCGCGACATGGAAGCGGCGCGCGCCGGCGGCCTGAGCGACGCCCTGCTCGATCGGCTGCTGCTGAACGAGGCGCGCGTCGAGGCCATGGCGGCCGGCCTCGACGACATCGTCGCCCTGCCCGATCCGGTCGGCCAGGTGATCGAGGAATGGACGCGGCCCAACGGCCTGCGCATCAGCCGCGTGCGGGTGCCGATCGGCGTCATCGGCGTGATCTACGAGTCGCGGCCCAACGTCACGGCCGACGCCGGCGCGCTGTGCCTGAAGTCGGGCAACGTCGTGATCCTGCGCGGCGGCTCGGAGAGCTTCCATTCCTCGCGCGCCATCGCCCTCTGCCTGCGGCGCGGTCTGGCGGGCGCCGGACTGCCCGAGGACTGCATCCAGCTCGTGCCGACGACCGACCGGGCCGCGGTCGGCGAGCTGCTGCGCGCCACCGAGTTCCTCAACCTGATTGTGCCGCGCGGCGGGCGCACCCTGATCGAGCGCGTCTCGACCGAAAGCCGCGTGCCGGTGCTGAAGCATTTCGAGGGCCTCTGCCATGTCTATGTCGACGGCGCGGCGCGCATCGAGATGGCACGCGACGTGGTGGCCAACGCCAAGATGCGCAGGGTCGGGGTCTGCGGCGCGGCCGAGAGCCTGCTGATCGACCGCAAGGCGCTGGCCACGCACGCGCGGCCCGTGATCGAGCGGCTGCTCGAGCTGGGCTGCGAGGTTCGCGGCGATGCGGCCATCCGCGCGCTCGATCCGAGGGTCAAGGAAGCCACCGAAACCGACTGGCGCACCGAATACCTGGCGCCGATCATCAGTGCGGCGGCGGTCGACGGTGTCGACGGCGCGATCCGCCACATCGCCACCTGGGGCTCGGGCCATACCGACGCCATCATCACCGACGACCCGGCCACGGCGGCGCGCTTCCTCAACGAGGTCGACAGCGCCATCGTCATGCACAACGCCTCGACCCAGTTCGCCGACGGCGGCGAGTTTGGCCTGGGCGCCGAGATCGGCATTTCGACCGACCGGCTGCATGCGCGCGGCCCGGTCGGGCTGGTCGAGCTGACGACCTACAAGAACATCGTGCGCGGCCAAGGAACCGTGCGGCCATGAGGCTGGCGGACATGGCCGCGCCCCTCGCATCTTTGCCGCGCCGGCGCAGGGCGATCGCATTCGACGATCGCGCCGTCGCACCGCTCGGGATGACGACATTATCGGCGGCGCTGTCGCTGGCGATCCTTGGTCTCGCCGCACCGGCGCTGGCCGATCGCGCCGAGCCGCGCACCGGCAACTACGCGTACGTCGAGATCCGCGACGCGAACGGCCATACCGCCCAGGGACCGATCGCGACCAATGTCGTGCCGCTGTGGCCGGTGCGCGCCTGTTTCGGCTGGGTCGTGACCGTGCCGCAGCGCAACCGCTTCGTCGAACTGGTCGAAATCCAGAAGATGCCGGCGCCCACCCGCTTCGCCGGCGACGGCTTCACCATCAATGCCACCGGCGACACCACCACGGCGCGCCGCCACGAATTTGTCGGCAACGACGGCCGGCTGCAGAACGCCTGGTGCATCAACGACGCCGATCCCGAGGGCGTGGTGACGTTCGAGATCCATGTCGAGGGCCGGCTGGTCGCCGAGTTCAAGTTCTGCGCCGTGCGCCTGCCCGACGGCGAGCCCTTCCGTCTGGAAGAGCTGACGTGTCCGCGAAGGTTCATGGGATCGTGAGCGTGTCGCGACCTGGCCGCTCTCGCTGTGGCACCGCGCCGCGCGCGGCGCTGGTCGCCGCGGCGCTACTGGCGGCGGCCGGCCTGCCGGCGCGGGCGCAATCCGGGCCGGCCGTCGCCGAGCACTACACCTATGTCGTCGAGCGCGACGCGGCGGGCGCCACGATCCAGGGACCGGTGCGCACCGACGCCTTTCCGCTGTGGCCGGTGCGCGCCTGCTACACCTGGGTGGTGGTGCTGGCCGGTCCGGACCGCATGGTCGAGGTGACGGAGTTGCAGAAGACACCGGGCCCGACGCGCTTCGACGTCACGACCGACGTCAAGATCAACGAGTCGTCGGACGGCACGGTGTGGCGTCGCCGCGTGCGCACGGCCGGCGGCATCACCGGCACATGGTGCGTCAACGACGCCGATCCGCCGGGCGAGTACCTCTATCGCGTGCTGATCGACGGCCACCCGGCGGCCGATTTCCGGTTGTGCGGCATCCGTCTCGGGGCCGAAGAGCCGGTGCGACTGGAGGCGCTTTCCTGCAAGGGCCGCTTCCTGGGATCCTGAGCGTGCGCCGCGACCACATCCGTCCGTACTTGCCGGCCGGCACGCGCGCCGGCCTGGGCGCCGCGCCGCGGCGCATCGGCCTGCTGGGCGGCTCGTTCAACCCCGCGCATGCCGGCCACCGCCATATCAGCCTGGCGGCCTTGCGCCGGCTGGGCCTCGATGAGGTCTGGTGGTTGGTGTCGCCGCAGAATCCGCTGAAGGCCGCGGGCGACATGGCGCCGCTGGCGCGGCGCATGGATCAGGCGCGCCGGCTGGCCAGCCATCCGCGCATCCGCGTCACCGACATCGAGCGGCTGCTGGGCACGCGCTACACCGTCGACACCGTGGCCGCGCTGCGCCGCCTGTTTCCGGCGACGCAATTCGTCTGGCTGATGGGCGCCGACAATCTGGCGCAGATGGCGCGCTGGAAGCGCTGGCCCGATCTCTGCCGCATGCTGCCGTTCGCGGTGCTCGACCGGCCGGGCAACGCCAGCCGCGCACTGGCCGGCGCCGTGGCACACCGCTATCGTGGCCGGCGCCTGGGCGAACGCGCGCTGCGCCGGCTGGCCGATGCCCGCCCGCCCGCCTGGAGCTTTGTCCATGTGCGCCTCAGCCCGCTGTCTGCCACGGCGCTACGCGCCCGAAAACCCACGCCCTGACCGCAAGGAGACTTGCCATTCCTGCTCGTCCGAAGCGCCGCGCCCGTCCGTCCGACGCTCTTGAGAAGCTGGTCCTCGCCTCGCTCGAGGAGGACAAGGCCGAGAACGTCACCGTGCTCGACATCGCCGGCAAGAGCACTGTTGCCGATTGCATGGTGGTGTGCAGCGGCCGCTCGTCGCGGCAGGTCGCGGCCATCGCCGATCATCTGGCGCAGCGCCTGAAGGATGCCGGCCACAAGGGCGTGCGCGTCGAAGGCAAGATGCTGGGCGACTGGGTGCTGGTCGATGCCGGCGACGTCGTCGTGCATGTGTTCCGGCCCGAGGTGCGCGAGCTCTACCAGCTCGAGCGGCTGTGGACGTTTCCCGACGACGGTCCGGCTGAAGCCGTCCGACCGCGGCGCGCCCCGACGCGGCGCCGCGTGCCGCCCCCCGCGGCCGAAGCCGCCGGCGACGACGAACCGGGCTGAGTGCGGCCCGGGCGATGCGACTGACCATCGCCGCCATCGGCCGCCTCAAGGCAGGACCGGAAAAGGCGCTGTACGACACCTACGCCCAGCGCATGACGTGGCCGTTGACGCTGCGCGAGGTCGAGGAACGGCGCAAGCTGCCGGCGGCCGAGCGCATGGCGCGCGAGGCCGAACTTCTGCTCGGCGTCTGCCCGGCGGGCGCCACGCTGGTGGCGCTGGACCGGCGCGGCAAGCAACTCGACAGCGACGGTTTTGCGCGCTGGATCGCCGCCCGCCGCGACGCCGGCACCGGCGACCTGGCGTTCCTGATCGGCGGCGCCGACGGCCATCCCGATACCCTGCTGAAGCGCTCCGCCCTGGTGCTTTCTTTCGGGGCCCTGACCCTGCCCCACCTGCTGGCCCGTATCCTGTTGATCGAGCAACTCTATCGGGCGCAGCAGATTCTCGCCGGGCATCCCTATCACCGGGCGTGAATCCGCGGTGCCGCCGCTTTTTTGCCGCGAAAATCGGTTTATACTGAGGACATGCTCACGAACCGCCCCCTCCGCTTTCTGCTGGCCGGCCTGACCGCCGCCGCGCTGGCCGCCGCCGCCCTGTCCGCCGCGACCGCGCAGGATTCGCGCAAGCCGCCCAAGGTGCGCAGCATCCCCTTCGTGTCGATCACCAAGAGCGACGGCACGACGCGCTACTACGAGACCAACGCCATTCCGCTGCTGATCAACAAGGCATGCTTCGGCTGGCGCACCTGGCTGGGCGGACCGGACCGCACGGTAAGCCTGGTCGAGATCCTGCAGACCTCGCAGCCGGCCAAGGACGTGATCGCCGGACCGGAAACCGAGGTGTCGCCCGACAAGACGCGGGCCACGACCCGGATGCGCGAGCGTGTCGTCGACGGCTATATGATGCGCTCGTGGTGCATCATCGAGGGCGACCCGCCGGGCACCTACTCCTACTACATCACCATCGACGGCGAGCCGCGCGGCGAGTTCGTGTTCTGCGCTATCGAGATGAAGGAGCAGGACGAGAACGTCGACCCGACCGAGCTGAGCTGCCCCAACAAGTTCCAGTCGGTGCAGCGCGCGCCGTTCCGCGTCACGCCGCGCGGCTGAACGATCATCCTGTGATCTTCACCTCTCCCCAACGGGGAGAGGTCGGCGCGAAGCGCCAGGTGAGGGGCATCGCCGCACAGGTCATGCTCTTCATCACGCATCACGTCCTGCAACGCCGCCCCCTCCTCCGCCGAGCGCTTCGCGCTCGTCGACCTCTCACCGCTGGAGAGAGGTTCACCCCAGCAACGTGCGCTTGAAGAACGCCTTCATGTCGTCGCGGAACTGCGCCGGCTGGTCGCCCTGGCTGCCGATCGTCGCGCCGCGCACGCCATAGCCCGCCTTCAGGCCATAGACCGCGATGTCGCGGTCGACCAGCTTCGGGTCGGCCACGCCGGTGACGGGATGGATGAACGCCCCGTCGTCGGCGATGTAGGCGGTCGGCGCCGCCGGCGAGACCGAGGCTTCGGCGATCTTCTGCAGCGGTTCCTCGCGATCAAAGCTGTGCTCGGCACCCGCGAAGATGCGGATCGACGCCGTGCCGCCGCGCAAGCGCATGGCCTGCACGTGGCCCTGCGCCTGCTGCGCCGACACCCAGCCGTCGCGATCGCCGATCAGCACCCGCACCTCGGTCGTGCCGATGTCGGGATCGAGCAGCTGGTGGCCGCACCAGGGATAGGCGGCCAGCACGGCGCGCAGCGCCAGCCCTTCCCCCAGCACCGGCGCGCTGAAGCGGCGCATGGCGGCGCCCAGCACCGCCGTGCCGCCGCGGCTGTGGCCTTGGGCCGCAATACGCGCCGGATCGATTTCCGGCAGCGCCGCCAGCCGCTTGGCCGCGACGATTACATCATAGACGCTGGCCGCGAAGGAGAACTGCGTCTGGTTGGCCACCGTCGACACAACCCCGCGGCCACCGAACGGATCGAGCACAAAGGCGGCGATGCCCATGTCGGTGAATGCTTCCGCGTGCCGCAGATGCGTCGGTGCAATGCTCAGGCTGCCGGGCACAACGATCACCACCGGCGCTTTCGCCGGCGCCGGCTTGGGCAGGAACAGCTTGCCGTCGATCGTCACCGGCGGCATGTCGGCCGGGTGGCTGACCATCTGGTGGTAGTTGAGCGGGTTGGCGCTGTGCAACTCGATGGTGCGCCCGGCGATGCCGTTGGCGAACACGACCTGACGGTCGCGGAAGCGGGCGGGCGCTGCCGCCGTCACTGCTGAACTCATGAACCCCTCCCCGCCGCACCAGGCGCGCCGTGGCGCCAGCGTAGCGCCCGCCGCAGCCGGTGCCAACGACGCCGGGTACCGTGCAATGCGTGCCTGAGCAGGACGGCGTTTCGGAGCCGACCCCTACACCCGCACGACCTTGCCGGGGTTCATGATGTTCTTCGGATCCAGCGCCCGCTTGATGGCGCGCATGGCGTCGAGTTCGACCGGGCCGCGATAGCGTTCCAGCTCCTCAAGCTTGAAGCGGCCGATGCCGTGCTCGGCCGAGATCGAGCCGCCGAATTCGCGCACCAGATCGTGCACCGCGTGGTTGATGTCGTGCAGGTGCGCGAAGAACGTCGCCTTGTCCATGCCGTCCGGCGCCTGGGCATTGAAGTGCAGGTTACCGTCGCCGACATGGCCGAACGGCACCGGCCGCAGGTCGGGCATCACCCGCTTCATGGCGGCGATGCCCTGATCGACGAAGGCCGGGATGCGGTGCACCGGCACCGAGACGTCGTGCTTGATCGACGGGCCTTCGATCTTCTGCGCCTCGGAGTGGCATTCGCGGATCTTCCAGAAGGCCTGCGCCTGCGCCGCCGACTGCGCCAGCACGGCGTCGAACACCAGGCCCTCCTCCATGGCCTCGCCGAGGAACGCCTCCATCTTGGCCAGCATGCCGCCGCCATGTGCCGGCGCCGGCCGCGTCGAGGACCATTCCAGCAGCACGTACCAGTCGTGCGGCTCGACCAGCGGGTCTGTGCTGCCCGGGATATGCTTCAGCACCAGCTCGATGCCCAGCCGTCCCATCAGCTCGCACGACGTGACGTTGTCCTCGCTGGCGGCATGGGCGCGCGACAGCAGCTCGACGGCCGCCGCCGGATCGCGCACCGCCAGCCATGCGGTCGCCACGTCCTTGGGCCGCGGAAACAGCTTGAGCACCGCCTTGGTGATGATGCCCAGGGTGCCCTCGGCGCCCATGAACAGGTGCTTCAGGTCGTAGCCGGTGTTGTCCTTCTTCAGCGACCGCAGCCCGTTCCACACCCGGCCGTCGGGCAGCACCGCCTCCAGCCCCAGCACCAGGCTACGCGCGTTGCCGTAGTGCAGCACCTGCACGCCGCCGGCGTTGGTCGACAGGTTGCCACCGATGGTGCACGAGCCCTCGGCCGCGAGGCTGAGCGGAAACAGCCGGTCATGCGCCGCCGCCTCGTCCTGGATCACCTTGAGCACGGCGCCGGCCTCGACCGTCACGGTGTAGGCGGTGGGATTGATCTCCAGGATGCGGTTCATGCGGCGCAGCGACAGCACGATCTCGCCGCCGTGCTCGTGCGGGATGCCGCCGCCGACCAGGCCGGTCATGCCGCCCTGGGGCACGATCGGCACGCCGGCCTTGGCGCAAATGCGCACCACCGCTGCCACTTCGTCGGTCGAGGCCGGCCGCACCACGGCGGCGGCGCGGCCGCGGTAGTTGTCACGCCACTCCACGACGTGCGGCTCCATCTCGCGCGCATCGACGACAAAGCCCTTGTCGCCGACCACGCGGTGGATCGCGGTCAGCACGGCATCGGGAACGGCGCCGGGAATGGACGTGTAGGTGTCGGGCATCCTGGAACTCTGGCTCGGGGCGAACCATAACGGCACCCGCCGCCCGCCGGGAGCGCGCTCTTGTCCCGATTGTCTTTCATCCTCCCCACGCAGGGCGGAGGTGGCCCGGACGGCCGGAGGGGGAGATGACAGCTGCCTGGCCCTAGCAGCCGGCCAGCCGCCTCACGCTTGTCGGGGGAAAAGGGCTAGCGGATCGTCGAACCGTCGCGCACCGGCTCATCGGGATCGACGCGGATCACCTTGCCGGGGTTCATGATGCCCTTGGGATCGAGCGCCTTCTTGATGGCGCGCATGACGTCGAGCTCGGTCTGCGAGCGGTAGTGTTCGAGCTCCAGCAGCTTGACCGAGCCGATGCCGTGCTCGGCCGAGATCGAGCCGTCGGCCTCGCTCACCATGTCGTGCACGATGCGGTCCAGCACCTTGACCATCGGCGCGAAGCCGGCGCGGTCCTTGATGCCGGCCGGCGCCGAGAACGTGTAGTGCAGGTTGCCGTCACCCATGTGGCCCATCGGCCGCGGCCGCAGGCCGGGGACGGCCTTCTCGCAGGCGGCGTTGCAGGCTTCGATGAACGACGGGATCTTCTCGACCGCCACCGAGATGTCGAATGAGCAGGCCGGATCGTCGTGCCGGCCAGCCTCGGCATGGGCCTCGCGGATCTTCCAGAACGCCCCGGCCTGGGCCTCGTTCTGGGCGATCACCGCATCCTGCACGAGTCCTTTCTCCATGCAGTCGGCGAGATAGGCTTCCATGCGCGGCTGCATGCCGCTGGCGCCGTCCGGCGGGATCGGCCGGGTCGAGGACCACTCCATCAGGATCTGCCAGGTGTGGCGGTCCTGCAGCGGTGGCTGCGTGCCGGGGATGTGCTTGTAGATGCCGTCGAGGCCGAGCTGGTGCATCAGCTCGCACGACGTGACGTTGTCGTCGGCGGCGATACGCGCGCCCGACAGCAACTCGAGCGCGGCTTTGGGATCGGGCACCGCCAGCCAAGCCGTCGCGACATCCTTGGGCTTGGGAAAGATCTTCAGCACCGCCTTGGTGATCACGCCCAGCGTGCCCTCGGCGCCGACGAACAGGTCCTTCAGGTCATAGCCGGTGTTGTCCTTCTTCAGCGACCGCAAGCCGTCCCAGACGCGGCCGTCGGGCAGCACGACCTCCAGCCCCAGCACCATGCTGCGCGTGTTGCCGTAGTGCAGCACCGTGGCGCCGCCGGCGTTGGTCGACAGGTTGCCGCCGATCATGCACGAGCCCTGCGCGCCGAGGCTGATCGGGAAATAGCGGTCGTGCGTCGCCGCCGTCTCCTGGATGGTCTGCAGCACGACGCCGGCCTCGACCGTCATGGTGTAGGCGGTGGGGTTGACCTCGATGATGCGGTTCATGCGGGCCAGCGACAGCACGATCTCATCGCCGTCGCGCACCGGCACACCGGCGCCCATCAGGCCGGTCAGGCCGCCTTGCGGCACGATCTTCACGCCGTGCTGGTCGCACAGCGCCACCACGGCCGACACTTCCTCGACCGAGCCCGGCTTCACAACGGCGGCCGCCCGACCCAGCACGAAGCCACGCCAGTCGGTCTCGTGGAAGGCGCGCGCCTGCGGGTCGCTCACGATACCCTTCTCGCCGACAATGGCCGTGAGCTTGTCCAGGAATTCCGACGAGGGCGCGCTAATCAACGAATCGGGCATCAGTTTCCTCCAGCTGGGGGCAAGTCTAGCCGCAGTTCGGCCGGCCGCGAAGCGGGCGCGGCAGATGCGCGCGATGCGTCTGGCGCCGGGCTGCCGATTGCCCGAGCATGCCGGCCGGGCCGGATCGCGGCCGGGGGATGCTCATGCAGACCATCGAGTTCTGGTACGACTTCGCCAGCCCCTATTCCTGGATGGCGGCGGAACGAATCGAGGCCCTCGCCGGTGCCGCCGGCGTGGCGGTGCAGTGGCGGCCCTTCCTGATCGGCCCGATCTTGCGCCGGCGGCCCGACAATCCCTCGCCGTTGCAGAATCCGACGCCGGCACAACGCACCTACCGGCGCCGCGACGTCGAGCGGCTGTGCGCCCGCTACGACCTGCCGCTGCGCTGGCCGACGAGTTACCCGCGCAACGGCCTGCTGGGCGCCCGGCTGGCGCGCGCCGTTGCGCCCGAGCAGCGCCCGACGCTGTCGCGCGCCCTCTTCCGCGCCAATTTCGTCGAGGATCGCGAAATCTCCGATGCCACGGTCATCGCCGACGTTTTGGCGGCGCGGGGATTCGATGCCGAGGCGTTGCTGGCGGCGGCGCTGGCCGACGACAACAAGCGCGGCCTGATGGCCGATGTCGACGAGGCGATGGCGTACGGCATCTTCGGCGCTCCCAGCCTGCGGGTCGGCGACGAGCTGTTCTGGGGCAACGACCGGCTGGAGCTGGCGATCGCGTGGGCGCAGCAGCCGTGGCTGTGAGTTCTGCTTTCCCCTCGCTTGCGTGGAGATGGCGATCGAAGACCGGATGGGGCGCGCTCGTGGTGCATCCATGAGAACCACGATGTCGGTTCCCCGCCGCCCCTCCGGAGCGCCAGCCAACGGCGCGGAAAGGACTATGGCCGCGGCGCCGCCGCGCGGCGCAGGCGGTCGTTGATCGCCAGACCCAGGCCGCGGTCCGGGATCGGCATCACCGCGATGCTGGCGATGCCCGGCTGGTCGAGCACCCGCAGCATGGCGAACAGGTTGGCGGCCGCTTCGGCGAGATCGCCCGCCGGGCTGAGGTTCAGCGTCAGCGCCGCGCCCCTGGGCGCATCGGCGCCGAACGCCAGCAGGCCTTCGTCAGCGCTCACCGAGGTTGCCGCCAGCCGCACCGGCAGCGACGGCGCGTAGTGGCTCTCGAGCTGGCCCGGCGCATGCAGCGCGCCGGGCGTACCGATCGCAGGGCCCAACACCAGCTTGCCGATCAGCGCCTCGATCGCTTCGCGCGTTGCACCACCGGGCCGCAGCAGCGTCGGCTTCGGCATCGTCAGGTCGACCACCGTCGATTCGACGCCGACCGGGCACGGTCCGCCGTCAAGCACCAGCGCCACGCCGTCACCGAGCGCCGGCGCGACGTGCTCGGCACGCGTCGGGCTGACCGTGCCGGAACGGTTGGCGCTGGGCGCCGCGACGGGGCGGTCGGCGGCGCGCAGCAGCGCCTGGGCGACGGGATGCGCCGGGGCGCGCACCGCCAAGGTGTCGAGCCCGGCGCTGCACAGCAGTGACACGGCGCAACCGGCGCGGCGCGGCAGCACCAGCGACAGCGGCCCCGGCCAGAAGTGCGCCGCCAGACGCTCGGCGGTCTCGCTCCACACGACGTGCGCCTGCGCCGCCGCGGCATCGGTCACGTGCGCGATCAGCGGATTGAACTGCGGCCGGCCCTTGGCCTCGAAGATGCGCGCCACGGCACGGTCGTTGGTCGCATCGCCGCCCAGGCCATAGACCGTCTCGGTGGGAAACGCCACCAGCGCGCCGTCGCGGATCAGCGCCGCGGCGCGCGCAATGCTGTCAGGGGTGGGGGCAAGAATTTCCGCAGTCATGGTCGATATCCTCCCCACGCTTCAACGTGGGGAGGTGCCCCAAGGGGGTGGAGGGGAGCCATCAGGCTCTCGACACCAAGGACCACGTCGGCTCCCCGTCCGGCCTTCGGCCACCTTCCCCGCACGCGGGGAAGGCAAGAGTGATCGTCCGACCTCATGCCCCGCCGCGGGCGATGAACCAGGGATTGTGGAAGCCGGGTTTGCCGTAGGTCAGCCGCCCGCCGTCCTCGCGGCGCACGCTGCCGCCGGCGGCCTCGAGCACGGCCTGGCCGGCGGCGGTATCCCATTCGTTGGTCGGCCCGAAGCGCGGATAGAGGTCGGCCTCGCCGGCGGCGATCAGGCAGAATTTCAGCGACGATCCGGCAACCTTGCGCTCGGCCACCTTGATGCGCTGGCGCCGTAGCCAGATGTCGAGGTCGCTGTACCTGCCGTGCGTGCGGCTGGTGTAGACCGTGACGCCGGCAGCCGGCACCGGCCGCACATGGATGCGCCGCGCCGCGCCGTCGGGCGTCACCTCCTCGGCGAACCCGTCGCGGCCGGCGCCCGCCACGACGCCGCGCCACAGCCGGTCGGTCACCGGCGCCAGCACCACGCCCAGGACCAGCTCGCCGCGCTCGACCAGGGCGATGTTCACGGTGAACTCGCCGTTGCGCTGCAGGAACTCCTTGGTGCCGTCGAGCGGATCGACCAGCCAGAACGGCCGGCCGTCGATGGCGGGCACGCGGCCGGCCGCCATCTCCTCTTCGGCCACGACCGGCACGCCCGGCGTCAGGGCATGCAGCCGCTCCAGGATGATGGCCTCGGCCGCGTGGTCGGCGTCGGTCACCGGCGAAGCATCGGCCTTGGCCCGTTCGCCGAAGTCGGCCTTGGCGTAGATCTCCAGGATTACCTTGCCCGCCGCGCGCGCCAACTCGGTGAGAGGCGGCAGCAGGCTGGCGGGCGGCGGCAGGACGGCAGACGTGGGTGGCGGCACGCGATGGTCTTTCCGGTTCGGTCGAAGGCTTGCTGTCACGGTCGGTTGGAAATGGAAAACGGATTGCCGTCCGGGTCCTTGCCCTCGCAGCGGATCAGGCCTGCGCCCGATAGCAGCTTCCCCAGCCTTGCGCCACGCTGGAGCAGCACGTCGCGCGCACCGGCCACGTCCTCGGCCCAGAAGCCGATCTTGGGCGGCCGGGCGCCGACCCGCGACGTTCCGTTGTGCAGGGCGATGATGCAGCCATTGCCATCCAGTTCCTTCCAGCCCGGCTCGTCCTTGATCAGCGCCAGCCCCAGAACGTCGCGATAGAAAGCGATCATGCCGGGCATGTTCTTGGTGAACAGCACGATCCGCCGCATCGACAGCCGCATCGCCAGGTCCTCCGAAAGCGCCGCCGGCAGCACGCCACAGAAAGATTTTTTTGCCTAGGGCCTGCGCCGGCGGCGGCGTGTTTCGCTTGGGCGACGCTGCACCGCCGGGATAGCCTGCGCCGTCCCTCCCGCCACCCGCCGGCCGCCGCGACGCCATGACCTCCCGCACCCGCCCGCTGGGCGTCCTGTCGGCGATCCCCGAAGAACTGGCGCATCTCGACGAGGCGGCCGGCGAGACGGAGCAGATCGGCGAGCTGCAGTTCACGCGCGGCCTGATCGCCGGCCGCGCGGCGGTGTTCGTCGAATGCGGCGCCGGCAAGGTCAACGCCGCCATCGCCGCCACTTTGCTGCGGACCCGCTTTGACTGCCGCGCGCTGTTGTTCTGCGGCGTGGCCGGCGGGCTCGACCCGGCCTACGGCGTCGGCGACGTGGTGATCGCACGCCGCAACCTGCAGCATGACTATGGCGTGCTCTCGGCCGGCGAGATCCGCACCTACCAACCGGGCATCTCGTCGCTGTCGGGCCTGGACCGCACGCCGGGCTACGACCTGCCGGCGCCGCTAGAGGCGCGGCTGGCCGCGGCGGTGCGCGACATCAACCTGCCGCCGCTGTCGGCGGCCGTGACCGGCGACGTGGCGCGCTCGCCGGTGGTGGCGCTGGGCACCGTGCTGTCGGGCGACACCTTCCTCCACTGCGACGCCACCCGCATCCGCCTGCACATGACCTTCCATGCCGCCGCCGTCGACATGGAGGGCGGCGCCATCGCCCAGGTCTGCCGCCGGCTGGGCGACGTGCCGTTCGTCAACGTGCGCTGCCTCAGCGACCTGGCGGGCGCCACCAGCCATCTCGACTTCCGCACTTTCCTGCCGGTCGCCGCGAAGCTGGCGGCGACGGTGACAAGGACGGCAGCGCAAGCGATGGACGAGGCCGGCGGCTAGGCGCGGCGATCATCAGGCCGCGCGGTGCAGCGACGGTGTCGGCCGGACCGCCGCAGGGACCGCCGGCGGTCCGCCGCGACGAGCCACCTTGCCCGCGGCCGGCGACGGCTCAGGCCGCCTTGCCCAGGATCGTGCGCCGCACGCGGTCCAGGCTCTGGCTCTGGATGTCCTTCGCCAGGCCGCGCAGCCGCTCGCGGTCGGCGTCGTTCTTGACCGCGATCGAGAACTCGCAGTGCGTCACCACGTCGCCGAAGCGCTCGGTGAGCTTGCGCGCGATGTCGTCGTAGGTGGCGACGGTGACGAACTGGTGCAGCACGTCGTCGCTGATGTGCTGCGGCATCTCCTCCCAACGCTGGGCGCGCGACAGCAGCTTCAGCTTGTCGGCCAGATCATCGAGGCCGAGATGGGTGAAGGCGGCCCGGTATTGCGGCGTGGAGGCGTAGAAGGCGATGCGCGCCCTTGTGTCGCGGATCTTGGGCACCAGCTCGGCCTCGGTGGCAGCGGCGGCGACCAGCGGCTTCATGCCGACCTGGAAGGCGTCCAGCGGCCGGCCCGTCCTGGCGGCGCCGGCGCGCACCGCCGGCAGCATCACGTCGCGGATGTAGGACGGCGTGCACACCGGGTGCGGGCGGATGCCGTCGGCCACCTCGCCGGCGACCTGGCACATCACGGCGTTGACGGCGGCGAGCTGGATCGGGATGCGCGGATGCTCGATCGGCCCGGGGTCGAACAGCGGCACCATCAGGTTGATGGTGTAGCGCGTGCCCTTGACGTCGAGCTTGGTGCCGTTCTGCCAGCAGTCCCACACCGCGCGCACGGCGGCGACGTATTCGCGCATCCACGGCCCGGCCGGCGACCACGCCATGCCGTAGCGCCGCTCGATATGCGCCTTGACCTGCGTGCCCAGGCCCAGCGTGAAGCGGCCGCGCGACAGCTTCTGGATCGTCCAGGCGCTGAGCGCCGTCACCGTCGGGCTGCGCGGAAAGGCGATGGCCACCGACGTGCCGAGCTTCAGGCGCTGCGTCGTCTGGGCGGCGAGCGCCATCAGCACGAACGGATCGTCCTTGGTCTCCTCGACCACCAGGCCGTCGTAGCCGAGATCCTCCAGCAGCCTGGCGTCGGCGCCGATGCTGTGCAGGTCCAGCGGCGTCTCCGGCGCGCGCAGGCCGGGATCGACCTTGCCGAGGGGAAGAAGGGTTTCCAAGAGCACGCGACATCTCCCTCCAGACGACGCGGTCCGACGACAGCTCGGCCCGCCGCGGCAGCCTAGCAGCAAATGCCGGTGCCGCCGTAGCACCTGAAATCATGTGTGATTGGCGCGCCGCCGCGGGCGCGCCCATGATCGACTGGTCAAACGCGGGAGGAGCGCATGCGTGCCAACGGATTTCTGTCACTGACCGCCGTGATGCTGCTGTCGGCGTCGGCGCTGGCCCAGAGCGCCAGCTACAGCTGGACCGGCTACGGCAAGAGCGGTGGCGTCGGCGGCAGCAGCAACTGCCGCAGCTACAAGATGAAGATCGACGTCACCGTCAGCGGCAGCGACATCAAGGGCCTGTTCCAGCAGGAGGGCCGTCCGCAGCGCAACTTCCAGGCCACCGCCGGGGCCAACGGCGCATTCTTGACCAAGGCCAAGGTCGATGGCGGCACGATGAACGTCAAGGGCACCATCAACGACACCACCGCCACCGTCACGCTGGACGGCTACTGCAAGTTCGAGGCGCAGTTGAAGAAGATATAGCCGGCGGCGCGCGCACGCTGCCGAGGCTGCCGCCAATCTGACGGATCGCTGACAGAAGTTGTGGGTATGCCTGGCTGCAGACCCGTTGCACCCCCCTACCACTCATGGTGGATTGCGGCATCGGCTGCCCCTGGCCGACGCCACGAGAGAGGAAGCAACATGGTCCTTCGTTCCCGCCTGCTGGCCGCCATCCTGATCGGTGCCCTTGCCGCATTGCCGGCACCGCTGCTGGCGCAGGCGACCAAGCCGCCCGCCACCACGACGACGCCCGCCAAGCCAGCCGAGCTGATCGACATCAACAGCGCGACCAAGGACCAGCTGATGACCCTGAAGGGCATCGGCGAGGCGCGCAGCGACGCCATCATCAAGGGTCGGCCCTACCGCGCCAAGAACGAGCTGGTCGACAAGAAGATCGTCCCGCAGGCGGTCTACAACGACATCAAGGACCAGATCATCGCCCGCCAGGCGGCGGCGCCGGCCCCCAAGCCCGCAACGCCCGCCAAGAAATAGCCCGCCACGCGACCGCCGGCTGAGCGCGACGGACGGCCATCGTCCGTCGCGGCCGCCGACAGGCTCGGACTATTGCAAGCGGCGCGCGACGTTGCCGTTGGCATCCATCGTGGTGTTCCAGTCGATCAGGCGCACGTAGTTGCCGCCGCAGCTCGCCGTCGGCTGGCCGTTGTACGACGAGCCCTGCAGGTTGGTGGCGAAGAACACCGTGCCGTCGGCGGCGAAATGCGCCGCCCATTCGCCGTGCCCGATCGATTGCGGGCAGCTCGTGCTCAGGCCCGGCATGCTGATGCAGGTCTGCTTCTCGTACAGCAGCCGGCCATCGGGCCACAGCGTGGTGCGCACCTGGGCGACGCCGCCGACGCCATTGGGCTCCTGGGCGCCCCAGATGCCGGCCAGCCCTTGCATCAGCCGCGGATCGCGCGCGGCGACCTGCTGCGGCCAGCCCTGACAATTCTGTGCCTGCGCCGCGTTGCCGGCCGCGGCGGCCGCGCCCAGCACGCCCAGCAGCACCAGAACCCGCGACCCGCGCCGCAGGCCGGATCGGCCCCTCTCTCCGGTCATGAAACTTGCCCCCGCAAGATTGCCCGCCGGCAGTGTAGCCAACGCGGTCGCGCCCTGCCACGCGGGCGGCAGCCGCACCGCTTGACGCAGGCCACGGGCAGCCTACGGTGCCGGGCGCGAACCCTATCCGGCGGAGGACACCATGCGCCTGCTCCACACCATGCTGCGCGTCGGCGACATGCAGCGGTCGGTCGACTTCTACACCAAGATCATGGGCATGAAGCTGCTGCGCACCACCGACCGGCCGGACCAGAAATACTCGCTGTCCTTCGTCGGCTATGCGCCCGAGAGCGAGCAGGCCGTCATCGAGCTGACCTACAACTACGGCATCGACAAATACGATCTCGGCGGCGGCTACGGTCACATCGCCCTGGAAGTGCCGGATGCGGCGGCGGCCTGTGCCCGCATCAAGGCCGCCGGCGGCAAGGTGACGCGCGACGCCGGGCCGGTAAAGGGCGGCACCACCGTGATCGCCTTCGTCGAGGACCCCGACGGCTACAAGATCGAGCTGATCGAGCGCAAGCAGGCGGCGTAAGCCCGGCCGACGGCGAACTCAGGCCCCATCCCCGCGCGGCGGGGAGGGCGTCTGCGCGTGCGGCCGTCCACAACAGAGTTCAACACCAGCATCAAGGGGGAGGCATTCATGGGCCTGCTCGACGGCAAGATCGCCATCGTCACCGGCGCGACCAGCGGCATCGGCCGGCGCACCGCCGAGATCTTCGTGGCCCAGGGCGCGCGGGTGCTGGTCACCGGCCGCCGCGCCGAGCTGGGCGCGACGCTGCAGGCCCGGCTGGGCGACGACAACTGCCTGTTCCTGCGCGCCGACATGACCGAGGAGGCCGACGTCAAGGCGATGATCGACGCCTGCCTCGCGAAGTGGGGCCGCATCGACTGCCTGTTCAACAACGCCGGCGGCCCGGCGCCGGTCGGCGGCATCGAGACCATCCCGGTCGCCGGCTTCGACGCGGCGATGGCCTCACTGGTGCGCTCGGTCATGCTGGGCATGAAGCACGTCGCGCCGGTCATGATGCGCCAGAAGAGCGGCAGCATCATCAACAACGGTTCGGTGGCGGCGTCGCGCACCGGCATGAGCAGCTCGATGATCTACAGCGCCGCCAAGGCGGCGGTGGTGCACCTGACGCATTGCGTCGCCATGCAGCTGGGTGAGCATTTCGTGCGGGTCAACGCCATCTCGCCGGGCGGCATCGTCACCGGCATCTTCGGCAAGGCGCTGGGCCTGTCGACCGACAAGGCGGAGCAGACCGCCGAACAGCTGAAGGCCAATTTCGCCAAGAACCAGCCGATCCCGCGCGCCGGCCAGACCGACGACATCGCCAACGCCGCCCTGTGGCTGGCGTCGGACCTGTCGAGCTTCGTCAACGGCCACGACTTGGTGGTCGATGGCGGCCTGGTCGGCGGCCGGTTGTGGAGCCCGCACCAGGAAGCGCTCAACGCCACCCGACGGGCGCTGGGGATCGAACCCTAGGCAGCCCGCTCGTGTCCCGATCAGCGGCCTACAGGCGCGTCTTGGTCAGCAGCGCCAGCTTGTAGAACTGGTTGTCGACGGCCTGCCGCAATTCGGTGCTGCACGCGATGGCGATCGTGGTGAGGCCCGCAAACACCGCCAGAATCAATAATTTGCGTCCCATGGCTGAGCTTTCACGTTAAATTCATGAAAAATTAACGGTTCATTTTTAACAGACTTGCCCGCCGATTCAAGCCGAATTCGCCGCGCCGACGCCGAAAAACGCTGTATTTTCAATAGTTTATCTCGCCGCAACATGTAATTGCGGCGTGCTGCTAAAATTTTGGTTGAAGCTGTCCGCCGGCCGGGCCCATCGGCCCGGCAACGTCAGGCCAGGATGCTGGTCAGACCGCCATCGACGACCAGCGACTGGCCGGTGATGTAGGCGCCGGCGTCGGAGGCCAGCAGCAGCAGCGCGCCACGCAGGTCGGCCGGCGTGCCCCAGCGGCGCGCCGCGGTGCGCGCCTCGAGCATGGCGCTGAACGCCGCATTCTGCTGCAGCGGCACATTGAACTCGGTGCGGATATAGCCCGGCGAGAGGCAGTTCACCGTCACATCGGGGCCGAGCTCGGCCGCCAGGGCCTTGGTCAATCCGATCAGCCCGTGCTTGGCGGCGACGTAACTGCCGACCGTGGCCCGGCCCAGCACGCCCAGCACCGAGGCGATGTTGACGATGCGCCCGTAGCGCCGCGCCACCATGTGGCGGCCGGCCTCGCGCGCCAGCCGGAACGGCGCCGTCAGGTCGGTATCGAGCACGCGCCGCCAGTCGTCG
>JAHCJT010000063.1 GCA_026126245.1 Alphaproteobacteria bacterium
CTGCGGTCCTCGGCGCGGCTCTCCTCGAGGACGGCGCGGCGCGACACCACGATGTTGCCGCGGCGGCGGTCCATCTTGAGGATCTGGAACGGCTGCGGCGTGCCCATCAGCGGCGTGACGTCGCGCACCGGGCGGACGTCGACCTGGCTGCCGGGCAGGAAGGCCACGGCGCCGTTGAGGTCGACGGTGAAGCCGCCCTTGACGCGGCCGAAGATGGTGCCGGTGACCCGCTGGTTGTCCTGGAAGGCCTTCTCGAGAAGCGTCCAGGACTCCTCGCGCCGCGCCTTCTCGCGCGACAGCATGGCCTCGCCCTCGCGGTTCTCCATGCGGTCGACGAAGACCTCGACGCTGTCGCCGATGCGCAGCTCGGAAGCCTGGCCGCCGGAGGCGAATTCCTTGAGCGGTACGCGCCCTTCCGATTTCAGGCCGACATCGACGATGGCGAAATCGCCGGCGATGTTGACCACGGTGCCGCGCATCACGGCGCCTTCGAAGCCCTGCGACTTGCCCAGCGATTCGTCGAGCATGGCGGCGAAATCGGCGGTCGAGGGATCGGCCTCCCTCAGAGCGGAACGTCTTGCCATTCGATCTCTTCTCCTCAACGACGATCCCGGGCGTGGGTCGCAGCCCGTCGGCCAACCGGTTCATCCGGCGGATCCAGTGCCTGGTGACACCCCGACCGCGCGGCATATCGTCCCGCGGTCCAGCCGTCGGTACCCGGTTCGTCCGCGCCGCCGACGGCTTCAGGCCCGGCGCGGCGAGATTCTGGAGTTGATGTAGGCAACGACGCGGTCGAACACCGCATCGGCGTCCAGCTCGCTCGTATCGAGTACGAAGGCGCCGGGGGCCGGAACCAGCGGCGCGGCGGCGCGTTCGCTGTCGCGCCGGTCGCGCGCGGCCATCTCATCCAGAACGGCGCGTCTTATAGGGTCGGCTCCCGCCGCTTGCAACTCCCGGAAACGCCGTTCGGCGCGGGCCTGCAGGCTGGCGGTCACGAACAGCTTCACTTCGGCGTCGGGGCAGATCACCGTGCCGATGTCGCGGCCATCGAGCACCGCGCCGGGCTTGCCGCCGGGCGGCTGCGCCGCGAAGCGCCGCTGCCAGGCCAGCAGGTTCGCCCGCACCGCCGGGATCGCCGCCACCATCGAGGCCGCCTGGCTGGTCGCTTCGCTGCGTAGCTCGGGGTCTTCCAAGTCCACAGGTTGTAGGTCGGACGCGACCTGGGCGGCATATGCTGCGTCAGCCGGGTCACGACCCTCGCGTAGCACACGCCGGCCGACGGCCCGGTACAGCGCGCCCGTGTCGAGATGCGCCAGACCGTAGTGCGCCGCCAGGCGACGGGCCAACGTGCCCTTGCCGGCGGCGGAAGGACCATCCAACGCAATCAGCCGAGGGGGAGCCGCCATCACCGATCACCAACCACAACCCGCCACAGGATACCCCGCCCTTCATCCGGCCGCCCCGCCAGCACATCCCGGCCCTGCATTTCACACCAGCCGATAGCCCACGCCGGCCTCGGTGATCAAATGCCGTGGATTGGCCGGATCGGCCTCGATCTTCTGGCGCAGCTGACGGACATAGACGCGCAGATACTGCGGGTCGACCGTTTCGTCGCGCCACGCCTCGCGCAGCAGATGGCGGTGGGTCAGCACCTTGCCGGCATGGATCACAAGCTGCTCGAGGATGTCGTATTCCTTGGGTGACAGCTTGACCTCGCGATCCGCCACCTCGACGCGGTGGTGCACGAGATCGACGCGCAGGTCGGCGCTCTCGAACGCCGGCTGCGTACCCTGCTGCTGCAGCCGGTGGCGCAGCGCGGTGCGGATCCGCGCCATCAGCTCCTCGGCGCCGAACGGCTTGGTGACGTAGTCGTCGGCGCCGGCGTCTAGCGCCGCCACCTTGGCCGGTTCCTCGCCGCGGCTGGACAGCACGACGATCGGCACCGGATTGTCGCGCCGCACCTGGCCGATCAGGTCAAGCCCGTCGGTGTCCGGCAGACCGAGGTCGAGCAGCATGAGGTCGACATGATGGTGGCGCAGCATCGCCAGCGCCTCCTTCGCGGTGGCCGCCTCGATCACGCGGTACTCATGCGCTGCCAGCGTGGTGCGCAGCAGCCGACGGATCGGCGGCTCGTCGTCGACAATCAGGATGGCGGCCAGATCGCTGGTCATGCGGCGGGTGCGGGCGTTCGCTCGCCGGCGGGAAACTCTACCACGAACTCTGCGCCGGACCGGTCGCTGCGGTTGCGGGCGGTAATCCGACCACCCTGTACCTCGACGAAACCCTTGGCAATGGCAAGACCCAGACCCGTGCCGGCCCGGCGGCGGTCGCCCTCGACCGCGCGGAAGAACTTCTCGAAGACGTGCGGCAGGTCATCGGCCGCGATGCCCGGCCCCTCGTCGCGCACCGACAGGTAGACGCGGGTGCCCTCGGCCCGCGCCGAAACCTCGATGGTCGTGCCGGGCGGCGTGTATTTGGCGGCGTTGTCGAGCAGATTGAACAGCACCTGCTCGCCCAGCACGAAATCGAGCTGCAGCGGCGGCAGGTCAGGGCTGACCGTCGTCACGACGCGGTGCTCGCGCAGCAAGGGCCGGGCGCGGCGCAGGGCCGTGCCGACCAGATCCGAGACATCGACCGGCTCGCACCTGGCCGTGATGGCCCCGGCATCCAGCCGCGTCATGTCCAGCAGATTGCCGACAAAGCGGTTGAGACGTTCGGCCTCGCCCTGGGCCGTCGCCAGCAGGTCCTCGCGGGCCTGCGCATCGTAACGATCGCCGTAGCTGCGCAGGCTGGAAATGGCGCCCAGGATCGAGGCCAGCGGCGTGCGCAGGTCGTGCGACACCGAGGTCAGCATGGCCGACCGCAGGCGCTCGCGCTCGGCGCCCAGCCGCGCCGCGTCGATATCCCGCGCCAGCAGCACGCGCTCGATGGCGATGGCGGCCTGGTCGCCCAGTGCATCGAGCAATCGCCTCTGGTCGGGCGTCAACGCCTGCACGTCGTCGCGGTTGGTCACGCCCAGCACCGCGATCTTGCCCCTCGCCGTCCTGAGCGGCACGAACAGCCGGCGTGCGCCGGGCAACGAGTCGCTGCCCTTGCCCGTCGCCTGGTCGTGGTCCCAGCACCACAGCGCGGCTGCCAGGTCGGCTTCCTCGAGCTGGTCCTCGGGGGGAAAGGCGGCCTTGATGTCCAGCGCAATGCGCCCCCCGGCGTCGGGCGACGGCATCATGACGACGACCTCCACCCGCACCATGCGCGCGATCTGGCTGACGATCGTCCACAGCAGATCGTCGAGCTCAGCCAGACCGACGATCTTGCGGCTGAAGCTGTAGAGCTCCGCCGTGACCTGCGCCTCGCGACGGGCGGCCAACGAGCGAGCGCGCGAGCGCGTCGCCAGGGCGCTGGTGAAGATGGCGACCAGCAGGAAGAAGAACAGCGCGACGACATTGGCCGGGTCGGCGACCGTGAACGTGTACAGCGGCGGGATGAAGAAGAAGTTGTAGGCCGTCGCGCTGATCACCGCCGCCCATACCGATGGCCAGATGCCGTGGCGGGCGGCGATGAGCAGCACCGGCACGACGAACACCAGCGAGATGTTGCCGATGTTCACCAGCCGGTCGATGGCGACGCCGACCACGCCGGCTGCGACGACGGCCAGGGTCGCCTCGATATAGGCGCGCGCCGGCGCCGGCTCGGCGCGCCATCCCGCCCAGGCGGACCCGCTCGCGGTCGCCGTCGATGCGACGACCTCGACGGCGATGCCGCCGGCCATGCGAACGAGATCGTCGACGACCGAGCCGTGCAGCCATTCGAACCAGACCGAACGGCGCGACTTGCCGACGACGATGCGCGTGACATTGCGGTCGCGTGCAAACGCCAGCACATCCTCGGCGATGCGCCGCCCGGGAAGCGTCGCGGTCTCGGCGCCCAGTCTTTCGGCCAGCCGCAGCGTTTCGGCCAGGCGGTCCCGCTCGGCGTCGCTGAGCGACGCATGGCGGTCGGTTTCGACGTAGAGGGCCAGCAGCGGCGCGCGCAGGCTGTCGGCCGTGCGCTTGGCGGCGCGCACGACGTTGGGCGCATCGGCCGAAGGATCGACGCACACCACCACGCGCTCGCCCGCCGCCCACGGACCGGCGATGGCGTGCTCGCGCATGTAGCTGCGCATCTGCTCGTCGACACGTTCGGCGGTGCGCCGCAGCGCCAACTCGCGCAGGGCGGTCAGGTTTCCCGGCGAGAAATAGTGCCGCAGCGCCCGTTCGGCCGCATCGCGCACATAGACCTTGCCTTCGCCCAGCCGCTTGATCAGGTCCTCGGGCGTCAGATCGATGACCTCGACGCTGTCGGCGGCGTCGATGATCGAATCGGGTACCGTTTCGCGCACGCGGATGCGCGTGATGCGTGCCACGATGTCGTTGAGGCTCTCGATATGCTGGACGTTGAGTGTCGTGTAGACATCGATGCCGACGCCCAGCAGTTCCAGAACGTCGAGATAGCGCTTGGGATGGCGGCTGCCGGGCGCATTGGTGTGCGCCAGCTCATCGATCAGCACCAACGCCGGGCGTCGCGCCAGGACGGCATCGATGTCCATCTCGTCGAGCGTGCGGCCCTTGTACTCGATGCGCCGCCGCGGCACGACCTCGAGCCCCTCGATCAACGCGGCCGTTTCGGCACGGCCGTGCGTCTCGGCGACGCCGACCACGACGTCGATGCCTTCGGCCTTGCGCTGCCGCGCGGCCGACAGCATTTCGTAAGTCTTGCCGACACCGGGCGCCGCGCCCAGGAAGATCTTGAGCTTGCCGCGCAGCTCGCGGTTGGCGGCGGCAAGCAGGGCGTCGGGCGATGGGCGGGAGAGGATCTCGTCGGTCGGCGGGACAACCATGGCAGGCATCATGCCACGCCGCGGGTCAGCGGCGGCCTCAAGGTGTCACCGAGCGGCCGCGGCGTCGAGCGCAAGATTGAGCTTCAGGACATTGACGCGGGGTTCGCCGAGAATCCCCAGGGTCCGGCCCTCGGTCGCGGCGGCGACCAGGGCGCGCACGCGGTCCTCGGGCAAGCCGCGCGCCTTGGCGACCCGGGAAACCTGGAAGGCGGCCGCCGCCGGGCTGATATGCGGATCCAACCCGCTGCCCGACGTCGTCACCATGTCGGCGGGCAGCGGCTTGTCCTTGCCGCCGCCCAGTTTCTCGACGTCCGCCTTGACGCGCTCGACCAGGGACCTGGCCGTGGGCCCGATGTTGGAGCCCATCGAATTGGTCGCGTTGTACGGCGCCGGCACGGTTTTGCTTGGGTCGTTGGGGTCGGTGTCGGTGGTCGCCGACGGACGGCCATGGAAATACCTGTCGCCGGTGAAGTTCTGGCCGATCAGCGACGAGCCCACGACCTTGCCGTCGCGCTCGATCAGCGAGCCGCCGGCCTGCCGGGGGAGAACCATACCGGCGATGCCAGTCATGGCGAGCGGGTAGATCAGCCCGGTCAACGCGGTCATCAGCAGCAACAGCACGATCGCGGGACGAAGATGGCGAAGCATGTCCTTCTCCTCAGGCCAGGCCGATCGCCGCGACGACGACGTCGATGGCCTTGATGCCGATGAACGGCACGACGAGGCCACCCAGGCCGTAGATCAGCAGGTTGCGGCGCAGCAGCACGGCGGCGCCGCCGGGCGCGTACTGCACACCGCGCAGCGCCAGCGGTACCAACGCGATGATGATCAGCGCGTTGAAGATGATGGCCGACAGGATGGCGCTCTGCGGAGTCGCCAGCGACATCACGTTCAGCGTGTTGAGCTGCGGGTAGAAGGCCAAGAACATCGCCGGGATGATGGCGAAGTACTTGGCGACGTCGTTGGCGATCGAGAACGTGGTCAGCGCGCCGCGCGTCATCAGCAGCTGCTTGCCGATGGCCACGATCTCGATGAGCTTGGTGGGATCGCTGTCGAGATCGACCATGTTGCCGGCCTCGCGCGCCGCCGCCGTGCCGGTGTGCATGGCGACGCCTACATCGGCCTGCGCCAGGGCCGGCGCGTCGTTGGTGCCGTCGCCGCACATCGCCACCAGCTTGCCCTTGGCCTGCTCCTCGCGGATCAGCTTGAGCTTGGCCTCGGGCGTCGCCTGGGCGAGGAAATCGTCGACGCCGGCCTCGGCGGCGATGGCGGCGGCGGTGACCGCGTTGTCGCCGGTGATCATCACCGTGCGGATGCCCATTTGGCGCAGCTCGGCGAAGCGCTCGCGGATGCCGCCCTTGACGATGTCCTTGAGGTGCACGACGCCCAGGATCTGGCCGTTCTTGGCGACGGCCAGCGGCGTGCCGCCCTGGCGGCCGATGTCGTTGGCGATGCGCTCGACATCCGGCGGGATCATCTTGCCGATGCCCAGGCTCCCGATGTGGCCGATGATCGCGTCGACCGCACCCTTGCGGATCACAGCGCCCTCGTGGTCGACACCCGACATGCGGGTCTGGGCCGAGAACGGCACGAAGCGGGCCTTCAGCTCGCCCATCTCCATGCCGCGCAGGCCGTGCCTTTCCTTGGCCAGCACGACCACCGAGCGGCCCTCCGGCGTGTCGTCGGCGAGGCTCGCCAGCCGGGCAGCCTCGGCGAGCTCCAGCTGGGAGACGCCCGCCACCGGCAGGAACTCGGTGGCCTGCCGGTTGCCGAGCGTGATGGTGCCGGTCTTGTCGAGCAGCAGCGTATCGACATCGCCGGCCGCCTCGACGGCGCGGCCCGATGTGGCGAGCACGTTGAACCGCACCAGCCGGTCCATGCCGGCAATGCCGATTGCCGACAGCAGGGCGCCGATGGTCGTGGGGATCAGCGTGACGAACAGGGCGATCAGCACCACGGCCGGGACCGTGCCGCCGGCGTAGGCGACGAAGCCGGGAATGCTGGCCACGGCGAAGACGAAGATGATGGTGAGGCCCGCGAGCAGGATGTTGAGCGCGATCTCGTTGGGCGTCTTCTGGCGCACCGCGCCCTCGACGAGCGCGATCATGCGATCGAGGAAGCTCGATCCGGACGCCGCCGTGATGCGCACCTTGATGCGGTCCGACAGCACGCGCGTGCCGCCGGTCACCGCCGAGCGGTCGCCGCCGGCCTCGCGGATCACCGGCGCCGACTCACCGGTGATCGCCGACTCGTCGACCGTCGCGACGCCCTCGATGATCTCGCCATCGCCGGGAATGGTGTCGCCCGCCTCGACCAGCACGGTCTCGCCGACCTGCAGTTCGGGCGCGCGCACCGGTTCGTACATGTCGCCGACGCCCAGCAGGCGCTTGGCGATGGTTTCGGTGCGCGTGCGTCGCAACGCATCAGCCTGCGCCTTGCCGCGACCCTCGGCCACCGCCTCGGCGAAATTGGCGAACAGCAGGGTGATCCACAGCCAGGCCACAATCTGCAGCGTGAAGCCGATGCCGCCGACACCCCGGGCAATGTCGCGAGCCAGCAGGATGGTGGCCACCAGTGCCACCAGCTCGACGGTGAACATCACCGGGTTGCGGATCTGCACCCGGGGATCGAGCTTTCGGACACTGTCCAGGATGGCGGGCTTCAGAAGCGCGGGGTCAAACAGCGTGGCTGCGCGCGAGCGACTCGACATGGTCGGTCTCCGGAGATCAAAACGCGGTGCCGGCGAGCATCGCGAGATGCTCGGCGATCGGGCCGAGCGCCAGCGCCGGAAAGTAGGTAAGACCGCCGACGATCAGCACGACACCGACCAGCAGGCCAATGAACAGGCCGCCATGGGTCGGGAACGTGCCCAGCGAGACGGCGGTCTTGCGCTTGGCCGCCAGCGAACCAGCAACGGCCAGCATCGGCACGATCATGGCGAAGCGACCGACCGCCATCGTGATCCCCAAGGTCGAGTTGTAGAACAGCGTGTTGCCGGTCAGGCCAGCGAACGCGCTGCCGTTGTTGCCGGCGCCGGAGGTGAAGGCGTAGAGGATCTCCGAGAAACCGTGCGGACCGGCATTGGCCGGGCCGGCCAGACCGGCGGGCACGACGGTCGCCAGCGCGGTGAAGCCGAGGATGACCAGCGGGATGCACAGGATGGCGAGCATGGTCATCTTGACCTCGCGCGCCTCGATCTTCTTGCCGACATATTCCGGCGTGCGGCCGACCATCAGGCCGGCGACGAACACCGAGACGACGGCGAACAGCAGCATGCCGTAGAGGCCGGCGCCGACGCCGCCGACGACGACTTCACCGAGCAGGATGTTGACCAGCGGCACGGCGCCGCCCAGCGGCATGAAACTGTCGTGCATGGCATTGACCGCGCCGCAGGAGGCGGCCGTAGTGATCACCGCGAACAGCGCCGACAGCGCCGGACCGAAGCGGACCTCCTTGCCCTCCATGTTGCCGCCGGACGGATCGACGCCCAGCGCCGTCAGCAGCGGGTTGCCGCCGGCCTCCGCCCAGTAGGCAATGACGACGCCGGCCAGGAACAGCACGCCCATGGCGGCGAACACCGCCCAGCCCTGGCGCTCGTCGCCGACGCGGCGGCCGAACACATTGGTCAGCGCCGCGCCCAGTGCGAAGATGGTGATGATCTGAACCAGGTTCGACAGCGGCGTCGGGTTCTCGTAGGGATGCGCCGAGTTGGCGTTGAAGAAGCCGCCGCCGTTGGTACCCAGCATCTTGATCGCAAGCTGCGAAGCGACCGGCCCCTGGGCGATGGTCTGCTTGCCGCCCTCCAGCGTCGTCGCCTCGACATAGGCAGACAGGTTCTGCGGCACGCCCTGCCAGACGTAGACCAGGGTCAGCACGACGCACATCGGCAACAGCACGTAGAGCGTGATGCGCGTCATGTCGGCCCAGAAATTGCCGATGCCCTTGGCCTCGGCGCGCGCAAAACCCCGCACCAGCGCCACGGCGAGCACGATGCCGGTGGCCGCCGACAGGAAGTTCTGCACCGTCAGGCCGGCCATCTGGGTGAGATAGCTCATGGTCCCTTCGCCGCCGTAGTTCTGCCAGTTGGTGTTGGTGACGAAGCTCATCGCCGTGTTACCCGCGAGATCCGGCGCAACACCGGCCATGCCCTGCGGGTTGAACGGCAGCACGCCCTGCAGACGCTGCAGTCCATAGAGCAGCGCGAATCCGAGGACATGGAACACGAGCATGGCGCGGCAATAGGCCCACCAGCTCTGGTCCTGCGCCGGATCGACGCCAGCCAGGCGATAGAAGCCGCGCTCGAGAGGGCCAAGCACCGGCGACAGGAACGTCCGCCGTCCCTCCAACACGCGGTCGAGAAAGCCACCTAGCGGCCGCGTCAGCGCCGCGATGATGGCGACAAAGAGCAGGATCTGGATCCAGCCATTGATGGTCATGGCGCGCCTCAGAACTTTTCGGGCCGCGCCAGCGCGACGGTCAGATAGGCCAGCAGAAAGACGGTCAGCGCAGCGCCCAGGACAAAGTCGAGCGTCATGGTCGCCTCACAAGCGGCGGCAAAGGGATTCGTAGGCCATCAGCAGCGCGAACAGCAGGCAGCCACCGCCCAAAAAAAGGATGTCGAGCATGAATCCGTCCTCGTCACACGCGATGCAGGCGCGCGTTGCGACGGCATATAACGGGCTTGGAAGATAGGAATTCGAGACGGCTGCGCGCCGCCGATCATAAAAGCCGCATAGGAATGCAGCCTCGACGGCAGACCGCTTGCGACGCCTGGCCGCTCTATCCGTGCGATATCCGCGCGCCCAGGCCGTTCATCAGATCGACGAAGCCGGGGAAGCTGGTGGCGATCGGCGCGCCGTCGTCGACGGCAACCGGGCTTTTCGCGGCAAGCCCCAGCACAAGGAACGCCATGGCGATGCGGTGATCGAGATGCGTCGTCACCAGGCCGCCGCCGGACACGCCACCGCCGCTGCCCTGTACGTTGAGATAGTCGGCGCCGATCTCGAAGCGCACGCCGTTGATCTCCAGCCCGGCGGCGACGCTGGCCAGCCGGTCGCTTTCCTTGGCGCGCAGCTCGGCGACGCCCTGCATGCGCGTCGTGCCCTCGGCACAGGCGGCGGCTACAGCCAGCACGGGATATTCGTCGATCATGCTGGGCGCGCGTTGCGGCGGCACGTCGACGCCCTTGAGTCCGCCGCCGCGCACATGGATGTCGGCGACCTGCTCGCCGCCCATGACACGCGGATTGTCGAAGCTGAGCGCCGCGCCCATGTCGCGCAAGGTCACATAGAGGCCGGCGCGCGTCGGGTTGATGCCGACATTCTCGACCAGCACGTCGCTGCCCGGCCGGATGGCGGCGGCGACCACGGCGAAGGCCGCCGACGAGGGATCGCCCGGCACCACGATGTGCCGGCTGCCCGTCAGTTCGGGCTGGCCGACGATGGTGATGGCGCGGGCGCCGTCGTCCAGGGTCGTCGTGCGCACCGTGGCGCCGAAGCCTTCCAGCATGCGCTCGGTATGATCGCGCGTCGGCTCGGGCTCGATCACCGTCGTCTCGCCCGGCGTGTTCAGCCCGGCCAGCAGGATGGCCGACTTGACCTGCGCCGAGGCGACCGGCAGGCGGTACTCAATCGGCATCATCATGGCCGCGCCGGTGATGGCCATCGGCAGCCGGCCGCCTTGGCGCGACACAAAGCGCGCGCCCATGCGCGACAGCGGCTCGATGACGCGCATCATCGGTCGCCGCCGCAGCGAGGCGTCGCCGGTCATGAAGCTGGTGAAGGCGTGGCTCGCCACCAGGCCCGACAGCAGCCGGGCCGAAGTGCCGGAATTGCCCATGTCGAGCACGTCGGGCGGCTCGCGGAAACCGCCGACACCGACGCCGCGCACCCGCCAGGCGCCCTCGCCCTGGCGCTCGGCGTCGGCGCCGAGCTGGCGCAGCGCCGCGGCGGTCGACAGGATGTCCTCGCCTTCCAGCAGGCCCTCGATGGTGGTTTCGCCGACCGACAGGGCGCCGAACATCAGGGCGCGATGCGAGATCGACTTGTCGCCCGGCGCGCGCACGCGGCCCTCCAGCCGCGCCACCGGCGCGGACACGAGCTTGCGGGGAGCGGACGACGCGGACAGATCAAGCCTCCAGTGCCTGACGCGGCGGCACGTCTAGCACGCAGCGGCGCGCGCCGGCCACCGCGTGGCGGCGGATTTTGGCTTTTGACAAGCCCCGGCAGGCGTGGCAAAGGCCCCGCTTTCCGCGCCGGTCGGCCGCCTTGGCGCCGGGCGCGGCACCTGAAATGAGGATTTGGCGATGGTGAAGGCCGCCTGGGGAACCAAGCGCACCTGTCAGGGGTGCGGCGCGCGGTTCTACGATCTGAACAAGGACCCGATCACCTGTCCGAAATGCGGCCAGCAGCACGATCCCGAGGATTTCGTGAAGGCGCGCCGCAGCCGCTCGGCGGCGGCGGCCAAGGCGGCCGTCGCGCCGGCCCCCAAGAAGCCCAAGGAACTGATCGAGGGCGTGCCGATCGGTGACGACGAGTTGCCCGTGGTCGAGGGCGACACCGAAGAGGACGCGGCGCTGGAGGATACCGAGGATCTGGCCGAGGACGAGGCCGAGCTCGAGGTCGAGATCGAGGACAAGGCGGGCGACGAGGAGACCTGAGCGGGCGCGCCGGCGCGCCATTTTCGCCTTGTCAGCGGCGGGGGCGCTCCATATGTTCCGCCCGCCGCGACCCACCGGCACAAGCGGGCGCGACACGAAGTTTCGGGGCCATAGCTCAGTTGGGAGAGCGCTACAATGGCATTGTAGAGGTCAGGGGTTCGACTCCCCTTGGCTCCACCAATCAAATCAAGGGCTTAGCGGGCGACCGCTAGGCCCTTTGGTTTGCCGGGGAGCTGGGACTAAGCGAGAACATCGATTTCCGGACCTAAACGAGCCAGGTCGGCAGCAGCCGTTGCAGCTTGGGAGCACTCTCGACTGGCACCGTCAGCCAGCGGTCGTGGTCGTCGGCCGTCGTGAGGGTCAGCGACATCGCCTTGGCATGGACCAGCCGCGGGTGTTGTCCTGGAGATCATCCCCAAAACCTATCCCCGGACGTTCTCCGATACGCCCGATGCGGCGCGGCACCATGTCGACTGAGTGTAGTGCCGCGCATGAGACTTCATTCCAGCAGCTCGTCGGCCCGGGCAGCCAAGCTGCCGGGAACGCGCAGGTCAAACGTCTCCGCTGTCTTGAGATTGATGAACAGCTCGGCCTTTGTGGACCGCTGGACCGGAAGCAAGGCGGGCTTTTCGCCCTTGAGAATACGGCCGGCATAGGTGCCGATCACGCGATAGGCGTCGGAAATGCTGCCGGCATAGCTCATCAGGCCACCAGCCGCGACAAACTCGCGGTACTGGTAGATGGCCGGCACGCGATACCGAAGTGCCAATGCTGCGAGTCGCGCACTTTGCGAGTTGAAGAACGTATCGGTGCCGATCACGAGACCCTCCACACGCGACTCGACGATGGCAGCGAAGGCCGCCTCAAGTTCGGGCTCGGTGCTCGCTTTGAAAAATTGCATTGTCTTGCCGATGGTCTGTTCGGCGGCCCGTAGGTCGCGCATGACGGCAGCTAGATTGGGGCCTGTAGGATTTATCAGGGCTCCA
Source organism: Alphaproteobacteria bacterium (assembly GCA_026126245.1). Classification (GTDB taxonomy): domain Bacteria; phylum Pseudomonadota; class Alphaproteobacteria; order Reyranellales; family Reyranellaceae; genus Vineibacter. The sequence goes on from JAHCJT010000063.1 coordinate 12,521, forward strand.
ATGCGTTTCGCTTGCGGCATCATCTCGTTCAGAAGCTCCACGCGCTTGCGGCCAAGATCAACGGCCAGCGTGGTGGCACCCGTCAAATTTCCCTCCGGGCGGTTGAGGCTGACGACCAACCCCTGCTCAACCGGATCACTTCCCGTGACGAAGACAATGGGAATCGATTTGGTGGCCGCCTTGGCCGGTAGACCGGTGGGCGTACCCGTGGCCGCAATGACATTCACACGCAGGCTCACCAGGTCGGCGGCAAGTGCAGGAAGCCGGGCATACTGCCCTTCGGCGGAACGGTATTCGATCCTAACGTTGCGCCCCTCGATGAACCCCGCCTCGCCAAGGCCGGCGTGGAACGAGCGCACAAGGTGGGCCGACAGCGCATATGCAGCGCCATTCAGGAAGCCGATCACTGGTACCGGCGGCTCCTGCGCCCATGCAGCGCGCGGCAACAGCAGCGCCGCACTCAGACCACCCCAGACCTCGCGGCGTTTCATTTTCCCTCCCCCCTAGCTGCGAGCTTGCAACTGACTGTCCCTTCGGCGTCTCCCGGGGAAGCTGAGGTCGACGAGACGTCAACTGGCCCGGAGAAGTGCCGAGTGGACATCGACAAGAATGCGCGCCTGACGCCGCGCGGTCGAGCGCACATGGTCACCATGGTTCTCCGTGAGCAAACGCCGCAGGTGGTCGGCGCGTGGACCCGACTGCCGTTTGCCGCGCATCGCGCTCATGTCATGGCGACGGCGACGGGCAAGACGGCGGGCACGCACGCGGCGACGTCGGGCGGGGCTCTGTTCTTTCGCCTGTACGGCACGGATGATAGGTTGGCGCCCGGTCTTGCCGAAGCGGCGACGCCGGGGCCACTCGGGTTCGCGGGTCGACCGACCGGATGAGGGAGAGGGTGGAAATGTTCTCGCATATCTTTGTCGGCGCCAACGACGTTGCCGCGTCGAAGAAATTCTACGATGCCGTGCTCGGCGCCATCGGCGTGCCGGAGGGCAAGGTCGATCCGCGAGGCCGCGTCTTCTATCGCACCTCGACGGGCACGTTCGGGCTCACCAAGCCGATCGACGGCAAGGCGGCGACCCATGCCAACGGCGGCACAATCGGCTTCACCTGCGACAGCCCGGAAAAGGTGAAGGCCTTCCATGACGCCGGCGTCGCCAACGGCGGCAAGAGCATCGAGGACCCGCCCGGCTGGCGCGACGGCGGCGCGGTCAAACTCTATCTGGCCTATCTGCGCGATCCCTGCGGCAACAAGATCTGCGCCTTGCATCGCGGCTGACGGCCGCCATCGGACGGCTGGCGGATGTCGCAACCCCTCCGGCGTTGCGACATCGCCAGCCGCATCCGCATCTGCGCGACACAGGACGGTTTGCCGGAAGGGCACAAGATCCTGCGGGAGGCGCCTCTTCCCGCATCAGCCTGTCCGGCGTCGACTGCGATGTCGCCTCTTTTCGATCGGCGATTCTCTTATTCAAGCACCCGCACACGCCGGGCCTGGCCGATCTCCTGGCCACCGCCGGCGCATCGTCCCGACGTGCCCGTTCCGCCACGTCCAAGATGCGCTTGCGATCATGACATCCGCAGACTGGCCGCGCCCGGCAGGCCGAGCGCGGCGAGGGTGGGTCGCGCCGTTGCGGCTACTCGACCTTGGCGCCTGACGCCTTGATCACCGGCGCCAGCCGCTTTTCGTCAGCGGCGCGGAAGGCGGCGGTGTCGGCCGGGTTCATCCAGGTCGCTGCCGCGCCCTGTTTTTCGAAGGCGGCCAGCACGGCCTTGCTCTCGAGCGCCTTCTTCACGAGCGCGGCGCACTTCTCGACCATCGCCGGCGGCAGGCCGGCCGGGCCGCAGACGCCGCCCCACGAGGTGATCTCGAAACCGGGCAGGAACTCGCTGACCGCCGGCAGGTCGGGCACGGCGGAATGGCGCTTGGCCGAGGTCACGGCGAAGCCGCGCACCTTGCCGCCGCGCATCAGCCCCAGCGGACCGGGGATGTTGTCGAACATCATGTCGACCTGGCCGGCCAGCAGATCCTGGTGCGCCGGCGCGCTGCCGCGATAAGGCACGTGCAGCAGGTTGATGCCGGCCATCTGCTTGAACAGCTCGCCGGTGATGTGCGGGCTGGTGCCCGAGCCCGACGAGGCGAACGAGTACTTGCCGGGATTGGCCTTGGCCAGTGCGATCAGCTCGGGCACCGTCTTGGCCGGAAAGTCGAGCCGCGACATCAGCATGTTGGGCACCGACCACATCATGGCGATGGCGGCGAAATCCTTGCCGGCGTCGAACGGCAGGCGGGCAAACAGCGTCGGCGCGATGGCGTGCGCGGCGATGGTGTAGAGGCCGATGGTGTAGCCGTCGGGTGCCGACTTGGCGACGGCGTCGGCGCCGACGTTGCCGCCGTTGCCGCTCTTGTTGTCGACCACGAACTGTTGGCCGGTCAGTTCGGTCAACTCGTGGCAGACGATACGCGAGAGCGTGTCAGTCGGGCCGCCGGGCGGAAACGGATTGATATAGCGCACCAGCTTGGTCGGCCAGTCGTCGGCGGCGCGGGCGATGCCCGACGCCAGCATTGGCGCGGCCAGCGTGCCGCCGACCAGCGCCAGTGCGCCGCGACGCGGCACCAGACGCGAATTTCGAGTCTCGGTCATGTAGATCTTCCCCAAAGCCAAGGCAGCTTCATTGCGGATTGCGGCGGGACGGCCTCAACCCTTGCGGCGCGCCATATAGCGCACTTCGCGAATTCGGTCGCGTGCCGCGAGGACGTCCGGCATCTGCGCGCCGACTGGCCGGCCCTCGACGCGCAGCCGCGGCCTTGACCGTGGCGATGGCCAGCGATGGTAGCCCGGCAGCAGCAAGGTCCAACCGTCCGGCTGCTGGCAGCACGACTCACGGCTCCGATGGCGGCGCCGGTGCGCCCGCCACAACACCGTCCGTTGGCAGTGGATCCCACGCCTGCAGCACGGCACACCCCGACCCGTCGGTGGTGGCCTATGTTGCCGCCACCGGACACCCGGTTCCGATGCCTTGTCGAATTTCGGTCCGCTTGATTCGCGCCGGGCCTGACGATCACCGGTCCGGCCCGAGGTCGATCACATCCCCGTCATCACCCGATCGGCAATGTGGTGCGCGGCCGGAGCGGCACCACGGTCTGCCGGGTCGGCAGCGCCCCGCCCGTGCCGACCTGTTGAGCTTCGATGGCCGCGGCCAGACGCTCGATCAGCCGGTTGGTGGTCTGCAGTTCCCGCAGAACCTCACACAGCAATTTTTCCATTAACCCCTTCCCCGCACCCCCATGAAAATATAGCACAAAATGGCTATGCAGGAAGCTGCCAACTCGTGAGAGCCGACTGCAGTCGTCATGCAATTGGCGGCGCGTCGTGGCGCGACCGCCGCACGCGTGATGCGTGAACCGACGGACGGCGCCGACGGACCCGGCCGCCCCGGATGATCAAACACCTAAGCGGGGCGCGCACCCCGGCGGCGATGCGGTGGGCTGATGGCACGGCGGCGGACCAGAATGGCCGCGCCAATAGTCGCGCGATGATGTAGAAACCCGGCCGTGCCAACGACTCTGCCCGTGCCGGACAGCCGCCCGACCCCCCTCCGTCCGCCGCTGACGACCGTGTTGCGCGTGTCGGCTTGGGCCAGCATCGCCATCCTGGCCGTCCTGTCGCTGCTGCCGGCCAACGAGTTGCTGCGCACCGACCTGGCGCGCTTCCAGTTCGGCAAGCAAGGCGAGCACTTCATCGCCTATTTCGGGGCCGCGACCCTGGTCGGCATGGCCTATCGTTCGCGGTTGAGCCAGATCGCCGTCGCCCTGCTGCTGATCCCCTACGCCGGGCTGCTGGAAATCGCCCAGCGCTACTCGCCCGGCCGCAGCGTTTCGGTCTGGGATTTCGCCGCCAGCGCGGCCGGCGTCGCGGCCGCGGCGCTGTTGATGCCGGTGGCCTGGCGGTGTCTCGTCAAGGCGGTGGCGCTGAGCAGCATCGCGATCCGGCCGTACCGCCGTCGCTGACGTCACGACAGGACACCATCCTGCCGCCGGCTGCCCGGTAGCGCGCGAACAGTCTGCTCCTCACTTTCCGTTGTCGTCCGCAGCCTTCGCCGAACGGACTGGACAGACGGGCAGTCGCATCATATGTGTATATGCACGCAACTAGAACGGCGGCGGCATGCACGGCGGCACACCCCATCCCCTGCTGGCGGCCAGGCCGCTGCCGACCATCCTGCGGCTGGCCGGACCGACCACGGCGGTAATGTTTGCCCAGAGCGGCGTCAGCATCGCGGAGATGTACGTCGTCGGCCGGCTGGGCACGCCGGCACTGGCCGGCTTCCAGCTCGTCTTTCCCTTCCTGATGCTGATGACGATGATGGCGGCCGGCGGCATCGGCGGCGGCATCGCCTCGGCGGTGGCCCGCGCGCTGGGGGCCGGCGACCGGCCGCGGGCGGCGTCACTGGCACTGCATGCCCTGCTGATCGCCGCCGGCTTCGCGCTGATGTGGACGGCGGCGATGTCGCTGGCCGGGCCGGCGCTGTTCCGCGCCTTCGGTGCCCGCGACGCGACGCTGGACAATGCCGTCGCCTACGCCACGGTACTGTTTGCCGGCGCCGCCGCGCCGTGGGCGATGTTCGCCCTGTCGTCGATCCTGCGCGGCAGCGGCGACGCGGCGACGCCGGGCAAGTTCATGCTGCTGGCCTCGCTGCTGCAGATCCCGCTGTCGGGGCTGCTGGTGCTGGGCACCGCGGGCTGGGGGCTGGGCGACTGGCCCGGCCTGGGCATCGCCGGCGCGGCGGTGTCGAGCATCGCCACCAGTTTGCTGGCCTCGGCGCTGATGGCGCGCCGCCTGTGGTCGGGCAACACCGGCTTCACGCCATCGCTGGCCGGTCGCGGGCTGGCCGGCACTGCCTTCGCGGCGATCCTCAAGGTCGGCCTGATCGCCTCGATGTCGGCGCTGTTCGCCAACCTGACGACCATGCTGGTCAACTTCGCGATCAAGCCGTTTGGCGACGCCGCCATCGCCGGCTACGGCATCGGCGCGCGGCTGGAGTTCATCCTGGTGCCGCTGTCGTTCGGCATCGGCTCGGCGCTCACCACCCTGGTCGGCATCGCCGCCGGCGCCGGCGCCTGGCCGCGCGCCCGCCATGTCGCGTGGACCGGCGGCCTGATGGCGGCGGCGCTGACCGGCACGCTGGGTATCGCGGCGGCGCTGTTTCCGCTTGGCTGGGCCGGCCTGTTCAGCCGCGATCCGGCGGTGCTTGAAGCGGCGACGCACTATTTGACGCGCGCCGCGCCGTTCTACGCCTTCTTCGGCCTGGGCATGTCGCTGAACTTCGCCGCCCAGGGCGCCGGCCGCATGCGGGTGCCGTTCTCCGCCAGCCTGTTGCGCACCCTGATCGCCGGCCTCGGCGGCTACCTCACCGTGACGGTGTGGCACGGCGGGCTGCCCGACCTGTTCTGGCTCGTCGGTCTGGCGATCATGCTCTACGGCACGATCATCGGCGGCGCGCTGGCGCTGCGCCCCTGGCACGGGCAGTGATCCCGTATGGCGGCAGGCGGCGGGATTGCCGCCTGCGCCAAGGCGTCTCTTGAAGCCGGCGGCCGCGCGCCGCACCATCGGGCACGACGCAGGGAACATCGCGGAACCCGATGTCCGAGGAGCTGACGAAGACCATCGTCGCGTGGGCGACGCAGATTGCCGGCGACACCGCCCGCCTGCCGTCGCGCCAGGCGCGTGACGCGCACCTTGCCGCGCGGCGGCGCGATCTGCTGGACGGCGCCGTGGCGCAGGGCGCGTCGGAAAGCGACGCGGCCATCATCGCCGACGCCTGCGTCGACGCCGCGCGGCGCATTCTCTCCGAGTTGCTGGCGCAGCGCGCCGGCATACCCGAGGGCCAGGCGTAGCAACCGTTGCATCACCGCGCCGGATGCGATCGCGGCGAACTGAGCCGTCTAGTCGACGATCTTCAGTCCCGGCCAAGGCGCGCGACGCGCAGCGTCGAGACGCGTATCGAGATCGCCGACATGGATCTCCAGCTTGTGGCCGTCGGGATCGAGGAAGTAGAGCGACTCTCCCTCCGTCGTGTTGTCCTGGAAAATGCGCGCGCCGGCGCCCCGGATGCGTTGCGCCAGCACATCGAAGTCAGCCGGCGTGACGCGAAAGGCGATGTGGCTGTACTCCGGCAGCGGACCGTCGCGGGTGACCGCTTCGACGACCAGGGCCAGCCAGACGTCGCCGGCCGACAGATACGCGCCGCGCGGCCATTGCGCGCGCAATGCGCATCTCAGCACGTCGACATAGAACGCCAGCGAGCGCGCCAGATCCTTGACCGACAAAGTGATGTGGCTAAGGCCGCTGATCATCGGCGACTCCGCCGCGTCGCGTTGCCCGTCGGCAATCGCGCGGCGCGAAGACTGTCCCACGGATCCGCGCCAGCGCGCCATCGGCATGCGAAAGGCCCCTGCCCGGTGGCTGCCCGGACCGGCTCGGGACGCGGGCAACCGCATTGCCCGGCACGGAAATTGCTGCCAAATCGCTCCGGGGAGGGGGAGGAAATGGATCCAGCGAAGTCAGACCATTTGTCCTGCGATGCATGATGGTGCCGGGCTTACGGCCGGCGCTCCGCTCCTCCGGTTTCTGCGCCGCTGCCATGCCGAGTTCGCCCACGACGATCGCGGCAGCATCCCGGATTACATTCCGGAGCTGACCAAGGCCGATCCGGCCCGCTTCGGCATCGGCCTCGCCACGATGGACGGCCATGTCTACGACGTCGGCGACGGCGCGGTGCCGTTCACGATCCAGTCGATTTCCAAGGCCTTCGTGTTCGCGCTGGCGCTGGAGACGATCGGCGCCGAGCGGGTCGAGGCCGCGATCGGCGTCGAGCCGAGCGGCGATCCGTTCAACTCGATCCGCCTGCGCGCCGACAACCGGCCGTTCAACCCCATGGTCAACGCCGGCGCC
>JAHCJT010000064.1 GCA_026126245.1 Alphaproteobacteria bacterium
CGCCGGCCTGTTCGAGGTCGTGCAGTGATACGCTGAACGCCCGACGCTCACGACAGGGGCGGGACCGCGAGGTCCCGCCCCTTTTCGTTGCCGCCGCGGTGCGTCCATGCTGTCAGTCCGCCGGGGCCAGCGCCGCCGCCGCCCGCGCGTGCGCCAGCTCGAACAACGTCGTGCGCTGCAGGTCGTCGTCGTACCAGGCGGTGATGGCCGCCTCGCGCTGGCCGAGATAGCGGATGCGACCGTCGGCCTGGGTCATCGGCAGGTCATGGCCCGGCACCACGATATTGTCCGCGCGGCGGCGCCAGAAGCGCCAGATCATCTCGATCGTCTCGCGCGTGGCCGCGGCATCGTCGGTCATGTCGGCGCGGCGCGACAGCAGCTCGGCGCGGTTCTTGGCGGCATCGCCGGTGAAGATCACGTCGCGCCCGGTATCGCGCATCACGAACACCAGGCAGCCCGGCGTGTGCCCGGGCGCGACATGGGCGCTGATGCCGGGCAGTACCTCCTCGCCGTCGCTGGCGCGCCGAACCGTCGGCCAGCGGTCAAGCTCGCGCATGTAGAGCTCGGGCACCGGCGTCTCGCCCCACGGCGCCTGCAGCGACCACGCCAGTTCGACCGCGCCGATCACGATGCGGGCGTGCCGGAACAGCGTCCAGTTGACGCTGTGGTCGTGGTGCGAATGCGTCAGCAGCACGTCGGTGACGTCGGCCGGCGCCAGGCCACGCCGGGCGAGCCGCTCGACCAGCAGACGGCGCATGCCGAACGAGCCGGTGTCGACCAGCACGACCCGGTCGCGGCCACGCAGCAGCACGACGCTGCTCCAGCCAAGCCCGCCGTGGCACACGGATTTGCCGGGAAAGCCCTGGATCACGACGTCGATGTCGTAGGCGTTGTCCGTCATACGCTTCCTCCCCCGTCGGCACGGCCGTGTGCCGCCATCACTAGTCGGCGCGGATGCCCGCCTCGCGGATCACCTTGGCCCATTTGTCGGTCTCCGACTTGATTAGCGCATCGAGATGCTCGGGCGTGCCGCCGCCGACCGACATGCCGAGATCGGCGAACTTGCGACGCACCTCCGGATCGGCCAGCGCCTTGAGCGTGTCGCCGTTGAGCCGGGCGATGATGTCGCGCGGCGTGCCGGCCGGCGCGGTCAGCCCGAACCAGGTCTCGACCTCGAAGTCCGGCAGACCGGACTCGGCAAGGGTCGGCAGGTCGGGGGCCGCCGGCGAGCGCGCTGGGCTGGTGACGCCCAGCGCGCGCAGGGCGCCCGACTTCACGTGCGGCAGACACACCGAGATGTTGGAGAACAGCACCGGCAGCTGGCCCGACAGCAGGTCGTTGAGCGCCGGCGCCTCGCCGCGATAGGGCACCGACGTCATCTTGATGCCGGCCATGGTCATGAACAGCTCGCCGGCCATATGCGGCGTGGTGCCGACGCCGCCCGAGCCGATGTTGATCACGCCGGGCCTGGCCTTGGCCAGCGCGATCAGCTCGGCCACCGACTTGGCCGCCACCGAGGGATGCACCACCGGCACCAGCGGCGAGGCGCCGAGCAGCGCCACGCCGGCGCAGTCCTTCTCGGCGTTGAACTTCACCGACCGGTAGAGCACCGGCGCCACGCAGTAGGTCGTCTGCGACGCCACCATCAGCGTGAGCCCGTCGGGCGGCGCCTTGGCCAGGATGTCGGCGGCGATCAGGCCGCTGGCGCCGGCCTTGTTGTCGACGATCACCGACTGGCCCAGCGACTCGCCCATCTTCTGCGCCAGGATGCGCGCCACCACGTCGTTGCCGCCGCCGGCCGCAAAGCCGACCAGGATCCTGACCGGCCGGGCCGGAAACGCCGTCTGCCCGCGCGCCGCCCCGGCCCAGGCTGTGGCGCCGAGCCCGGCGGCCAGCATCGCGCGCCGCCGCAGAGTCACCATGGCTGCTCCTCCCCCGGCCGCGCCAGCGATCCGGTCTGCCGGTCGCTGCGCCGCCCCCGTGTCTTGCTTGCTGGGAAGTCTGATGCTTGCCGCCGCGAAGCGCCAGCATCATTGGTGTCCGCCGAGGGGACGGCGAGGCGGCCGGCCGTCCGGCGATTGGAGCCGCAGCCGGCCCCATGTATGCTCACGCCCGCAGAGTCTCAGCGGAGGGACGTCCATCATGCTCCTCACCCCCGACCAGCTGGCGCAGTACGAGCGCGACGGCTTCCTGGTTTTCCCCGGCCTCTTCTCGCGCCAGGAAATCGCGGTGCTGCGCCGCGAGGTGGCGCGGCTGTCGGGCATCGAGTCCGAGGAGGTGGTGCGCGAGCACACCGGCGGCGTGCGCACGATCTTCCGCGTGCACGAAACCGACGGCGCGACGCGCTCGGCACCCTTCCGCGCCCTGGTGCGCACGCCGCGCGTGCTGCGGCCGGTGCGCCAGGCGCTCGGTACCGACGAGGTCTACGTCTACCACACCAAGATCAACACCAAGCCGGCGATCGAGGGCACCGTCTGGCAGTGGCACCAGGACTACGGCTCGTGGATGCGCGACGGCTGCAAGCGGCCCGACATGGCGACCTTCAACGTCATGATGACCGACACCAACGAGATGGGCGGCGCGCTGTACATCATCCCCGGCAGCCACAAGCTGGGCCGCATCGAGCCGTTCTACGACGAGAGCACCGCCTACAAGTTCTGGGCGATCCCCAAGGCGCGCATGATCGAGGTGCTGAAGAGTTCGCCGCCACCGGTCGCCGTCACCGGCGAGGCCGGCACCTGCGTGCTGTTCCACTGCAACGTGCTGCACGCGTCGGGCCACAACCTGTCGGCCGACGACCGCTGGCACATCTACATCTCCTGCAACGCCGTCGCCAACGCGCCGCGGTTCGGGCCGACCTCGCGGCCGGACTGGGTGGTGTCGCGCAACACCCGGGCGCTGCCGCTTGAGGACGACGACGGCGTGCTGAAGGCGGCGTGACGACGGACGCCTTCCCGCGCCACAGCTGGCGGCACCGCTTGGCCGGGGGTGAAACGACGGTCGCACTGACCGATATCGGACTTACGATCTCGGAACCGGATGCCGCGCCGCGGCTGGTCGCCTACGCCGACGTCGAACGCGTCAATCTGCGATTTCGCCCGCAGCGCTCGGCGCCCGACTCCTACGTCTGCCGCATCGAGTCGCGCGGCGCGCCGCCTTTCGACATCCGCAGCACGTCGTGGCGCAATCCGCTGTGGCTGCAGGATCAGTCGGCCACCTACCTGCCCCTGGTGCTGGGCCTGCACGCGCAGCTGGCGCAGCGCCTGCCGCCGCCGCTGTTCGTGGCCGGCGATCCGCCCTGGTACTTCCGCCTGCAGATCGCGCTGTGGATCCTCCCCATTCCGATCATCTTCCTGGTGCTGCACGACACGGATTGGCCGACGCGCCTGATGTACAGCCTGCTGCCGATCTTTCCCTTCGGTTTTGTCGCGCTGATCTACTGGTACCGCCGCTTGCGGCCCAACCGGCCCCGTTCCTACGATCCGCGCGCCATCCCGCCCGAGCTGCTGCCCCGCCCCAGGAGACCAGCCTGATGATCATGCGTCGCGCCGCGCCCGGCGACGAGCAACGTCTCGCCGCGCTGTTTTCCGAGATGCAGCGCTACTACGGCTCGGAAGATCCACCCGGTGGCGCCCTGCGTGCGGCGCGCGAGGTCGTGGCGGCGCAGGGCCGTTCGCCCTTCGCGCTGATCGCCGAACGCGACGGCGAGATGCTGGGCTTCGCCAACCTCAGCCCGATCTTCTTCGGCGGCGGCTACCAGTGGCTGCTGTTCCTCAAGGATCTCTACGTCGCCGAAAGCGCACGCTTCCTCGGTGTCGGCCGCGCCCTGATGCGCGCCATCGCCCGCGAGGCGCTGGCGGGCGGCTACCGCCGGGTCGACTGGACGACCGATGGTGCCAACCGCGGCGCCCAGGCGCTCTACGACAAGATGGGCATTCCGCGCGCCGACAAGGTCTTCTACCGACTCGGCGGCGAGGACCTGAAGGCACTGGCCGCCGAGGCCTGACCCGCCCCGACCGCCCGCGCCGGTCGTTGCCGGCCCTGCCGCGTTCCGCCAGACTGCGCGCACCGGCCCATCCCGCGGGCCGACGAGAGGAAACCCATGCGTCGTCTGCTCGCCGCGCTAGGCGCGGTTGTCGTGTCGCTCCTGTCTTCGCCGATCGCGTTCTCCCAGACATTTCCGACCAAGCCCGTGACCATGGTGGTGCCGTTCGCCGCCGGCGGGCCGACCGATGCGCTGGCGCGCATCATCGCCGAGTCGATGAGCCGGCATCTCGGCCAGACCGTGGTGATCGACAACACCACCGGCGCGGCCGGCACCATCGCCGTCGGCAAGGTCGTGCGGGCGCCCAACGACGGCTACACCGTCAGCATCGGCCATGTCGGCACGCACGTCGTGAACGGCGCGATCTACCCCAAGCTCGGCTTCGATCTGCTGAGCGATCTGGAGCCGGTGATCCTGCTGCCGTCCAACCCGCAGCTCATCCTCAGCAAGAACGACGTGCCGGCCAAGACCCTGGCCGAGTTTGTCGCCTACGTGAAAGCCAACCAGGCCAAGCTGTCGGCCGGCAACGCCGGCCTCGGGTCGGGTTCGCACATCGGCGGCATGGCGTTCGAGAAGGCGGCCGGCGTGAAGCTGCAATACGTGCCCTATCGCGGCACCGGGCCAGCGATGCAGGACCTGATCTCGGGCCAGATCGACCTGATGATCGACCAGACCTCGAACGCCCTGCCGCAGGTGCGCGCCGGCAAGGTTCGTGCCTATGCCATCACGGCGCCGGCGCGCTCGGCCGCCGCGCCCGACATTCCCACCGTCGACGAGGCGGGCCTGCCCGGCATGTACGTCACCATCTGGCACGGGCTGTGGGTGCCGAAAGGCACGCCGGCCGCAGTGATCGCGCGGCTCAACGCCGCCGCCAACGCGGCGCTGGATGATCCGGCGGTGCGCAAGCGGCTCGCCGACCTCGGCCAGGACATCCCGCCGGCCGACCAGCGCAGTCCCGCCGCGTTGCGCGCCTTCCACAAGGCCGAGGCCGACAAGTGGTGGCCGCTGATCAAGGCGGCTGGCGTCAAGATCGAGTAGACGCGCCGGCGTGGCCGAGCTGATCTTGCACCACTACGACTTCTCGAACTATTCCGAGAAGGTGCGGCTGGCGCTGGGCTACAAGGGCCTGGCATGGCGCTCGGTCATCATCCCGCCGGTGGCGCCCAAGCCGGACCTGACGCCGCTGACCGGCGGCTACCGGCGCACGCCGGTGCTGCAGGTCGGCGCCGACATCTACTGCGACACCAGCCTGATCGTGCGCGAGCTGGAGCGCCGCCATCCGGCGCCGAGCCTCTATCCGCCCGACGGGGCCGCGCTGGCCGACGCCATCACCTACTGGGCCGAGAACCGGCTGTTCCGGCCGATGTCGCTTTACGTGTCGGGCTCGAACATGGACCAGCTGCCCGCGAACCTGCAAAGCGACCGCGCCCTGATGCGCGGCTTGCCGCCACCGGACGCCGAGACCATGCGCCGTGTCACGGCGCGCAACGCGCCGCTGGTGCGTGCCCAGCTGCCGCGCATCGAAGCGATGCTGGCCGGCGGCCGCACCTGGATCGCGGGCCCGGCGCCGACGGTCGCCGACCTCGCCGTCTACCATGCCCTGTGGTTCATGACCGCCCGCACGACGCGACTGGCGCATGAGCTGGCGCCCTATCCGCGCATCGCCGCCTGGATGGCGCGGGTCCACGGCTTCGGCCATGGCGCGCCCACGCCGATGACGGCGCCGGACGCGCTGCGGGTCGCCGCCGCCGCCGTGCCCGAAGCGCCACGCCCCGCCCAGCCTTTCGCCGAGGATCCGCCGCTGGGCAGCGCCGTGCGCATCCGCGCCGACGACTACGGCCGCGACCCGGTCGAGGGCGAGCTGCACTTCATCGATGACCGCGAGATCGCGCTGCAGCGGCACGATGCGCAGGTCGGTGACGTCGTGGTGCATTTCCCGCGGCTGGGCTACGACCTGCGACCGGTTCGCTAGCGCCGGACGCGCGCCACTGGCATGGCGCGCCCCGGCATAGTCCGACACCAGGAGACAGGCATGGACTACGAGACCCTGACCTACGGCCGCGCCGATCGCGTCGCGACCATCACGCTGAACCGGCCGGAGCGGCTGAACGCGATTTCCCGCGCCATGCCCGACGAGATCCGCGCCGCGGTCGAGCGCGCCAATGCCGACGATCTGGTGCACGTGATCGTGCTGCAGGGCGCCGGCCGCGCCTTCTGCGCCGGCTACGACCTGAAGGCCTATGCCGAGGCGCCGCGGGCCGAGACCGGCACCCAGGACGGCGCCTACGATCCCTTCCTCGACTACCAGTTCATGGACCGCTGCACGCAGAACTTCATGAGCCTGTGGCGCAGCTACAAGCCGACGATCTGCAAGGTGCACGGCTACGCCGTGGCCGGCGGCAGCGACATCGCGCTTTGCTGCGACCTCGTCGTCATGGCCGAGGACGCCAAGATCGGCTACCCGCCGGCGCGCGTCTGGGGCTGCCCGACCACCATGATGTGGGTCTATCGCATCGGCGCCGAGCGGGCCAAGCGCATGCTGTTCACCGGCGACCTGATCGACGGCCGCGAGGCCGAGCGGATGGGGCTGGTCACCCGGGCGGTACCGGCGGCGTCGCTCGATGCCGAGGTTCAAAAACTGGTCGACCGCATCAAGGGCGTGCCCAAGAACCAGCTCTGGATGCAGAAGACGGCGATCAACGCCGCGTTCGACAATATGGGCCTGCGCACCACCCAGGTCCTGGCCACCGTCTTTGACGGCATCACGCGCCACTCGCCCGAGGGCACCTGGTTCAAGGCGCGGGCCGAGGAGGTCGGCTTTCACCAGGCCGTGAAGGAGCGCGATTCCGGCGATCCGATTCCCGGCAGCAAACCGCCGCGCAACAATTGAAGTTGAATCCTCCCCGCGCAGCGGGGAGGTGCCCGAAGGGCGGAGGGGAGCCAACGCGGTCTCTCTGACAGGGACCAGGTCCCCGCGGCGAACACCACGTCAGCTCCCCCTCCCGCCTTCGGCCACCTCCCCCAGACTACGCCTGGGGGAGAGAACGCACGGCACCTGCGCCGACGCCGCATGACAGGAGCCTTGCCCGGGGATCGGGGCGAGGCTAAGCAGCAAAGGGGCGCGAGGCCCGGCCAAGGACGGGAGGGCCCATGAGCCTCAAGGGCAAGACGCTGTTCGTCACCGGTGCCAGCCGCGGCATCGGTTTGGCGATCGCGCTGCGCGCCGCCCGCGACGGCGCCAATGTCGCGATCGCCGCCAAGACGGCGGTGCCCGACCCGCGCCTGCCCGGCACCATTTTCTCAGCCGCCACCGAGATCGAGAAGGCCGGCGGCAAGGCGCTGCCCATCGCCGTCGACATCCGCGACGAACAGGGCGTCGAGGCGGCCGTCGCCCGGACCGTCGAGACCTTCGGCGGGCTCGACATCCTGGTCAACAACGCCAGCGCCATCAGCCTCACCGGCACGCTCGCCACGCCGATGAAGCGCTACGACCTGATGCACCAGATCAACGCGCGCGGCACCTTTCTCGTCTCCCAGAAGTGCATCCCGCACCTGAGGAAGGCGGCCAACCCGCACGTGCTGACGCTCTCGCCGCCGCTCGACTTCTCGGTGCACTGGTTCGCGCCGCACGCTGCCTATACGCTCGCCAAGTACGGCATGAGCGTCTATTCGTGGGCCTGGGCGGCCGAGTTCAAGGACGACGGCATCGCCTTCAACTGCTTGTGGCCGCGCACGACCATCGCCACGGCAGCGGTCAAGAACCTGCTGGGCGGCGACGAGCTGATGAAACGCAGCCGCAAGCCGCAGATCATGGCCGACGCGGCGCACTGGATCCTGAGCCAGCCCGCCCGCACCTGCAGCGGCAACTTCTTCATCGACGACGACGTGCTGAGCCGCGCCGGCGTCAAGGATCTCACCGTCTACGCTGTGCTGCCCGGCGTCGACCTGGCGCCCGACTTCTTCGTCCCCGCGGCGGGGTCGAAGACACTTGTCGGCCAGCCCTGACCGGAGGTTCACGCATGGCGACGTTCCTGCTGATCCACGGAGCCTGCCACGGCGGCTGGTGCTGGGAGAAGGTCGTGCCGCTGCTGGAGGCGCGCGGCCACAAGGCGCTCGCGCCCGACCTGCCGGGCAGCGGCGAGGACCGCGACATGCCGATCACGGCCATCAGCCTGGCCCGCTACGTCGACTCCGTCTCCAAGATCCTCGACAAGGAGACCGAGCCGCCGATCCTGGTCGGCCACAGCCTGGGCGGTCTGACCATCACCCATGCCGCCGAAGCGCGGCGGCGCAAGGTGCGGGCGCTGGTCTATCTGACCGCGCTGCTGCCGCCGGCCGGCATGAGCGGCCGCGACGTCACCAGCCGCGAGCCGGACACGCTGATCCGCCGCTCGCTGGAGTACAGCCCGGATGGGCGCAGCTACACGTTCAAGCGCGCCAACGTGCCGGCGCTGTTCTACAACGACTGCGATCCCGACGACGTCTACCGCGCCATGGCGCGGCTGCGGCCGCAAGCCGCCGCCATCGCCACCACGCCGATGGTCTATACCGAGGAGCGCTTCGGTTCGGTGCCGCGCTGGTACATCGAGTGCCTGCGTGACAACGCGCTCACGCTTTCGCTGCAGCGCTGGATGCTGCAGCAGACGCCGTGCAAGGTGCTGACCCTGGACAGCGGCCACTCGCCGTTCCTGTCGATGCCCGAGACCCTGGTCGAGCGCCTGGAGACGGTGGCGAAGGAATCGGTCGAGCGCGAAACGATCGCCTGATGCACGCCGCCAGAGTGCCGGCGGCGATCAGCGTCCCTTGAAGTGGGCCGCGCGTTTTTCGAGAAACGCGTTCAGCCCCTCGAAATGGTCCTCGCTGGCGGCGCAGGCGGCGAGATATTCGGCCTCGCGATGCGAATGCTCGTCCCATGAATTGTCGAGCGAACTGCGGATCAGCTGCTTGGCCTTGCCCAGCGCGAAGGTCGGCCCGTCGGCCAGCTTGCGCGCCAGCTTCGCGGTCTCGGCGCCGAGCTCGGCGCGCGGCACGATCCAGTTGAGGATGCCGACGTCCTTCGCTTCGGGCGCCTTGAACCGCTCGCCCAGCAGCGCGATCTCCAGCGCCTTGCGCTCGCCGACGATGCGCGGCAGGAAATAGGTCGCGCCGCCATCAGCCGACAGGCCGATATGGCGATAGGCCAGGGTGAAGAAGGCATCGTCGCTGGCGATGGCGAGGTCCGACGCCAGGATCAGGCTGAGGCCGAAGCCGGCCGCTGCGCCCTGCACCGAAGCGACCACCGGCTTCTCCATCCGGCGCAGGTGATAGATCAGCTGGTGCGCCTTGACCACGCGCATCTCGAAGTTGGCGAGATGGTTGGCGCGGTCCTCGGTCAGCGACTTGTGGAAGCCCTTGATGTCGCCGCCGGCCATGAAATGCGTGCCGGCGCCGCGGATGACCACGCAGCGCACGGCGGCATCGCGCTCGAAGTCGCGCGTCGCGGCAATCAGCCCGTCGGTCATCTGGGCCGACAGCGCGTTCAGGACCTGCGGCCGGTTCAGGGTGATCCAGCCGATGCCGTCCTTCACCTCGGTCAGCACATGGGCATCACTCATGACAGGTCCTCCGGCAATTCGCGATGATCCGGCAACCAATCCAGCATGCGCCCGGCGTCGAGGCCAGCCGGTCGCGCGGGCCTGGTTCGCGCATCGGAACGGCTTGCCGGGCAGCTCCTCCTGGCGGCACAACCGACGATCACGTCGCCGTGCGCTGCGATTGACTCGCGCGCGGCCGCGTTCTTAGATCGCGCCGCGCAGTCGAGGTCGGCTTTGAAGCGCTGCCCGGTCCGGGCGTCGACGAGCCTGATGGTTCGCAAGCAATCCCGGTAAACCGGGCCAGGACGACCTCCGCTCCCCCGCTCGATAGCGATGAATCGCGCCCATGACGCGCGCCCGCCGTGCATCGGCCGGGCGCGCCGCCGCGCCTCGTGGAGGAGATGCATGAAACGCCGTTCGCTGATGGCCGCCGCCGCCACCTCGCCGCTGCTCGCGGCGCTGCCGCTCACCGTCGCAAGGGCCGCGCCGACGCCGGCCGGCACCGCCGGGCCGTGGCGGTCGTTTGAACTGACCACCACCGTGACGCTGCCGGCCGATTCCGGCCGCACGCGGCTGTGGCTGCCGGTGCCGCACGACAGCGACTACCAGCGGCTGGATGCGCTGACCTGGAGCGGCAACGCGCCGTCGCTGGGCATCTACAAGGATCCGGCGACCGGCGTTCAGGCCTTCCATGCCGCCTGGAGCGAGGGCGGCGATGCCCGGACAGTGAGCCTGACCGCGCAGGTCAGCACGCTCGACCGCAAGACCGACCTGCATGCCGTGACCAAGGGCACGCCGCCGGACGACGTGGCGAAATTCCTCAAGCCCAACGTCATGATCACGACCGACGGCATCGTCAAGGAGACGGCCGACAAGATCGTGGCCGGCAAGCGCGACCCGCTGGACAAGGCGCAGGCCATCTACGACTGGATCGTCGAGAACACCTTCCGCGATCCCAAGGTCAAGGGCTGCGGCATCGGCGATATCCGCGCCATGCTGGTGAGCGGCAATCTCGGCGGCAAGTGCGCCGACCTCAACGCGCTGTTCGTCGGCCTGGCGCGCGCCGCCGGCATCCCGGCGCGCGGCGTCTACGGCATCCGCGTCGCGCCGTCGGCGCACTATCCGGCGATGGGCGCCCGCAACGTCGACGTCAGTGGCGGCCAGCACTGCCGGGCCGAGTTCTGGGCCGCCGGCGCCGGCTGGATCCCGGTCGACCCGGCCGATATCCGCAAGGTGGTGCTCGACGACAAGCTGGCGCTGAACGATCCGAAGATGCCGGCGCTGCGCCGCTTCCTGTTCGGCTCGTGGGAAGGCAACTGGGTGGCCTTCAACCACAAGCGCGACGTCCGGCTGATGCCCGGCGATACGGTCGCCAACTACTTCATGTACCCCGAAGGCGACACCGCACGCGGTCCGCTCGACGGCATGGATCCCAAGGCGTTCGGCTACAAGATCACGGCTCGCCAGATCACCGCGTGATTGCGTTGCCATTGGCGCAGCCGGGTGCCGGGCGCGGCCTATGTGCCCGGCCGCAGATGCTCGCTCAGGAATGCGATCTGGTCGGCGACGATCTGCCCGACCAGCGGCGGATGGTAGACTTCGAAATGATCGGCGGCATAGTGCCGGGCGACGCCGTGCGGCGCGTCTTGCGCCGCCTTGGCGGCGACGGCGGGATCCATGAGAGTCTCCTTGTCGCTGATGCAGACCAGCAGCGGGCAGCGCACCCGCCTCGCCATGGCGGCAGCGTCGTAGAACAGCATCGTCAGGCCGGCGCCGGCCGGCACCCGGTTGTCGAACGTGTAGCCTTCGGGCATCACCGAATGCCAGCCCTCGTAGGCGCCCGGCACGTTCACGAAGGCGAACTCGCCGGGACGTCCGACGATCGGCACATAGCGTCGCGGCAGACCTAGCGCGGCGCGCAGCAGATCCGAGGCGATCGGCCCGGTGAAGCGCAAGAGGTGCAGCAGCCCCGACCGCAAGGCCGGCGCGCGGCCCTGCAGGATCGGGCACTGGATGACCGCCGCGGCGATATCCGGCCGCCGCGCGGCGGTCACGACCACGTGGCTGGCGCCGAACGACGTTCCCCACAGCGCCACCCGCCGGGCGTCGAGTTCGGGGTGGGCGGCAATAAACGCCAGCGCCGCGTCGATATCCTCGAAATACCGGCGCAGATTCATGAGCTGGCGCGGCTCGCCGTCGGAATCGCCGAGATGCCGGAAGTCGAACGCAACCACCGCGAAGCCGGCGGCCGCGAACCACCGTTCGTACTGCTCGAGCATCATGGCGTGGGTGGCGCCGCCGCCGTGAACCAGCAGGATCGCGGGATGCGGGCCGTTGCCCGCCGGCAGGGTCAGCCATGCCGCGCATCGCCCGGCACCCGACGGGAACATCGTCCGGATCGTCATGTCCGCCTCGTTCAAGTACGCTCTACGCGAACGAGGCCGAGGTATCACGTACATCGTACGTATTCAAGAGGATTGTCCATGCCGGCGAAGCCCAGATTCACCCGTGCGCAGCTGCAGACGGCGGCCCTGGCGCTGGTCGACGCCCAGGGATTGGCGGCGCTCTCCATGCGCACGCTCGCCGCAGCGATCGGCACCGGGCCGATGACGCTGTACAACTACGTGCGCGATCGCGACGAGCTCGATGCCCTGCTCGTCGAGGCGGTCTTGGCGGAGGCGCACTGGCCTGTCGCGCGCGGCGACTGGCAGCAGGACGTGCGGGCCATCACGAACGCGATGTGGCAGGCCGTGCGCGCCCATCCGCAGGTGATCCCCCTCATCCTCACCCGTCGCAGCCTGCAGGAGGCGACGCTCGCGCCGGCCGAGGCCTTGCTCGAGGCGCTTGCCGCCAGCGGTCGGTCGGGTGCGGCGCTGCTGGCGGCGTTCCGCACCGTCACCGGTTTCGTCATGGGGCTCGCGCAGGCGCAGCTGCCCGGGCCGGCAGCCTCCAGCGGCGAAGCCGGCGCCGATCCGGTCGTCGCGCGCATGCGCGCCCTGCCGGCCGACCGGTTCCCGAGGCTTGTCGAGATCGCCCACGCCGCAACCCGCATCGGCCCGGCATACGAATTGCGCAGCGGCCTCGACATCATCCTGGCAGGCCTCGCCGCGTCGGCGCCGCGCGTGCGGCGCGGCAAGCTGGACAGGGCCTGAGATGATGCGCGCGGCCCCAGACCATCGGCTGACGGCTGACGCGCCGCGAAACCGCGCGCCGCCAGATCATGACCGAAGCGCGTTGACGGCGGCACAGGTGGCGCCCTTGCGCCAGCCGCCGCACCGCTGGGCTATGGCCCTTGGTATAGGTTCCCCGTCGTCCCGAGCGAAGCCGCCCGAAGGGCGGCGCAGCCGAGGATCCTTGCTTGCGGGAATCCGGCCGGGACGACGGCAACGGGCGCGCAGGCGATTGCCCTTGCGCGCACCGGCACCTGATGAGCGCACCGCCCGTGGGCGCATGACGGTCTGGCGGGCGCGCCAGCGTCCGGCCATAGTGGCCGCATGCCGCGCCGTCTTGCCCCCGCCAAACCCGCGCGTTCCCGGGAACCGGAGCTCAGCATCCGCATCGACCTGGATGACGAGGATGCGCTGGGCCCGGGCAAGATTCGCCTGCTGGAACTGGTGCGCGACCTGGGCTCGATCTCGTCGGCGGGCCGCGCGATGGACATGTCCTACCGCCGCGCCTGGCTGCTGATCGACGAGCTGAACCAGACCTTCAAGTCGCCGCTGGTCGAGACGCAGAAGGGCGGCGGCGGCGGCGGCGGTGCACAGCTCACTGCCCTGGGACTGGAAGTGATCCGCCTGTATCGCTCCATTGGCACGCTCGCCACCCGGGCGGCGGGCAGCCACCTCGAAACGCTACGGCGCCTGCGCGCCCCGCGCGGCTAGCCGGACCGGCGCCGCGCCGTCAGCTGCGGCGCGGCCGCTCGCCCTCCTCCAGCGCGATGCTCTTGATGATGGCGAAGACCGGCACGCCGGGCGCCAGCTTCAGGCCGACCATCGACTTGCGCGTGATGCGCGCCAGCAGACGCTGGCCGCCGCAATCCAGGGTGACGTCGATGACCGTGCGGCTTTCCTCGGCCAGCGCCTCGACCCGGCCGGCCAGCACGTTCAGCGCGCTGATGGCGTCGGGCCGCTGCAGCGCCAGCATCACGTCGGAGGCGCGGATGAAGACGCGCACCGCGCTGCCGATGCCGGCGCTGACCCGCGGCACGGTGAGCGGTCCGGCGCGCGTGTCCAGGGTGGTCAGGCCGAAGCCGACATCGAGCGCCGCGACGCGCGCCTCGAGCACGGCACCGGCTTCGGCGGCGCCGGCGACCGGCACCATCTCGCGGCCGCCCAGCACGTCGGCCGGCGGGCCGGCGGCCAGCACGCGCCCTTCCGACATCAGCACCACCGTGGTCGCCAACCGCGCCACTTCCGAGATGGCGTGGCTGACGTACAGCACGGGGATCCCCAGCTCGTCGCGCAGGCGCTCGATATAGGGCAGGATTTCGGCCTTGCGCGCCTCGTCGAGCGAGGCCAGCGGCTCGTCCATCAGCAGCAGCCGCGGGTCGCTGAGCAGCGCCCGGCCGATGGCGACCCGCTGTTTCTCGCCGCCCGACAGCGAGGCGGGCCGGCGCGCCAGCAGATGCGCCAGCCCGAGCAGCTCGATCACCTGGTCGGCGGCGATGCGCCGTTCGCGGGCCCGCGAAAACCAGCGGCCGTAGAGCAGGTTGTGCCGCACCGAGAGGTGCGGAAAGAGACGCCCCTCCTGGAAGACGTAGCCGATGCGCCGGCGGTGGCGCGGCACGAAGATGCGCCGCTCGGTGTCGACCAGCACCGTGCCATCCACCGCGATGCGGCCCGAGTCCGGCCGCATGAGGCCGGCCACGAGATTGACGAGCGAGGTCTTGCCCGAACCCGAACGGCCGAACAGTGCCGTCAGGCGACCTTCGCTTTCGAAGCGGACGTCCAGCTCGAAGGCACCCAAGCGGTGCCGGATGTCGATCGCCAGGCTCACGCCGCCGCCAGCTTCCGCTCGGCCTGGCGCGCCAGCAATTCCGACAGCAGCAGCGCCGTCATCGACACCGCGACCGAGATCAGGGTCAGGCGCAACGCGCCGGGATCGCCGCCGGGCACCTGCGTGAAGGTGTAGATCGCCGACGGCAGCGTCTGCGTCTCGCCGGGAATATTCGACACGAAGGTGATGGTGGCGCCGAACTCGCCCATCGCCTTGGCGAAACTCAGCACCATGCCGGCGATGACGCCGGGCAGCGACAGCGGCAGGGTGACGGTCAGGAACACCCAGGCGGGCGCGGCGCCGAGCGTGCCGGCCGCCTGCTCCAGCCGCCGGTCGACTGCTTCGATCGACAGGCGCATCGCCCGCACCATCAGGGGAAAGCCCATCACGGCACAGGCCAGCGCCGCGCCGGTCCAGCGGAAGGCGAAGACGATGTCGAAGGTTTCGGCCAGGAACTTCCCGACCGGGCCCTGGCGGCCGAACAGCAGCAACAGCAGGTAGCCGGTCACCACCGGCGGCAGCACCAGCGGCAGGTGCACGATGCCGTTGAGCAGCGACTTTCCCCAGAAGCGGCCGCGCGCCAGCAGCAACGCCACCAGCACGCCCGCCGGCAGGCTGGCGGCCGTCGCCCACAGCGCCACCCTGAGGCTGAGGCGCAGCGCGGTGAGCTCCTCGTCGGTCAGTCCCGGCACGGTTCCCCTATTTCAGGACGGTGAATCCCTGTTTCTCGAACAGCGGCCGCGCCGCGGCGGAACCAAGATAGTCGAGGAACAGCGCGGCGTCAGGATTGGTTGACGCGGCCAGCAGGGCAACCGGATAGACGATGGGCGGATGGCTGCCGTCGGGAAAGGCGCCGACGATCCGCACGCCGGCATCGGCGGCCGCGTCGGTCTGGTAGACGATGCCCAGCGGCGCCTCGCCGCGCGACACCAGCAGCAGGGCGGCGCGCACGTTCTCCGCTTCGGCGACGCGCGGCGCCAGTGAGTCCCACATGCCCAGCGATTCGAAAGCAGCCTTCGCGTACTTGCCCGCGGGCACGCTTCCGGTCAGCGCCAGCGCGATGCGGCCGTCGGCGCCAAGCAGTGGGCCCAGGTCAGTGCCGGGCACCAGCGCCAGGGGCTGCAGCGGGCTGTCCGCGGCGGCAACCAGCACCAGCGCGTTGCCGAGCAGGTCCGTGCGCGAGGCGCGGTCGATCAGGCCGCGCTCCTGCAGCCAGTCCATCCAGTCGCTGTCGGCGGACAAGAACACGTCCGCCGGCGCACGCTGCTCGATCTGGCGCGCCAGTGCGGAGCTGCCGGCGTACGACACCTGTACCGCCTGCCCGGTGCGCTGCCGGTAGGTCTCGGCGGCCGCGTCCATCGACTCCTTGAGGCTGGCGGCGGCGAAGACGGTCAGCGGCGTGGCGTGCTGTGCAACGGTTGCGGGGACGGGTGCCGGACGGCTGCAGGCGGCCAGCAGCAGGCCCAGCGCCAGCGTCGCCAGCAGCCAGGCCATGCCGCGGCGTTGGCGATACGGGGTCACGGTGCCACCACCACGTGGATCGCTTCGACCTGGCGCACGCTGCGTGCGGCGCGTGCGTCGTCCGGAACCAGCAGGCGCAGCGGCCCGTCCTTGTCGCCGAGCGCGGCGCCGTCGCAGCGGTCGACCAGCCACGCACCGCGCTTGCCGGTCCCCGGATCGAGTTCGGCCAGCGAGAACAGCACGCGGTAGCCGTCGCGCGCATCGACCATGACGTAGCGCGACAGCTGCGCGCTGCGCAGGGGGCCTTCCGGGATCGCGCCGCTGGCGCGCAGCAGCGCGAACAGCGGAACGCCCTCGCAGGTCAGCGTCGCCTCGTGCGCGCGGGCGGTGACCGGCTCGCGCGGCAGCGCGGCGAGCGCGCCCGCGTCGAGCGGCACGGCGACGGGCGAGGGGATCACCGGCGTTTCCCGAGCCGGGGCGCGCAGGGGCGGGTCGTGGGCAATCGCGCTGGACATTGTCATCGCCATCGCCATCGCCAATGTGGCGACGGCGGCTGCGGCGGGCGGCGGGAACCTGGTGGGTCGGGATCGGGTCATCGTGTTTTCCCGGTCGGCGGTGCGGAAGAGGTGGCTACAGCGTGTCCAGCGGAATCCGGAGGCAACGCGTGCCGTTGGCGTCGGGCGGGGGCAGGGCGCCGGCGCGCAGGTGTTGTTGCCGGCATGGAAGAACGGCGAGGCGACGGGGGTCATGGCGGTCGATGGGGCGATGCGCGCATGGCGGATGTTCGCACGGCGCGGATTCCGGAAGCGTGAATCAGTCGAGCGTCGCGTTGAGCAGCGCCGCCAGCCGGCTGCCGGCGAGCTTCAGTTGCCGCTCCGCCGTTGGGCGGTGGCGTGCGACGTAGTCGTCGCCGATGCGTGCCGACGAGGGGTAGAAGCCGGGCTGGTGCACGAGGACGCAGGACTGTTCGGCCCATTCCGCGGGCGAGTCCGTCGTGTACGGCTCGGCGGATGCCGGTGTGGCCGCCTGCGACGCGCGCAGGCGCCAAAGGTAGGTGGTTTCGCCCAGGCCGCGCGACGCCAGCAGGGTGCTGTCCCAGAACGCATGCAGGTTGCTGCCCTTGCCGCGGTAGTTGACCTGGAAGGTGTTGCCGCCGCGGTCGCTGCCGAGGCCCGCATGCAGCGGCTGGTGGATGTCGCCGGTGAAGTGGACGACGAACTTCAGCGCCTGCAGGCGCTCGGCGTCGCTGCGGTTCCGGTCGGCGAGGATCGCCACTTGCGCGCCCAGCGCGTCGACGACGCAGTCACCGTTGCGGCAGTCGCGCGCGGGGACGAAGTGGCAGTCGCCGCCATCGAAGTTGACGTAGTGCCATTTCGCGGAGCGCCGACCCAGCGAGGGGTCCATCCCCCGCAGCTCGTCGGCCCAGTTGGCGATATCGGCCAGTGACTGCAGGCGCTCGGTCGCCAGCAGCCGGCGCACCTGCGCGTGCGCGACCGGCGTGAGCTGTGGTTCGGCCAGGCGCGCCACCAGGCGATGGCCCATCGGGCCCCATGCCTGCGCGGGAAAGGCGAGCAGGAGCAGCAGCAGGCAGCACGACGCAAGCGGGCGGGTCATGCCGGCCACTGTAGCCGACATGGCCGCCCGCCGCGCCCCTTCCACGCGCGGGGTGGCGGGATCAGAACTTCATGACCCACGCCAGCCCGTACACCAGCGGGTCGATGTTCGCCGTGCCGATGTCGACGCCGTTGACCGAGACGTCGGCGTCGATGTCGGCCCAGCGCGCGTCCACGCGCAGTGCTCCGCGCTCACCGATCGCGATGTCGAGGCCGGCGTGCGCGGCAAGGCCCCAGGAATCATCCAGCTTCAGCCGCGTGCCGGCGAGCGCGCCGGTGGTGTCCTCGCTGAAGAAGGTGGTGTAGTTCAGGCCGATGCCGACGAACGGCGTGACCTTGCTGGCGTTGGCGAAGTGGTACTGCAGCGAGACCACCGGCGGCAGCTGCTTGGTGCTGCCGACCTTGCCGACGCCGCGGATGTCGATGTCGTGGTGGAACGGCAGTGCGGCCAGCACCTCGATGCCGAGGTTGTCGCGCACGAAGTACTCGGCGGTGATGGTCGGGCGGACGCTGCCGCCGACCTCGGTCGGGGGCAGGACGCCGAGTTCCAGGGCGGAGGCGTCGAGGCGGCCGTTGTTTGACTTGGGGTCGACGTTGTGGACGCCGATGCCCAGCGTCCAGTCACCCTTGGACTGGGCGGCGGCCGGCAGGGCGAGGCTGGCGGACAGGGCGGCGAGCAGCAGGACGGAAGTGCGTTTCATCTTGGGGGGTCCTCGTGGGGTCTGGCGCCAGTCTGGGCGCTGCCCACGGCCGCCTCCTTGATCAGGATCATTGCGGCCGCGCCCCGTCGACGGCCGCGGACGGGGGGCGGGGCGGTCCGGCGCGCCCGGCCTGATAGAATTGGCGTCCTTTTCCAATCCTGTCCGGGAGTCCGCGCACCATGGCGATCAAGGTAGGCATCAACGGGTTCGGCCGCATCGGCCGTAACGTGCTGCGTTCGGCGGTCCAGAACTTCGGCGACGACATCGAGATCGTCGGCATCAACGACCTGCTCGAGCCTGATTACCTCGCCTACATGCTGCAGTACGACTCGGTGCACGGCCGCTTCAGGGGCGAGGTCAAGGTCGAGGGCGGCGCGCTGTTCGTCAATGGCAGGAAGATCCGCCTCACCCAGGAGCGCGATCCGGCGAACCTGAAGTGGGGCGAGGTCGGCGCCGAGGTGGTGATCGAGTCCACCGGCCTGTTCCTCGACAAGGCCACCGGCCAGAAGCACCTCGCCGCCGGCGCGAAGAAGGTCGTCATGTCGGCGCCGTCCAAGGACGACACGCCGATGTTCGTCTACGGCGTCAACCACGCCACCTACGCCGGCCAGGCGATCATCTCCAACGCCTCGTGCACCACCAACTGCCTGGCGCCCATCGCCAAGGTG
>JAHCJT010000065.1 GCA_026126245.1 Alphaproteobacteria bacterium
ACCCGATCCTCACCGGCGAGGCCGGCGTCGGCAAGACGTCGGTCGTCGAAGGCCTGGCGGCGCGGATCGTCGCCGGCGACGTGCCGCAGGCGCTGGCGAACTGCAGCGTGCGCGCGCTCGATCTCGGCCTGCTGCAGGCCGGCGCCGGCATGAAGGGCGAGTTCGAGAACCGGCTCAACGGCGTGATCGACGACGTCAAGGCCTCGCCGCAGCCGATCATCCTGTTCATCGACGAAGCGCACATGATGATCGGCGCCGGCGGCCAGGCCGGCCAGGGCGACGCCGCGAACCTGCTCAAGCCGGCGCTGGCGCGCGGCGAGCTGCGCACGATCGCGGCCACGACCTGGGCCGAATACAAGAAGTACTTCGAGCGCGACCCGGCGCTGACCCGGCGCTTCCAGGTGGTCAAGGTCGAGGAGCCGGACGAGAAGTCGGGCATCGACATGCTGCGCGGCATCGCCAACGTCATGGAGAAGCACCATCAGGTGCGCGTGCTCGACGAGGCCGTGCAGGAGGCGGTGCGGCTGAGCAACCGCTACATCGCCGGCCGGCAATTGCCCGACAAGGCGATCAGCGTGCTCGACACTGCCTGCGCGCGCGTCGCCATGGGTCTCGCCTCGACGCCGGCCGCGGTCGAGGATCTGCGCCGCCGCATCGAGATGCTTGACGTTCGCCTGGGCATTCTGCGGCGCGAGCAGCAGGCCGGCGCCGATCACGCCACGGATATCGCCGAGGGCGATCTCGAAGCCGCCCGGCTGCGTGAGGAGCTGGTGGCGATGGAAGAGCGCTGGAAGCAGGAGAAGGTCCTCGTCGACGAGGTCACCAAGCTGCGCGCCGAGCTCGAGGGCGAAACCAACGAGGCCGAACGTCCGGCCAAGAAGGCGTCGCTCGACGAGAAGTGGACCGAGCTCAAGGCTGCAGGGCGAGACGCCGCTGGTCATGCCGCTGGTCGACGGCCAGGCGACGGCGGCAATCGTCGCCGACTGGACCGGCATTCCGGTCGGCCGGATGCTGGGCGACCAGATCCGCACCGTGCTGAACCTCAAGGACAAGATGGCGCAGCGGGTCATCGGCCAGGACCACGCGCTGGAGCTGATCGCCAAGGGCATGCGCACCGCCCGGGCGCGCATGCAGGATCCGCGCAAGCCGCTGGGCGTGTTCATGCTGGCCGGCACCTCGGGCACCGGCAAGACCGAGACGGCGCTGACGCTGGCCGAGGAGATGTATGGCGGCGACCAGGCGCTGACCATCATCAACATGAGCGAGTTCAAGGAGGAGCACAAAGTCTCGATGCTGGTCGGCTCGCCGCCAGGCTATGTCGGCTACGGCGAGGGCGGCGTGCTGACCGAGGCGGTGCGCCGGCACCCCTACTCCGTGGTCCTGCTCGACGAGGTCGAAAAGGCGCATCCCGGCGTGCAGGACGTCTTCTACCAGGTGTTCGACAAGGGCATGCTGCGCGACGGTGAAGGCCGCGATATCGACTTCAAGAACACCGTCATCATCCTGACGTCGAACGCCGGCACCGACCTGATCGCCAAGCTGTGCGCCGACCCGGATACCCGGCCTAACCCCGACGCCCTCAACGAGGCGCTGCATCCGGAGCTGCTCAAGAGCTTCAAGCCGGCCTTCCTCGGCCGCATTACGGTGGTGCCCTACTACCCGCTGGACGAGGCCACGATCAAAAAGATCGTCCGCCTGCAGCTCGGCCGCGTGGTCAAGCGCGTGGCAGAAAACTACAAGGCATCAATGAGTTACGCTGATGAAATGGTCGATACGATCGCCTCGCGCTGCACCGAGGTGGCGTCCGGTGCCCGCAATATCGAGCAGATCATCCAGCGAACCCTGCTGCCCGAACTGTCTTCCAGCTTCCTCGGTGCGCTGGCGGACGGAAAAGTTATCCACAAGGTCCATGTCGGGGTGGACAAGGAAGGGCGTTTCGAGTATATGATTGAGTAATCGCTCATATCGAGCTTGTCCTCCGGCAAACGAAACGCGGCTCTGCCCGGGAGCTAGCGGGATCGGGGGACTAACCGGGCGGTTCGTCAGGAGGCCGAAGGGCCCTAAGGAGGATTTCAATGTCGGATATCTACCTGAAGATCGCGGAAGTTGACGGTGACGTCACGGACGACAAGTACCAGAAGCACATCCAGGTGCAGTCGCTGTCGACCGGCATGAGCAACCCCAGCTCGGTCAGCGTCGGCACCCAGGCTGGCTCCGCCGGCGGCGGCGGCAAGGTGATCATGCAGGACGTGCACTTCACCAAGATGTGCGACCGGGCCAGCCCGAAGCTCTGGCTGAAGTGCGCCAAGGGCGAGCACTTCAAGGACTTCGAGTTCAAGTACGTCATCAGCCGCGGCGACTCGAGCGACGTGTTCAAGACCGTGAAGCTGACCGACGTGCTGGTCACCAGCTTCCAGCACTCGGGCAGCTCCGGCGCCGATCTGCCGATGGAGAGCATCTCGCTCAACTTCGCCAAGGTCGAAATCTCGTACAAGCCGCGTAAGCCCGATGGCGGCTTCGACGACGCCCTGAAGGCGGGCTACGACCTCAAGACGGCCAAGCCTGTCTGATCCCGACATCGATCGGATGGCGCCCGGCGCGGCCCTACGGCCGCGCCGGTGTCGTTTTTTGGCGCTAGAATTGGCCGGGCGAGATGCGGCGTATGTCGGGTTGCTCCGGCGACAGGATGTACATCAGGCGCAATTGCGCGCCGATCTGACGTGCCCCGCCCGCCGTCGCCGGCGCCGTCGGGGCACTGGCGAACAGCAGCTGGATCATCCGGTTCTTGTCGTCGGCGCCCCTGAATATGACGACCGACCCGTCCGGCGCACGCGAATTGGTGACCAGCGATTCCTTTTTGAAGCGTCCCGTCTGTCCCTGACTGACGAAGAGGTCGCGCAAAGCATGGGCAACCGCGAGTATTGTCTCGCTGCCCGCCGTATCGGCGGCGCTCCACAGCACGTTCACCTGGATGAGGGTCTTGGAACGAAAGCCAAGAACGTAGTGGATGTGCGCGACGCCGCCGTTGGCCACCAGATCGGGCACGCTCACCTGCAGCAGCCGGGTTTGTTCGACGGGATGCGTTGCCGCCTTGATCGCCGAGTCGGCGAGCTTGAAGTCGGCCTTTACCGCGGCCCGGACTTGCGCTTCTGTCATGCCGAAGCGGGCCGAGCGAAAGCCCTCGATGCCGGTTTCGGCCGTCGGGGTGCCGGCCGGCGACGCGGCTGCGGGAGCTGGCGGCGCCGCGGCGGCCGGCTTCGCTGGCGGCTTGTCGGGCGGCGCCTGCGCGCGTGCGTCACGAGCGCCGGGGAAAGCCACCGCCGCGGCAAGCAGCAGGGCGCCGGCGCGCCGGGACAATGTTGGTCGAAGCGCCATAATGGGTGCCGCCGCCAAAAATGAGGGATTGATCGCTTTTTTCTTGACCGTGTCGCCCGTTCAGCCGACACTTCCAGTATCGTTTCGACGGAAGCAACCCGCCGTCAAGGGGAACTGACATGCCACGGATCACGCAGGACGGAAAGTTTCTGCAGATCGATTCGCCGTTGGGGCCGAACTCGCTGATCGCGCAGTCGTACACTGGCGACGAGGCCGTCAACGAGCTGTTCCGGTTCCAGCTCGACGCCCTCTCTCACCTTGAAGAGATTCAGCCGACGGAGCTGCTCAACAAGAATCTGCCCGTCAGCGTCATCAAGCGCGACGGAACAAAGCGCTGGTTCCACGGCATCGTGGCGCATTTCTCGCAATATGCCCGGACGCGCGGCTACGACACGGGTGACGAGTACTTCCGGTACCGTATCGAGATCGTTCCCAAGCTGTGGCTCCTGACCCAACGCACCGAATGTCGCATCTTCCAGAAGATGAATACCAAGGACATCATCACCAAGGTCCTGGGCGAATACGGCATCTCGCCAAAGTCGATGCCCGGCGATCCCGGACGCGAGTGGGAAACCTGCATCCAGTACATGGAATCGGACTTTGCCTTTGTCTCGCGCCTGATGGAGGAAGAAGGCTGGCTCTATTTCCACAAGCACAGCCAGAACGCGCACGACCTCTATATCACCGACAACGATTCGCGTTACTACAAGCTCGACAAAGACGTCTACATGGGACACCGCGAGGATCAGGACTACCTGATCGAAACCTGGGAGCTGGAGCAGCGCATCCTGCCGACCGCGTGGGAGACACAGGACTACGCCTATGTGGCGGTCAACCACCCGGCTAACACGACACAGTCGCTGTTGCCGAAACCGGCCGGTACCCTGACCGTCGTCGACTTTCCCGGCGGTCACCGCAACGACTACACACCTGAACACACCGATCCGGCAAAACTGGCCAAGAAACGCATGGAAGCCATCGAGGCCGGCAGCAAGGTGGCGACCGGTCACGGCTTCTGCTGGGCATTCTCGGCAGGCGCCACGTTCAAGCTGAAAGACCACTACAGCAAGAAGATGACCGACAAGGAGTGGCTGGTTGCGCGCGTCCATCACGTCGCGACCGACGCCACCGAGCTGGGCGGCGAGAGCGACGCGCCGATGTATTCCAACAGCTTCACCTGCATGGAAAAGGCGACGGTCCTGCGGCCGCCGCGCAAGACGCCGCGGCCGGTCATCGCCGGCACTCAGACGGCGACCGTGACCGTCGCGCAGGGATCCATGGATCCGGACGGTCATGGCCGCGTCAAGGTGATGTTCCACTGGGTCGCCAAAGGACGTGGACGAGGTCCGGGCGATTCGTGCTGGGTGCGTGTGGCGCAGCCGTTCGCCGGACCCAAGTTCGGCTTCCAGTACATCCCGCAGGTCGACGACGAGGTGATCGTCGCCTTCATGGACGGCGACCCGGATCATCCGATCATCATCGGCTCGGTCCACAACGGCAAGAACAAGTACCCCTGGGACGTGCCGGCGAACTGGACACAGAGCGGTTTTCGCACGCGCGCCCGCGGATCGGGCTATTGGGGTGAAAATTCCAACGTGCTGCGCTTCGAGGACAAGGGCGGCAAGGAGGAGGTCTGGATCAATGCCGCAAGGGACCAGCTGGTCCAGGTCGCAAACAACGACAAGATGCAGGTCGGCAACGACCAGAATCAGGAAGTGGTGATGAACCGTACCCGCAAGGTCGGCGTCGATGAGAAGGTGGACATTGGCAGCACTCAACACGTCAAGGCCGGGACCAAGATCACATTGGAATGCGGCGCCTCGAAGATCACGATGGACCCGATGAGCATCACCATCGAATCGATGACCATCAACATCAAGGCATCGATGGCTCTGAACGAGGAAGGCACGATGACCACGATCAAGGGGAACGCGATGCTGACCCTCAAGGGTGGTATTATCTTCATCAACTGAGGCCGCCGGCACGAGGCAGTTGGAGGAGGCGATGGCGGAGCAGGCGCAGTCCCTGGTGAAGCTGGCGAGCCAGTCGGTCGGCGACGTCGCCGCGCAGTGCGAGCTCACCGAGCCGGCCAAGGAATTGGTGCCCGGTGCACAGACCCCGGAGGCGTTTCTCGGTTCGCTGGCCAAGGCGGGGCTGATGTCGGACGCAATCCGTTGGCTGGCGCAGGGCCTGCGGCCGCGCGAAAGCGTGTGGTGGGCCTGCCTGGCGGCACGCGCCTATGTCGACTGGGGCAACAAGTTGCCCGACGCCGACCTCGCCGCCCTGACCGCGGCCGAGACCTGGGTCTTCAAGCCGGAGGAAGACAACCGCCGGGCCGCCATGGCCAAGGCGCAGGAGACCGGTTACCAGAGTCCCGCGTCGTGGGCCGCCATCGCCGCCTTCTGGAGCGGCGGCAGCATGGCACCGGCGGAGGCGCCGGCGGTGACGCCGCCCAGGCACCTGATCGGGCGCGCGGTGTGGGGCGCGGTGATGATCGCCACCGGTTCGGCGCCGCCGCCCGAAACGGAGAAGCGCCAGAAGCGGCTGCTCGACCAGGGATTGGATATCGCGCGCGGCGGCAACGGCCGCGTCGCGGGCGCATAGGAGGCGATGCCATGCCGGCGGGCTACCAGGCGCATCTGATGATCGCCGACATCCAGCCGCCGATGTCGTTCGGCGATCTGGAGGTCGACCTGCGCAGCGGCATCTTGAAGGGCATCAAGGTCCGGCAGATGCACTGCGTGTCGTTCGGGCGACGCCTGATGAATCCCGGCGTGCTGATGATCCACTTCACCGCCGGGCCGGGGACGGCGCGGCGCTCGATCGAGGCCATGAACGATCGGCACGTGTCGGCGCACCTCGTGCTCGATCGCGAGGGCGCGATCTGGCAGGGCGTACCGTTGACGCGCATCGCCTACCACGCCGGCAAGGGCGCCTGGGGCGGCTACCAGAACAATATGAACGACCACAGCATCGGTATCGAGATCTGCAATCTGGGGCCCATGTGGCGGACCAAACAGCAGCAACTGGTGGACTCCTACGGTCTGGAGCGCACCGACCGAGCGAGTATTGCCATGCCGCACCGCAATGCCCGCGCGCTGGACCTCAAGAAGCTGATCGGCGAGGCCGCCTACAAGAAGATCGTCGATAAAGGCGTCGAATCGCCCGACCTCGCCAATTGCGAATGGGAGGTCTTTCCCGAAGAACAGCAGCGCGCGTTGCAGCGGCTCTGCAGCCTTCTCGTCACACGCTACCCCTCGATCCGGTCCATCATCGGCCACGACGACTACGCGCCGGACCGCAAGATCGATCCCGGGCCGGCGCTGCGGCTCGAGAAGCTGCTGAGCTGGATGCCCCAGGCCCGCACCATCATCTACCAGGACGATCCGCGCCGCGGCGGCTACATGACCACCATGGATACACCCGATTACCTGCGGAACTCGTTCACCAGCCGGACTTTTGCCGCCGGAAACATCGGGCGGGACATCGGATAGCGCCCCCCGCCAGCACCGCCCCGCGCTGGCGTCAAGCCGGGGACCATGTGCTATGATTAATTTGATTTGAGCATATCATCCGGTAGCCGCTGGCGCCGAAAGAGAAACGTATGACCGCTTCCCTCCGCCTTCGGGTCCACAAGGGGCCCCTGACGGAAACGCCGCCGCCGCCGATCCTGCTGGCTGGCGGACCGCTCAGTATCGGGCGCCGCGACGACAATGGCTGGGTCTTGCCCGACGCCACCGCCAGCGTGTCGCGCAAGCATGCGACGGTGCACGAGCGCGGCGGCGTCTGGCTGGTGACCGACGAATCGGCGAATGGCACGCTGCACAACGGTCAGCTGGTTGGCCGCGGCAATACCCACCCGCTGGCAAACGGCGACATCATCAAGATCGGCGACTACGAGATCATCGTCGAGCCGGCGCCCGACATGGGCTCCAGCCCGGGGCCGGGGTTGGGGCCAGCGGTCCAGCCGCTGGCAGATCCGTACGGCGTCGGCGAATTCGCGCGGGCTGATTTCGGTGCGCCGGCGGCGGCGCCGGCTGGTCCTTCGCCGTTTGATCCGCCACCACCGGAACGGGCGGCCGAGGCGCCGCCCGGAGTCGATTTGTTCGGTGATTTCGGCGCGCGGCAGGTCGCGCCGGGCATCGGCGTCGGCGCCAATGCCGATGCGCCGGTAGCGGCCTATGGCGGTCTCGATGCGCCCGTCGATCCAATGGCCGGCGGCGCCGGCTCGCCGTTCGCGCCATTGCCGGGTGGCGCCAGTCCACCGTTTGGCGGGGCGCCGGCGGGGCGCGATGACTGGGGCTCGGGCGCGCCGAACGTCGCGCCCAGCGCCGGCGCGCTGGTCAACGATCCGCTCTCCAACCCTGGTGGCGGTTCGGTGTTCGGCGACCAGTTCGGCTCGGCCGACGCCATTCGCAATCCGCTCGCGGGAGGCGGCGCGCGCGCCGACTCCGGCCTGAAATCCGGCGATCCGTTCGGCGCACCCGGCGCACCGTCGGTGTACGGCAACGACGCCAGCCCCTTTGCACCGGTCGATCCGGTCGGGTTTGGCCGTGACCAGGCGCCGGCACCCTTGGGCTTCGACGCGGTCTCGGTTCCGGAGATCGGCGGCCCGGGCGCCAGTTCGGCCCTGCCCCTGGACTGGAACGCCGCGCCCTCGTCCGGGCCGGCGCCGCCACCGCCCGATCTCGATCCGATCGAGCAGGCGCTGGCGGGATTGAAGCCAGCCGACGCCCCGGCAGCGCCGGCGCGCCCGCAACCGGCGAGCGGCGGAGCACCAGCCGCCGCGCTGTTCGGGGCACCATCAGGCATGCCGTCTCCCGGCAGCGCGCCGCGTCCGTCGCCGGCGCCAGCGCCTCCGCCGCGACCGGCAAGCCCGCCGCCGTCACCCGCACCGCCAGCCCCCGACATGTTTGGCGCCGGCCGCGCGCCCGGTGCACCGATGGAGGACGCCTTCGCGCACCCGTCCGTGCCGGTGCCGTCCATGCCCACGCCGGCCAAGCCCGGCACGCCGGTCGGCGCGCCACCGCCGCTAGGCGGCACGCCGTCGCCCGCCTTCCAGGCGCAGGCCCCTCGCCCGGCGGCACCCGCCGCGCGCCCGGCACCCGCTGCGGCGCCAGCTGGCGACGCGCCCTGCTGCCCCTTCATGGAAGGCGCGCCGGCTTGCAGCAACTGCCGACCGATCGATCCGGCACAGGCGATGCGCACGCTGGGCGCGTCGAGCCGCGCAATCGTGTCGACGCTGGCGCGCCTGCTGGAGGCGCGGCGTCTGCTCAAGGGCGAGTTCCGCATTACGCAGACCGTCGTCGGCGCGCGCGAAACAGCCCTCTCAAGTTCTCGGTCGACGAAAGCGAACTGATGCTGGTGTTGCTGGGCTCGGTGCGGCCGGGATTCCAGCGCGGCGAAGCCGCGGTCTGGGACGCCGGACGCGATCTTGAAGCACATCAGCTGGCCATGCTGGCGGCGTTTCGCGCCGTGCTGGACGCCGTGTTCGCCAGGCTGGCGCCCGACGCCGTCGCCTCCGGCGAAGAGGCCGGCTTCTTCGGCCGACTGCTGCCGCAGGCGCGCGATGCCGCGCTGTGGGAACGCTACGCGCAAGTCTATGGCGACCTGCGGCAAGATATCGGCAACACCCTCGCGGGCCGGCTAGGCCAGATTTTCGCCGAGGCGTACGAGGCCGAAAACGGCCGGCGCGGAGGCTCCTGGTAGCTGGCGCGCCGGGCGCCGAGCACCGGTCGGGGCTTTACATTCTACCCAGAAAGTGATTAAATACTCATATGCCAATGCCCGCCGCCCGCATGGCCGTCGACATGCATGCCTGCACCCTGACAATGGGGCTCCCGGCAGGACCCATCCAGCCGCCCTGTGCCGTTACCGTGATTACCGGCGGCATGCCGCAGGCGCGGATGACGGACAGGGTGGTTTGTCCGAGCGTCCCTCTGCCGCCGCCCGCGGGCGTGCCGATCGTCATGGGTTCCCCGACGGTTCTGGTGAACAACCTGCCAGCAGCGCGCCTTCTCGATCCGACGGCGTGCGGCGGCATGATCGCGGCGCTGGGCTGCCTGACGGTGATTATCGGGCCCTGAGGCCACAGGGCGTCAGGCGACCCTGTCGCACGACAGCAACGTATCGGTCTTGTGTTCGACCGCCGGCAGGTTGCTGACCCAGGTATTCCAGCCCAGGCGGGGGCCGTCGCCGCCCCCCCAGTCGCCCAGCTTGAGCGGCGGTACATCTTCCTTGCGCAGCGACAGCCGCACGTCGAAGTACAGCGCCTCGCCCGCGAACAAGCGCGCGAAATGGACCAGCTGGCGCAGCGGTTCGCGGTCCGGAAGGAACATCCGGAAACGGGCGTAGGCGAGCGGACCGAGCTCGATGCGATAGGCGCCTTCCGGCCGCATGATCTTCTCGCCGATCACCGCCTCGTCGCCGAGACGGCAGAAGCCGTGGGGCACCAGTTTGGTACGCTCGCTTTCCGGCAGGCGCAGCCAGTGCGGCGCGAAGGTATCGACGCGGATGCGCTCGGCGAAGTAGTCCGACAGGATCGCTTCGAGCACCACCGCCGATCGCGGGTTGCCGGCGAGCGCCCCGGCGTAGAAGCGCAGCGCCGCCTGCGGCGGCGCCAGCCGGCCGACGAGCCCCTGCGTGCCGAACCCGATCACGGCGTCGATCAGGCCGGAGACGCCGGCTTCGGCCGGCAGCAATCCATGCGCCGCGTCGTCCGGCGGCGTCTGCGCCGTCAGACGGTACTTGGTCCAGGCGCGCAGGAAGAAGCTGGCGGCGCGATGCAGGAACAGATCGAAGAAGGCGGCCAGCGCCGTGTCCTTTTCGCGCAGACGCGCCAGGATCAGCTCGCTGTAGAAATACGGCATCACGCCGGACGGGCCGTGCATGCCAATGAACGACACGCCCAGTGTCGGCGGACTGCCGGCCTCCTCGCGGTAGGAGGTCAGTTCGGCGGCCGGAAAGGCCATCGCCGCCTCGGCAACGAAACGAAGCGCCTCCTGCGCCGGATGCGCGTCGCGGCCGACCGGCGCGCCGTGCCTGCTGCGGCCCTCGTCCGACTCGGCGGCAGCGTACCGCTCAAGCGTCAGCAGCGCCTGCAGTGGATCGAACGCCTGCGGCTCCTCGCGCAGACGCTGGATCAGAGGAGCGTCTTCTCGCCGGTCCGCGGACGACATGTCACCAGCTTTCCCGTCCGGCCGGTGAGCCGCACGGAAAGCCGGGTGAAGGCGTTCACGGCGGCATACAGGCCGAAGAAATGATCCAGCACGCACGACAGCATGAAAGCCCCACCCGGCGGGTAGCGCTCCGGCGCCAGCTGCAGGTCGAGGTCGAGGCCATGCGCAACCGCCGTGGAAACGCCCATCGGCACGCGCGCCAGCGCGCGGCGGCTGTCTATTGAGACGATGCCCTCGATGAGGGTGCGCGACTCTTCCTGGTCGCCCCAGTCGTACAGCCGCAGCAGGTCACGCAACGCGTTGGCGCCTTCGGCGCCGCCGGAAATCGACAGATGGTTGAGCGACAGATGCGACAGCACGCGCCACAGCCGGCCGCTGGACAGCGGCGGCCGCCGGGTCGGCGTGAAGGGCGTAATCATGACGATGCGGTTGACCGAGGCCGCCGGCGTCACGAGTTCGAGCCTGATCTGGCCGCCGGTTCCCGACAGGCGGGCCAGAAGCTCGCGGTTGAAACAGATCGTGTCGACGGACAGCACCCAGTTGGCCGGGCCGCCGGTATTGGCATCGCGATTGAGCACCGACATGAATATCTCGGTGCCCTTGTCGCGCGCACCGACGGCGGCACGCCGGCTCGCCTGCCAGAAGCGGGCGCCGGGCTCGGCGTCGTGACGCACGCCGAAGAAGGGTTCGATCGGATGCTCTTCACCGTCGGGCGCCGTGGCCATGACCCGTTCGACCGAGTGGATCTCAAGCGCCTCCGGCCGCCTGGCGTCGGGAATCACACGGTTCTCGAACTGCGTGCCGTCGAGCCGCACCGGCTCGGCCCGGTGCCGGAACAGATTGATCACCGGCACGCAGTTGAGCTGCAGATCCCCCAGCGCCACGCCGCGCTCGAGGTCCTTCTCGGTGTCGCTGAAATAGAGGAACAGGTCGAGCTCGCGGCCGGCGCCGGCCATGCAGCGCGCCGAAATTCCCGAAATCTCGAAGAACAGGAATTTCTGCGGCAGCGCGAAGAACTCGGTGAGAATGCGATAGCCGATGAACGACCGCGCCGGATAGGGCAGCATGCCCTCGTCGCGGCCGAATCCGACCGCGCGCAGCGCGCTCGGCGGCAGGAAGACGGCGCGCGGATCGTCCGGCCCCTCGGCAACCGCGATGCCGACCAGCCGGTTCATGACCAGCTCGTACAGCGGCAGCGCCCGCACCATCGGCGCGGCGATGAAGAAGCGCAGCGGGTCCGGCTGCAGCTCCTCGAACTTCCCGCCGCTGCCGGCACAACGCAGCTTGACGTGCAGAACGCCCAGCGCACCTGACGCGCGCGGATTGACGGGCGCGCGGAACGGCCTGCCCTGCAGCGCCGTCTGCACGACGTCGATCGGCCAGATCTTGGTTTCCTGCGTCGTCCGCAGACGGCAGCGCTCGCCATCGACCGGATCGGTCTCGATCTCCTCGTGCCGCGCCAGCCGATGCGGCTCGGAGACGTCCGGCACGCATTCGGCGCGGGCGATGCCCATGGGCGGCACCGGCATCAGATAGTGAGGATAGAGCGCGTTGAGGACCGATTCGGTAAGTTCGGGAAATTCGTCCTCGATCTTGAGCCGCACGCGTGCGTTCAGCAGCGCCACGGCCTCGATCAGCCGCTCGACATGCGGATCGGCCGACGCGTCGGGTCCCAGCCGCAGGCGGCCGGCGATCTTGGGAAACGCCTCGGCGAAACGGAACGCGTCGCGCCGCAGGAACTCCAGTTCGCGATTGTAGAGGGGAAACAGGTCGTCCATGTGGCCGCTACCGGTCGGCGACGGACATCAGGCGCGTCACCGCATCGATCTGGGTGTTGAAGGCGACCGGTTCGGGCGCCGGATCGGCGTGCATCAGCGCTTCAATGCGAAAGCGCGCCGAGCGCTCAAGACCTTCGCCCTGCTCCTCGAACTGCACATCGATCGACGACAGGCGGGGCTCGAACCGACGGATAACCTCCAGCAGCCGCCGCCGCAGGCTCTCCCGCCAGGTGCCCTCCAGTGAGATGACCGAGAAATCGGGCAGGCCGTAGCCGACGACCGACTCGTCGATCTCCCCGAGGATGTCCGGCCAGCCGCGACAACGCTCGCGGGTATTGAGCAGCGCCTCGAGGTCACGCCGCACCGCCTCACGCAATCGCGCCATGGTCTGCGACGGCGTCAGCGGGCGCTCGCGGGTCTCCTCCGGCCGCTCGTCGATCAGCCGGTCGAGAACCGAGAGCTGTGCCCTGAGTGCATCCTCGTCGAGCGCCATGGCGCCTACCCCTGTGATGCGGACTATGCCGCGCCGAACTGCACGGTCTGCAGCTCGTCGATGCTCATGCCTTCGTCGCCGACCAGGAACAGCCGCAGTCCGATGCCGCGCGTCGGTCCACCGTCGCTGTCGCTCCACTCGGTCGCACGTCCGAGGCGGAACGAATCGATGTCGCCCTCGGCCGGCAGCAAGGGATAGGTCGCCGGCACGTAGACGACGCCCTCCGGGCCGCCGCGCACGTCCATCTTGCACTGCCGCCACACCACGTCGCGCGGTCGTGCCGGTTTCTCGAACTCCATCACCTCGATACGGTCGGTCGGCACCCAGAAGTACTTGCCGGTGCTGGTCATCACTTCCATGAAGCCGGCACACAGGTCGTCGACGTCGCGGAAATCGTCGAACGCGGCGCCGCCTTCACCCAGCCTGCCCGGCGACGGCTGCCGCTTCTCGTCGGCCTCGGCAAGCAGCGCCGCCGCCTCCTTCGACCGGCCGTCGCGCAACTCCAGCAGCGCCTTCAGGGCGGCCTCGACATAGGGGCCAGGCTCGGTCACCACGTCGGGGACGCGGCCCTTTTCGAACACCTCCTGGCGGGCGATGGCGGCGCGCACCAGCTGGCGGGACAGCGCGACGGCCACGCCCAACTTGGTGTGCTGGGTCGACAGCGCATCGAGCTGCCGGTCGGCCTTGTCGTAGGCGCCAACCAGAATATGAAGCTCGGCGAGAAACGCGCGCGCGTCGGGGTCGGATGGCTTGTCGCGCACCAGGGCGGTTTGCGCTTCGATGGCTTCCGCAAGTTTGCCGTCGCGGAATAGCGACTTGGCGTCTGTAGTCATGTCGGTTTCTCCCCCATCGATCCGCGGCGTCAACTACGCGGCGCGCTGGCCCTGCTGGCGGACCGTGCTGATCAGGTTGAATGTGGCGCCCATCTCGTCCAGCTGGAACTGCGGTTGCAGCCGGGCGATCAGCGCGTAGTGTCCGGGCTTGGCGGGCAGTTCCCTGATGTCGATCTGCGCCCTGGCCAAGGGATAGCGGGCCTTCATCTCGACTGACGCGTTGCTGTCGCCCATCGTATATTGATAGATCCAGTCGGCCAGCCGCTGCTGGCAGATCTCGGGAGTCATCTCCGAGCCGATGATGTCGCGCGCGATCACCTTGATGTAGTGGGCAAAGCGCGAGGCGCACAGGATCTGCTGCAGCATCGACGACAGCCGGGCATTGGCCCGCGCCGCCTGCTTGTCGTAGCGGGTCGGCTGCCACACCGACTGGTTGGAATTGAAGATGACATACGACGTCAGGCGCGCCGGCATCAGCGGAATGAAGCCGAGTTCC
Organism: Alphaproteobacteria bacterium; assembly: GCA_026126245.1. GTDB lineage: Bacteria > Pseudomonadota > Alphaproteobacteria > Reyranellales > Reyranellaceae > Vineibacter. The sequence continues at coordinate 14,154 of JAHCJT010000065.1, forward strand.
GACAGTTCGCGTTCCTGGCGCTCTGTCAGCATCATTTCCAGCGGTGGCCGCGGCGCCACGTGCGGCCGGTCGGTCGTGAACCAGGGCAACGGCAGATCGTCGACCAGCCCGCCGCCGCTGCGGTCGCGGCCGGCGCCCCTGATGTCGCCGAACCAGCCGTAGGTGGCGAAAGAGCGCACGGTGACGGCGGCGAAGGCATATGCCGCCGAACCCCACAGCCAGTGCCGCGCCTCGTCGGCGTGCACGGCCTCGCGGTAGACGAAACCGTCGGCCCGCGAGCCGTCCGGACGATAGGGCAGGCGCATCAGGACGCGCGGAAAGGCCAAGCCGAGATAGCGGGTATCCTCGGTGCCGGTGCGCAGTCCCCGCCAGCCGGCGAATTCGGGCCGCTGGAACAGGCCGCTCAGGTCGATGGTCGGCACCAGCTCGCGGAAGCGATCGACACCGAACATCGACGGCGAGCAGCCGAGAATGGTCGGCGCGTGCGGCGCCGCCACGACGCCGGCCAGCGCCCGCAGCGTTTCGAGGTCCTTGGGATGCTTGCTGGGTTCATAGTCGGCGACGATCAGGCCATAGGGCTCGCCGCCCGGCGTGTCGAATTCCTGCGTGTAGATCTTGTCGAAAGCCTGGCTCTGGTCGAACTCGATGGCGCGCTCCAGATCGCGGCCCAGCTCGCGCCACGACAGGTTCAGCAGCCGGATCTTGATGGCCTTGTTGGAGTCGGCCAGGCGGACCAGCCACAGGATCCCGCGCCAGGAAGCCTCCAGCCTCTGGACGCGCGGATGATGCAGGATCTCGTCGACCTGGACCGACAACATCGCATCGATGCCGGCGATGATGCGGTCGATCTCGAACGTGATCTTGCGATGACGCCGGCGCAACGCCTCGCGTTGCGCCGGCGTCAGGGCGACGACTGGCGTCGAACCGGCCGGATGGTCCGTGGACGGCTGCGGCGGCCGTGAAGCCGCCGCAGCAAGACCGGCATCCACCAGCGAAATGCCGGCGGCATCCAGGGTATCGGCGGGTACGGCGTCCTCGGGTGCCGTCACGGTGTCTCCCGTCAGCCCGCCTTCGCCGGGATGCGGGCAACCATGCGCAGCGACGTCGTCAACTCCTCCAACTGCAGCCACGGCCGCATATGCGCCACCGCGTAGTACGAACCGGGCGCGCCCGGCACTTCCTGAACGGTGACCCTTGCCTCGCGCAGCGGATACTTGGCCTTCATCTCCGGCCCGACGTCAGGATTGGCGTTGACGTAGTTGCCGATCCAGTTGTTGAGCCACTTCTCGCAATCGGAGCGCTCCATGAACGATCCGATCTTGTCGCGGCCCATGATCTTCAGGTAGTGCGCGAAGCGCGACGAGGCCATGATGTACGGCAGCCGCGACGAGATCGCCTCGTTGGCCGTCGCCTCCGCCTTGTCGTACTTCTTCGGCCGATGCGTCGTCTGGGCGCCGAAGAACACGGCGTAGTCCGTGTTCTTGTAGTGGCACAGCGGCAGGAAGCCGAGATCCGACAATTCCTTCTCGCGCCGGTCGGTGATCGCGATCTCCGTCGGGCACTTCTGGTCCTGGTCGCCGTCGTCGCTGACGAAGGTGTGCGACGGCAGGTTCTGGACCATGCCGCCGTTCTCGGCACCGCGGATGGTGGTGCAGAAGCCGGTCTTGGCGAACGAGTCGGTCAGCCGGGCACCCATCACGTAGGCCGAGTTCATCCAGCAGTAATGCTCGTGGGCCAGCGCCTTGCCGGGCTCGCCCTCTTCGAAGTCGAACTCCTCGATCGGCTTCGTCTCCTTGCCGTAGGGCAGGCGTGCCAGCGCCCGCGGCATGGTCAGCGTCACGAACCGCGAATCCTCGCTGTCACGGAAAGAACGCCAGCCGGCGAACTTCACGTTGTCGAAGCCCTTCTTCAGGTCGCGGATGTCCTTGAGGCCGCGGAAATCCTGGAGCTCGAACATCTTGGGATCGGCCGCCGCGATGAACGGCGCGAACGCCGCCGCCGCCACGCCGCCCAAGCCGCGCAGCAATTCGATGTCGTCGGGATGCGGCGAGAACTCGTAGTCGCCGATCAGCGAGGCGTACGGCTCGCCGCCCGGCGTGCCGAACTCGTTCTCGTAGATCTTCTTGAACATCAGGCTCTGGTCGAATTCCGTCGCCTTGCTGAAGTCGTTGAGAAGCTGGCGCTTGTTGATGTTCAGCACCCGGATCTTCAGCGTCGTGCCGGTCTCGCTGTTCATCACCAGGTGATTGAGGCCACGCCAGCTGCCCTCGAGCTTGAGGAACTTCTCGTGGTGCATGACCTCGGCCAGCTGGTCCGAGATCTTGGCGTCGAGCAGCGCGATGGCGCGCCGGATGGTCTGGTTCAGGTTCTTGCTGAACTTGACCGTGCCGGCCATCGCCTGCTCGGTCAGCGCCTTGAGCAGGTCCTGGGCCTCGTTGGCATCGGTCTGCTTGGTCGCGCCGATGGCGGCGTCGAGCAGCGACGCGCCCTCTTCGGTCGCGACCTGGGCGGCACCCTGTGCCTGGGTTTGAGTTTCGGCAGCCATGGATCAGCCCTCCCCGCCGCGCTTCTTGATTTCCTCGTGCAGCTTCTTGACCGCTTCCTCGTCGGCCAGCACCTTCTCCAGGAGCTGCTCGAGATCGTCGGACCGGTCGGCCTTGGTCATGAGATCGCGCAACTTGTCGCGCGTCTCCTTGAGTTTGCGCAGCGGCTCGACCTGGTCGACGATGCGCTGCGGCTCGAAGTCGTCCATCGAGTTGAACTTGAGGTTGACCGCCATCTCGCTGCCGTCGTTCTGCAGCTTGTTCTGAACCCGCAGGTTCAGGCCCGGCGTCATGTTCGACATGATCTTGTTGAAGTTGTCGCGATCGATCTGGACGAACTTCCGGTCACGGACTTCGGGCAGCTTCTGGGTCGGATCACCCGAGAAGTCACCCATCACGCCGACAACGAAGGGCAGCTCCTTCTCGACCATCGCCCCTTCGGTCTCGACCTCGTACTTGATGTGGACACGCGGCTTGCGCACGCGGTCCAGCTTTTCCTGAGTTGAACCTGCCATCGGAACACCTCCCTCGAACCCCTCGAGAAAACATACCACATCGCGCGTCGCGGGCGCGACCCCATGCCGCCCCTTGCGGGGCGCCTACGCCGACCTATTCCGGCGGTTTCGGTGGCCGGATACCGGCATTCTGAAGAACACGCCGGCGCGCATCCTCGTCCGGCAACAAATCCGCAAGCAAATCGAACAGCGGCATCCGCGCCCGCTCGATCATCGAGTCCAGGGCATAGGAAATCGGCGAATGCGGCTCGCGCTCGCGGAAGAACCTGGCCACCGCATTCAGCATTTCCAGCGCCTGCTCGCGACTGGCGAAGGCGCCGGGCCGGGCGATCATCGCCACCCCGCCGCCACCGGTCGCCGCCGCCTCGCCTTCGGCCGGCGCCGCATCCTCTTCGGCGAGGAACTGGCCGCCCAGCACCCGCACCATGCGCTCCGCGGCCTCGAATGTCTCGTTGATCTGCGACGAGCCCGGCGCGTCGCTCCCCATCTTGTCGCTGAACAACGCAGTCAGCCGCTCGTAAGCCGCGCGCGCGTCCTTGAGGTCCTTCATCAGCGGCTGGTAGAACCCCGCCCCGCCGGACCGCGCCAGGCTTTCGGCCTCGCCAAGGCGACTATCGCGCTGCAGTTGTTCGCACTGGCCAACGCCGAACGCGCCGGCGTCGCCGACCGGGGTGATGGGCACTGCCTTGAAGGGCCTAATCAGCGCTCCTTCGCGATCCGTTCCGTTCAGGCCGGCAAACGGCTGCGCCTTGGCGCCCGGATCAGTGTCCTCGGTATCGTAGTGCAGATTGTCCCAGTAGCGCTCGACCAGTTCGGCGGCCAGCGTGAAGCCGTCGCGCAGCCCGGCAAAGCCATGCATGCGCACCAGCGCCTCGACCATCCACGAGGCGAGTTCGATGTCTTTCGACGTTTCGCGCAGCGTCTTTTCGCAAAGCTCGAACAGCCCGTTCCATTCCTTCAGCACGGCCGCGTCGCTGCCGGCGTCTTGTGCGCCGTCGTCCGAGGCCACCGCGGCCATCGCCGCCTGGCGCTCGGCGGTGCGCGCCTGCCCCTGCAGCCGACGCAGCGCGAAATAGGGCGCGTTGTCGGCACTGTCCTGGCGCAGATCCGGACCGCAGGGATCGTCGCCCTCCAGCGGCGCCGCCAGCGCTTCGATATCAATAACCGGCGGACTTCCCTGCGCTTCAGCCATCACGTCGCCTCAGCTGCCGATGTTGAGAACCTGGACGCGACGATTTCGGCCGTTCATCGGGTCGTTCGGCAACATCAGCTTGGCGCTGCCCATGCCGCGGCCCTGGAACTGCGCGCGCGGCAGATGATACCGGCTGACCAGATAGTCGATCACCGCCTGCGCCCGGCGCTCCGAAAGGCTTTGGTTGTAGGCCTCGCCGCCGGAGGCGTCGGTGTGTCCCTCGATGACGAACCGGTCGCCCGGATTGAGCTTGAATACCTCGGCCAGCTGATCGACGACGCGCATTGCCTGCGGCGTCAGCTCGGCCGAATCCAGCGCGAACGGCACCAGCAGTCCGATTCCCTTTGGGCTGGCCGGCGTCGGCACCGGACCCGTCGTTGCCGCCGGTGGCACAGACGCCGTCGTCCCGGTCGCTGGCGCCGTCGCGGGCGCGTCGGTCGCGGGCTTGGTGCCCTGGTCGGGCGTGCCGATCACCACCCGGCCGCGGGTCGTCTCGCCGCCCGGCCGGCCCGTCCCGCCACATTCCGGCGGCAGCACCCGGCCCAGCGCGCGATGCATCTCGCAGCGGCTGACCGAGCCTTTGGTCCCGTCAACGACC
>JAHCJT010000066.1 GCA_026126245.1 Alphaproteobacteria bacterium
GGGTGGCGGGCAGGCCCTGGCCGCCGAACTTCGGATCAGTGGTGATGTTGGTCCAGCCGCCGTCGACGAACTGCCTGTAGGCTTCCTTGAAGCCCTTGGGCGTGCGCACCACGCCGTTCTCGTAGGTGCAGCCCTCCTCGTCGCCCGAGCGGTTGAGCGGGAAGAGCACGTTCTCGCACAGCTTGGCCGCCTCCTCGAGGATGGCGTCGACGAGGTCGGGCGTCACCTCGCCGAACGGCGGCAGGGCGCTGATCTCGCGGAAGTCGACGACCTCGCGCAGCACGAAGCGCATGTCCTTGAGCGGCGCCTTGTAGGTGGCCATTCGTCTCTCCCTGCTTCAACCTGTTCGATCATGACGAGCTTCCCCCGGAGGGGAAAGGTGCCCGAAGGGCGCCAATCTACTGTCGTCCTGAGCGCAGCGAAGGACCTTGCGGTTTTGCGCGCGACGCAAGACGGCGCCGGAAGTTCTCCACCTGGAACGGTGTGTGAAATACCACCGCAGGGTCCTTCGCTTCGCTCAGGACGACAAGACAAAACCACCACGCATCCGCCGCACCAGCCCCACTCCGCCAGGAGAAGGTTGCTGCGGCTACGCTTCCTCCGGTCCGGCGCCGCGCTCGCGCAGGAACTGCACGGCGTGCGCCTCGACCTCGCGGAACTCGGCCAGCTGGGCGCGCAGGTCGCGCAGCCGCTTCTCCAGCTCGGCGATGTGCTCGCGGCTCTTGCGCAGCACGCCCTTGAGCTGCTGCACGCCGGAGCGGTCGGCATGGTAGAGGTCGAGCAGCTCGCGGATCTCGCCGAGGCTGAAGCCCAGCCGCTTGCCGCGCAGGATCCAGCCCAGCCGCGCCCTATCGCCGGCGCTGTAGATGCGCGCCGTGCCGTGGCGGGTCGGCGCCAGCAGGCCCTCGTCCTCGTAGAAGCGGATGGCGCGGGCCGTGACGTCGAATTCCTTCGCCAGCTGGGCGATGGTCCAGGTGCGGGCCGGCGCCTTGGCCGTGCCGCGGTCGGAGTCCGTCGTCGCCTGCGTCATGACGTCCGTATACTTGACGTTTACGTAAACGTCAAGCACCTCGAGGTGAGAATTCTCCCTTTTAGGGGCGGTAAGTTGTCCCCGGCAACGCCCGAACGCCAGCCTTGCGCATCTTGGCAGGGGCGCCGCCCTGCCCCATCTGTCGGCGCATGAGCGACGAGCCGCGCCCCGCCGTCAACAACCTGCCGGCACCGATCTGGCGCCGCCCTGCCCCGCCGCGGCGGCGCGGCCGGCAGATCGTGATGGCCTTCGCGATGGCCGGCTGCCTGGCGCTGTCGCTGCTGGGCGGGCTGCTGCCGATCATGCCGGGCTGGATCTTCTTCGTGCTCGCCATCTACCTGCTGGCCACCGAGTTCCGCACCGGCCGGCGCTGGGTGACGCGGGCGCGGCGGCGCTTTCCCTGGATGTCGCAGTGGATCACCCGGGCACGCCAGCACCGCTGGGCGCCGCGCCATCTGCAGGAGTTCGACGACCTGACGAACCCGCACCGCTGAGACACGGCGCGCCGCGCCGTCGCTACGGCGGCGCGGCCTGATCGTCGGCCGGTTTGGCAAACGTCACCCGCACGCGCGTGCCGCCCTCGGCGCGCGGTGCCACCGCCATGTCGCCGCCGAGCTGCGCCACCAGACCGCGCAGCAGCGTGAAGCCCAGGCCGTCGCCGTCGCCCGGCGGCACCGCCGCCGGCGCGATGCCGACGCCGTTGTCGTCGACCGACAGCTCGAAGCGCGCGCCGCTGTCGCGGAAGGCCACCGCGATGCGCGGCGCGGCGGTCTCGGCAAAGGCGTGCCGCATGGCGTTCGACACCGCCTCGGTGACGATCAGGCCGACCGGGATGGCGATGTCGGGGCCGACCGGCGCGACCGCCGCGTCGACCTCGATCCGCACCGTCGGGCCGCCGACGCGCTCGTGGGTGCGCGACAGATGCTGCACCAGGTCGTTGAGGAAGGCGCGGAAGTCGACCTGCGTCCAGTTGGACCGCTCGTACAGATGGCGGTGCAGCAACGACAGCGTCAGCACGCGATTCTGCGCGTCGGCGAAGATGCGCCGGATGCGCGGGCTGCGAATGCGCTCGCCCTGCAGGCTGAGCAGGCTGGAGATCATCTGCAGGTTGTTCTTCACCCGGTGGTGCAGCTCGCGCAGCAACAGGTCGCGCTGCGCTAGGCTGGCCTGCAGCTCGCGCTCGTGCGCCTGCAGCGCGGCGTCGATCCGCCGGCCGCCGTGCCCGCCGCGCACGAACACCCAGCACGCCGCCAGCGCCGCCGCGATCGACGCCGCGACGACAAGCGGTGCGAGCCACGCGGCCATGCCGCCTGAGGTCTCGCGCACCAGCGTCACGACCGCCGCCGGCGCCAGTGCGACGGCGATCAGCAGCACCAGCCTGGTCGATGGGGACAGGCGTCCCATGCGCTGCATCCCTGGATGACCGGGCCGCGACGGTCGCGGCCACCGCACGCCGGCGCGGCGTGTCAGATCGGGGCGATGTTGAGAGCCTGCGCCATCGCGGTCTTCAGCAGATCCGGATCGAACGGCTTGGCCAGGACGAAGGCCGGCTCGACGCCCTGCCCGGTCAGCAGCCGCTCGGGATAGCCGGTGACGAAGATGATCGGCACGGTCGCCGACTTCAGGATCTCGCGTACCGCCGCGATGCCGTTGTCCTTGCCCTGGAGCTGGATATCGGCGAGCACGAGGTCCGGCGCGTGCGTGCCGGCCAGCTCGACGGCCGCCTTTTCGGTCGCCGCGATGCCCACGACCTGGTGGCCGGCGTTGCGCACCACCTTGGCGACGTCGAGCGCGATGATGGCTTCATCCTCGATGACGAGCACGCGCACCGAGGCAACCCGCTTGATCTCCTCGCGGGCCGCGCGCAGCTCAAGCTCCGCCTGTTCGACGGAAATGTCCAGAATGTGCGCGACGTCGCCGATCGAGAAACCTTCGAGCACGGTCAGCAGCAGGATCTTGCGCTGCGTGTCGGGAATCCACCTGATCCGCGCCGTCAGGCGATCCGAGGTGGCGGTCGGATCGTCGTCGTGGTCGTCGCTCTTGTCGAGCGCCCCGAACGGCTGCTGCAACTTGTGGAACAGCGCGAAGACATCGGCTTTGGAGCTGGCATCGCCGCTCAGCAGCGCCGGTTGCTGCATCAACACCTCGACGCACTGGCGCACCCACTGATCGCCGTAGGTCTGGCTGCCGGTCAGTGCCCGCGCGTAGCGGCGCAGATACGGCAGAACGGCCATCAGCTGCTCGGACAGTGTTGCCATGCTGTGGGACACCTCATGCCTCGAAGCCGGTCAAGACGCACAGGCGCGCCGTTGTCCTGCGTGGCGGCTCGCACGATGTCGCACGCGATGATCGCCAGACGCGTCGCACGCCTCCTCGTAGCGGCGCAGCGTTCCGCCTGTCAACCAGACTGCCGCTGCCAGCGGCGCACGCGCCGCCGCGCTTGCCGCAGCCGCGGCCGTCATCACCTCATCGGCCGTCGTCCACGCCCGCCGGATGGTGGCGCCGGCTTCGTGACGAAAATCGGGCGCGCCGCGCCCGCCGCACTTGCAGATCTGTGAACGCGCCGTCACCATCACGTCAAAGGTGCGGCGGCAACGCTCAGGGGGGACCATGGCGCGCGACGACTACGACTACATCATCGTGGGCGCCGGCTCGGCCGGTTGCACGCTGGCTTACCGGCTGGGCGCCGACCCGTCGGTCAAGGTGCTCGTGCTCGAGGCCGGCAAGCCGGACACCAACTTCTTCATTCACATGCCGGCCGGCGTCGTGCAGCTGGCGGGCAAGGGCCTGTTCAACTGGGGCTACTGGACCGAACCGCAGGTTCACTGCAAGGGCCGCAAGATGTACTGGCCGCGCGGCAAGACACTGGGCGGCTCATCGTCGATCAACGCCATGCTCTACATCCGCGGCAACGCCTGGGACTACGACCACTGGCGGCAGCTGGGCAACGCCGGCTGGAGTTACGGCGACGTGCTGCCCTACTTCCTGCGGGCGCAACACAACGAGCGCGGCGCCTCGGAGTTTCACGGCGTCGGCGGCCCGCTCAATGTCGCCGACCAGGTATCGCCGGCCAAGATCAACGCCGCCTTCGTCGAGGCCTGCGTGCAGGCCGGCCACAAGCGATCGACCGATTTCAACGGCGCCAGCCAGGACGGCGTCGGCTACTACCAGGTGACGCAGAAGGGCGGCAAACGCTGGAGCGCGGCGCAGGCCTATCTGCGCCCGGCCATGGCGCGCGGCAACGTCACGGTGGTGACCGAAGCGCACACCGCCCGGGTCGTGGTCGAGAACGGCCGCGCCACCAGTGTCGCCTACCGCAAGGACGGCAAGGACGAAATCGCCCGCGCCACGCGCGAGGTCGCGCTATCGGGCGGCGCGATCAACTCGCCGCAGCTGCTGATGCTGTCGGGCATCGGTCCGGCCGATCACCTGAAGACGCTCGGCATCAACGTGGTCGCCGACGTGCCCGGCGTCGGCGGCAACCTGCAGGACCATCTCGACGCCGCGACGCTGTACTATTGCAAGACGCGCGACACCTACGATACCGCCAACCAGCTCGTGACCCTGGCCAAGTACGTGTTCGGAAAGACCGGACCGGGCACCTCGTGCATCGCCGAAACCGGCGGCTTTCTGCGCACCGCCGACGGGCTGTCGGCGCCCGACATCCAGCTGCACTTCATTCCGGCCTTCGTCATCGATCACGGCCGCACGCAGATGAAACAGAACGGCATGACGCTGCACGTCTGCCTGCTACGGCCGGAGAGCACCGGCACCATCCGGCTCAAGAGCGCCGATCCGATGGCCGATCCGGCCATCGACGCCAACTATCTGGCTGCCTCCAAGGATCTCGACGGCCTCGTCAAGGGCACACGGCTGGCGCGCGAGATCTTCGCCCAGACGGCGTTTGAACCCTATCGCGGCGACGAGCTGGAGCCGGGTGTCGGCAAGACGTCGGACGCGGATATCGCCGACTGGGTCCGGGCCCGCAGTGAGACGATCTACCACCCGGTCGGCAGCTGCAAGATGGGGCCGGAGTCCGATGCCATGGCCGTCGTCGACAGCCAGCTGCGGGTGCGTGGCGTCGAAGGCCTGCGCGTCGTTGACGCCTCGATCATGCCGACCTTGATCGGCGGCAACACCAATGCGCCGACCATCATGATCGCCGAACGGGCGGCCGACTTCATGCTGGGCAAGGCCGCCCTCACGCAGCAGGCCGCGTGATGGCGCCGAAACAAGCGCGCACGAGCGCGATCCTGCGCGTGGCAGCGATCTGCGACGTCGTCGTCGGTGCCGCGATCGCCATCTTTGGCCCGGCATTTGTGCCGGTCGGCGACATCGTGCCCGGCGTGCCGCTGCTGTGGCTGGTCGGCGGCCTGGTGGCCATGGGCGGCGTCGGCATCTTCGTGGTGTCGCTGGCTCTGCAGCGGCGCCATCTCGCCGCGGCGGCGTCGGACGGGACTCAACCGGTGCGGCGTGACTGACACCCACGCGGCCCCATCGCGCCGGTGGCGACAGCGATGGCGGCAGACCGGTAGGCTGCATGTGGAGCGTGTGAGCCGCACCGCCATCCGGCGGTCCGGCGTCCGGAGGAAGAGCAATGGCGTTGCCGAGACTGTCGCTTTCGTTGTCGCTTGCCGTGGCGGTCCTGTCGTTGACCGGCTGCTACGAGACAAGCGGCCCCGTGCTGACGCGTGGCGAGGAAGTGCCGATCACGCCCGGCGTCTATCGCTGCCTGAACGACAAGGACCGCGAACCTTCGACGGCGACGATATCGGCGCCGGCGCAGCTCGCGCCCGGCGACGTCGTCTACCTTGCGACGCTTGACAAGGACCGCTACGCCGTGCGCGCCGCCGCCATGCAAGGCGATCTGTTCATGCTCGAGGCGCGAGGCAATGACGTCCGCGGCGCCGGCCATGTCTATGTGCGGCGACTGAACGCCGACCGCTTCGAGTTGCTGGTCGCCGAATCGAAGGCGCAGACGCGGCTCGCCGCGCTGGCGCGCACGCACAACATCGCGATCGAGTTCCCGACCTACGGCGCGCCGCGTATCGACGGCCCCGCGGATCGCGAGCGCGCGTTCCTGCTGGCGCATACGAGCGCCGAGCTGCAACGTACGGCGACCTGCCAGCGCCTGCCGTAGGGCGTGACGGCGACAGCACGTCGGTCAGAACTTGCCGGTAACGAAATACATCGCGATCCAGGGCTGCCACACCACCAGCGCCAGGCAGCACAGCATCAGCACGATGAAGGGCACCGCCGCGCGGCAGAGCAACGCAAAGCTCTGCTTGAAGGCGCTCATGGCGACGATCAGGTTCAGCCCGACCGGCGGCGTCAGATAGCCGATCTCCAGGTTCAGGATCATGATGAGGCCGAACAGCACACGGTTGAAGCCGTAGGATTCGGCCACCGGCATCAGCAGCGGGGCCAGCACCAGGATCGCTTCGCCCGTGGTCATCAGGCAGCCGACGATCAGCAGCAGCACATTGACCATCAGCATGAACACGAGGGGGCTGTCGATGTAGCCTTGCATCACCGCGACCATCGACTGCGGCACGCGATGCTCGATCAGGATGATGTTGAGGCTCAGCGCCACCGCCAGCACGGGAAACAGCGAGCCGCCCAGCTTCGAGGCTTCGAGTACCACGCCGTAGAAATCGCGCAGGCGCAGTTCCTTGTGCACGAAGATCTCGATCACCATGGCGTAGGCGAGCGCGACCGCGGCCGCCTCGGTGGCGGTGAAGTAGCCGCTGTAGATACCGCCCAGCAGGATCACCGGCATCAGAAGGGCCCAGATGCCGCGGCTGCACGCCCGCTTGAAGGCGCCGAGATCGAAACGCTGCGCCGGCATCTTGCGGTTGACCCATATCGAATAGGCCGACAGCACGAGCATCAGCAGGATGCCGGGCCCGAACCCCGCCGCGAACAGATCGGTGATCGACGTCTCTGTCACCAGCCCGTAGATGATCATCGGGATCGAGGGCGGGATGATGATGCCCAGCGTGCCGCCGGCGGTGATGGCGCCGAGGGTGAACTTCACGTCGTAGCCGGCCTGACGCATGGCCGGAAACATCACCGAGCCGATCGCCAGCATGGTGACGATCGAAGAACCCGAGATGGCGGCGAAGACCGAGCAGGACAGCACGCACGCCACGGCCATGCCGCCGGGTAACGGCCGGGTGACCGAGGCCAGCATGTCGATCAGGCGCTGGGCGATCGAACCGCGCGTCATCACATTGCCGCACAGCACGAACAGCGGCACCGAGAGGATCAGCTCCTTGTCGAGGCCGACCCACATGTCCTCGACGATGTAGTCGAGCTGACCACGTCCCCAGACGAGGTGCACGAAGCCGGTGGCGACCAGCAGAATGACGAGCAGCGGTTGCCGCAGGACCAGCAGCAGCAGCACCAGGCCGGCGAGCACGAAGCCCATCATTCCTGGAACTCCGGCAGCGCCGGACGCAACGCCGGCCAGGCGGAGAACACAAAGTAGCGCAGGCCGGCCGACAGGAATCCGATGGGGATGGCAAGCTGGAACGGCCACACCACCCAGTCGAGAACCGGCGTGCGCAGCTGCGCGGCGAAGGTCGACGCCACGAAGACGAACCCGAAATAGGTCATCGTCAGCATGAAGGTGCCGGTCAGCAGGTCGGCGACGCGGTCCATGACCGGTCCCCAGGCGGCCGGGACCCAGCCGAAAGCGACGCGGGGAACGAGATGGCTGCCGGTGGCGGTGGCGATTCCCACGCCGGCGAAGGCGCCAATGACCAGCGCAAAGATCGACAACCGCTGCGAGGCGAAGATGCCGGTCGGGCCGACGTCGACGCCGATCAGCTGGAAGAACGGCCCGACCACCTCGCGGCCGGCCACGTCGAGCGTCAGGATGATCGCGATGAACGAGAAACAGGCGACCGCCAGCCAGCACTCCGCCTGATGCCACACCGCCATGACACGGCGCGCGGCCGCGGGCGCGGCGCCGGTTGCACCCGGCGGATGAAGTGTCATGGAAGGCGCCCCGAGGGAAATGTGGCGCGCATCGCCGGCGGCGCGCCGGCGAGCCGGCGCGCCTGCCGTGTCCGCCGGCTCACGCGTTGGTTCCGCCGCAGGCCTTCTTGCCGTCCTCGATGATCTTCCAGATCCGCGGCGCGTCGCCGCCGACGGCCTTGACGATTTCCGGCCATACCGCCTCCACGGCCTTGCGCCAGGCGGCGCGCTGCTCGGCGGTCAGCGGCACGATCTGGCCACCCGACTTCACGTGCATGCCCCGAATGACGTCCTCGAAGCCGCGGATCTCGGCGCGCAGTTGGCTGGCCGGCCGCTTGGTGATGGTGCGCTCAAGAATGTTGCGCTGGTCGGTCGAGAGTCGGTCGTAGCGCGACTTGGCCATCACCACCACGCCGCTGGCATCGACATGATTGGTGCGGGTCATCACCGGCGCCACCTTGCCCAGCCCTGACGGGAAGTAGTAGGTGATCGGCGCCGCCGATACATCGACCAGGCCGGTCTGGTGCGCCGAGGCCCACTCGGTAATCCCGAGCGGATTGGGATTGGCACCCAGCGCGCGCCAGAAGGCGGCGTCGGTCTTGGTCGGCGCCGAACGCGCCTTCAGGCCCTTGATGTCGGACGGCAAGAGGAAGGGCCGCTTGCCCACCACGTCGACCGCGCCGACATGGGTCCAGCCCAGGAACACCACGCCGCGCTGCGCCAGCATGCCCTTGGCGACGTTGGTCATGTAACGGTCGTGCACGCAGTCCTGTTGCTGGGCGTTGTCGAAGTACAGCGGCATGTTGAGCAGCGACAATTCCGGCACCAGCGCGGCGGCGGCAGCGGTCGAGAAGCCGCCCATGTCGATGCGGCCGCGCGCCACCTGCTGCATCGTGTCCTGTTCGTTGCCGAGCTGGGCATTGATGAAGGACTGGATCTTCATCGTGCCCTTGCTTTCCTCCTCGAGGTCCTTGGCGAAGCGATCGAGCTGCATGACCCAAGGCGTCTTGGGCGGCGCGCCGGTCGTGTAACGGAATTCGATCGCTCCCTGGGCCACCGCCGCCGACGCCCATGCACCGGCGACCACCAGTGCCGCCGCGACCGCTGAAAATCTGCGCTTCATGACTCCCTCCCCTGGTTCATTGATTTCAGGACCGCCGGCGCATCGCCGACGCGGTGACGGCCACGCGATCAGGATTTCTTGTCGCCACAGGTCTTGCGGCCGGCTTCCATGAGCTGGAAGAATTTTTCGGCATCACCGCCGATGTCCTTCACCATCCGCGGCCATACCGGCTCCAGCACTTTGCGCCACTGCTCGCGCTGATCGGTCGTGGTCTGCACGATCGTACCGCCAGCCTTGACATGCATGCCGCGCAGCGTTTCCTCGAAGCCGCGGATCTCGGCACGCAATTGCGTGGCCGAGCGACGCGCGACGGCGCGATCGAGCATCGACTTGTGGTCGGCGCTCAACCGGTCATAGACGCCCTTGTTCATCAGAATGATGCCGGGCGCATCCGACATCTCAACCCGCGTCATCACGGGCGCCGCCTTGGCGAGGCCCGACGGCAGGTAGAACGTAACGACGGTGGCGTTGACGTCGACCAGTCCGGTCTGAAAGGCCGAGGCAATTTCGGTGATGCCGATCGGCGACGGATTGGCCCCCAGGGCGCTCCACATCCCCGAAGAAACCTTGTGGCTGGCCGAGGCCGCCTTGAGCCCTTTCACGTCGGCCGGCGTCAGGTAAGGCTTCTTGCCGACGACGTCGACGGTGCCGACCTCGGTCCAGCCGAGGAAGCGGATGCCCTTGCGCGCCAGAAGCGTCGCGACCTCCTTGCTCATGCCGTCGATGACGCAGTCCTGCTGCGCCACGCTGCTGAAATAGAACGGCAGGCCGAGCAGCGCGATCTCCGGCGCGATCAGCGCCACGGCGCCGCTGGAGAAGCCGCCCATGTCGATGCGGCCGCGCGCCACCTGCTGCACCGTGTCCTGCTCGTTGCCGAGCTGCGCCGAAATGAAGGACTGGATCTTCAGCGCCCCCTTGCTCTCTTCATCGACGTCCTTCTCGAAGCGCTCGAGCTGCATCACCCACGGCGTCTTGGCCGGCGCGCCGGTGGTGTAGCGGAACTCGATCGGCTTCTTGTCCTGGCCGGTTGCCACACCGGCCATGCACAGCGACGTCGCGGCCAGCAGCACGGCCGACACAATACGGCTCAAATCGGGCATCTACAGCTTCCCTCCCGATCGGCAGGTCGCATTCGCGACGACCCATTGCCGATTCGATCCCGGCGCGACTTTGGCGCGGGGCGGCGGGAAACGCGAGTAAAAAGTGACGAAGTCGTCATGCGGCGGGCGCACCGTCGCCAACGTACCGCGGCGGTGCGCTTACGTGCGCTTTTCGACGACGGCGAACCAGGGTCGACCGCGCACCTCGGCCAGCGTGCCGCCGCCGTTGAGCGGATAGACGCTCATCGTGACAGTGTCGCGCACATTGCCGCCGATCGCCCGCACCTGTCCGCCGCGTGCGTCGATCACCACGTCGCAATGCGTCACCTCGCGATCGACGGCGGCGCGCAGCGACGCCGCGTCGCGCCGCGGCGCCCAGCGCGTGCCGGCGCAGATCAGATCGCCCGGTTTGGGCGCATAGTCGCGCCAGTCATGCACCACGAAGCGCCGCGGCCCGCCGTTGAGCTGGCCTTCCAGCAAGGGCCTGAGGAAGCCGGCGTGCCGGCCGCTGGGCGGAAAGTCGTGCGACGAGACGCCGGCCTGGTGCACGACCCACGACACGAAGATTCCCGACCACGGCTTGTCGCTGCGCCCGTTCCACTCGGAACGGCCGACCAGACCCCAGTAGTCGCCGATGCGCGAAGCCAGCGGCTCGCTGGTTTCCCGAACGCCGCCGTTGTGGCTGCCGGGACCGCCATAGACCAGCAGCTCGCCGCCGGCGCCGCGCCACTCGTGCCATGCCACCGACGCCACCGGATCGCTCGGCGGACTGCCGTAGCGGGAACTGCCGCAGGCGCTCAGCACCAGGGCCGCGGCCAGCGCCATCAGCAGGGTCCGGATCACGACGGCCACCGGCGGCCGGATGGTTTGGTTGTTCATGCTCTTTGGTCGATCGGAGGGGGACCGATCAAAGAAATCCTATCACAAGATTACCGTTATATTCCATATCATTAAGCCATCAATTGGATATCAAACATCAGAAGAAGAACAGCCAGCCGACCTATGCCGACGGCGCGCGGTGTGCCGCCGTTCCCTCGCTTGACCCGTCTCGGCGACGACACACATAGTGGCTTGCAGAAACGTTGCGGCCGACGCAGAGCCGCGGTCACAAAGGTGTCGGGAGGCGACGATGGCGGGCCATGTCTGGGAAAAGAGCTATCCGCCGGGTGTCAGCTGGGAGCTGGAGGTGCCGCGCAAGGGCATCCACGAGGTCTTCGAGGAGAGCTGCGCCGCCAACGGCGAGCGGCCGTTCACCGACTTCCTCGACAAGGTCATGAGCTTCCGCGACTACAAGGAAGCCACGGACCGCGCCGCCGCCGGCTTCCAGAAGCTGGGCGTCAAGCCGGGCGTGCATGTCGGTCTGTATCTGCCCAACACGCCGCACTACATCATCGCCTTCTTCGGGGTCCTCAAGGCCGGCGGCCGGGTGGTCAACTACAGCCCGCTCGACGCCGAACGCGAGCTGGAACACAAGATCAGCGACAGCGAGACCGACATCCTGGTGACCCTGGACGTCAAGGCGCTGTACCCGAAGATGGCCGGGATGCGCGGCAAGACGCGGCTGAAGAAGCTGATCGTCGGCAGCATCGCCGACTTCCTGCCATGGCCGAAAAACTGGCTGTATCCCATCGCCAAGAAGGCTGACATCAACAAGTGGCCGCGCGACGACTGGCACATGTCGTTCAAGGACCTGCTGGCCAACGACGGCAGATACCAGGCGCACAAGATCAGTGACGACATCTGGGACGAGGTGGCGCTGCTGCAGTACACCGGCGGCACCACCGGCCTGCCCAAGGCGGCGATGCTGACGCACGGCTGCATCATGGCGGCGATGAGCCAGGGCCAGGCCTGGACCAAGCCCTACACGACGCCCGGGACCGAGAAGGTCGTCTGCGTCCTGCCGCTGTTCCACATCTACGCGCTGTCGGGAATCATGCTGGGTGCCGTACGCAACGGCAACCAGCTGATCCTCTACCCGCGGCCCGACATCGACATGATCGTCAAGGATCTCGGCACCAAGCGGCCGAGCTTCCTGCCCGGCGTGCCGACGCTGTACACGGCGATCAACAAACATCCGCTGGCCAAGCAGCTCGACCTGAAGTCGCTGAAGATTTGCATGTCAGGCGGCGCACCGCTGCCGGTGGAGGTGCAGAACGAGTTCGAGAAGCTGACCGGCGCCACGCTGATCGAGGGCTATGGCCTGACCGAAACGTCGCCAACCGGATGCATCTGCCCGGTCGACAAGGCGGTGCGCCGCGTCGGCTCGTGCGGCGTGCCGATGCCCGGCACCATCGTCGAGATCCGCTCGCTGGACGACCACACCAAGGTGCTGCCGCCGGGCAAGGACAATGTCGGCGAGGTGTGCATCGTCGGCCCGCAGGTGATGAAGGGGTACTGGAACAAGGCCGACGAGACCGACAAGGTGCTGTTTACCCACCCGACCAGCAACTGGAAGGGCCTGCGCACCGGCGACATGGGCTACATGGACGAGGACGGCTGGGTGTTCCTGGTCGACCGCTCCAAGGATCTGATCATATCGTCGGGCTACAACGTCTACCCGCGCGTCATCGAGGAGGCGACCTACGAGCATCCCGCGGTCGACGAGTGCATCGTGATCGGCATCTACGACGAGTACCGCGGCGAAGCCCCCAAGGTGTTTGTCAAGCTGAAGCCCGGTGCGTCGCTGACCTTCGACGAGCTCAAGAAGCACCTCGACGGCAAGATCGGCAAGCACGAATTCCCTGTCGCCTTCGAGGTGCGCAGCGAACTGCCCAAGACGCCGGTTGGCAAGCTGTCGAAGAAGGAGCTCAAGGCCGAGGAAGCCGCCAAACGGGCGACCGCGAACAAGGTCGCGGCGCAGTAGGCATGCGCCGCGGGCGACGGTCGGCTGGCCCCGGCCAGCGCCGGGCGAGCCTCAGTCCTCGCCGGGGCCGCGCTGGCGCATCTGGTCGATGAAGGCTCTCGCCTCGGTGGCGCTGACGCCGGTCAGGCGCACGATGGCCTGCACCGCCTCGTCCTGCTTGCCGCTCTCGTAGGCTCTGGCCACCATTTTGCGCAGCAGCCGCGAGTCGGCCAATTCCTCAAGCCGCGGGCCCGCCAGTGGCGGCTTGCCGCTCGGAGGATCCGGCGCATCCGCCGCCACGGGCGACGCCGGCGGCGCGGCGAGACCGCCGGCGCGCTGCACCGGGTCGTCGTCGCCGCCGACGACGCGCTCGCGACCGCGCCGCAGCCGCAGCGCCACCACCACCGCGACCACGACAATCCCGCCCAGGGCGATGATGACCGGCAGTCCGAGGTCCATGTCTGGCCCCTACCCCTGCCGGATCCGGTCGATGTAGTTCCGCGCTGCCTCGATACTGCAGCCGGTCATGCTCTGGATCAGCCGCATCGCCTGGTCGACCTGGCCGCCGGCCAGCAGCGGCGCCACCGATTGCCGCAGGCGCGGATCGTCAAACGGATGACGCGGACCGGCGGCGCTGGCGCGCATACCGGCCGCGAGATTGTCGACGTAGTCCTTGGCCTCCTTCAGGCCCATGCCGGTGCGTTCGCGCACCATCTTGATCGCCTCGATCATCTGGCCGCGGCCGACCAGCGCCGCCGCCTCGGTGCGCATGCTGGCGCCGCTGCCCGGCGCGGCACTGGCGGCCATCGCCATTTGCCGCGCGATCGTCGTGATCGGCGGCGCGTTGGGCAGCGCATCGACGTAGTCCTTGGCCTCCTTCAAGCCGAGGCCGGTCATTTCGCGCACCATCTTGATGGCCTGGATGGTATCGCCGCGCGCCGCCATGGACCGCACCACCGAGTCGGCGGCCGCCATGGTCATGCTGGCCGTCACCGAGGGCGCGTCCGAGACCGTCGCGTCGACTGCCGCCGGCAGCGTTGGCGCCGCGATCACCTTGGTCCGCGTCCGGCCGCGCAGCAGCAGCACGACCAGCAGCACCAGCACGACGCCGGCGGCGATCATGGCCACGATCAGGACCGACATGTCCATCCGGCGCGCTCCCCAAGCCCGAGCGACTCATACCACGGCGGCGGCCGGCGCGTCTTGATCGCGGCCGCGTGCCGGCCGGCGGCATCGGCGCCCCGCCATGTGCGGTGGCGTCACATCTGCTGATCCCGCCCCGCAAGGCCGGCCGCTTCCCCCGCGCCACGGCGGCCGCTAGTCTCGCGCGCGTCGCAGGACAAGGACACCCGGATCGTGGACACGCCGCCGTTCAGCTTCGATTTTCCCTACGCCTCGCCCCGCCTGCCGATCTTCGCCCGCAACGTCGTCGCCACGTCGCAGCATCTGGCCGCGACGGCCGGCCTGCGCATGCTGGCCAAGGGTGGCAGTGCCGCCGACGCCGCCATCGCCACGGCGATCGCGCTGACCATCGTCGAGCCGACCATGAACGGCATCGGCAGCGACGCCTTCTGCATCCTGTGGGACGGCGAGAAACTGGTCGGGCTCAACGCCTCGGGCCGGGCACCGGCGCTCATGACGCGCGCGCGCTTCGAGGGTCGCGACAAGATGCCGGGCGAAGGCTGGGACTCGGTGTCCGTCCCGGGCTGCGTGTCGCTGTGGGTCGAGCTGCACCGCAAATACGGCAAGCTGCCGTTCGCCGATCTGTTCGAGCCGGCGATCCGCTACGCACACGATGGCTATCGCGTATCCTGGATGGTGGCACAGCAATGGGCGCGCACCATTCCTCGCCTGAAAGACCAGCCGGGCTGGGCGACCGCCTTCATTCCCAACGGCCGCGCGCCGCTGCCCGGCGAACTGTGGAAGTTCCCCGCCCAGGCCGAAACCCTGCGCAAGATCGCCGAGAGCGGCGGTGAGGCCTACTACCGCGGCGAGCTGGCGCAGAAGATGGAGGCGTTCGCCATCGAGTGCGGCGGCACGCTGCGCGCCTCGGACCTCGCCGCCCACCAGGCCGACTGGGTCGATCCCATCGGGCTCGCCTATCACGGCACCAGCCTGCACGAGATCCCACCCAATGGTCAGGGCATCGCCGCCTGCATGGCGCTGGGCATCCTCGAGAATTTCGATCTCACCGGCTTCGCGCCGGACGGCCCCGAAGTGGCGCATCTGCGCATCGAGGCGATGAAGCTGGCCTTCGCCGACATCCATCGTCACGTTGCCGATCCCAGGTTCATGGAAGTGACGCCGGCGCAACTGCTCGACAAGGCGTATCTGAAGTCGCGCGCCCGGCTGATCAACGCCAGGAAGGCCGGCTGTTTCGGCCCCGGCATCCCCAAGCTCGGCGGCACGGTCTACCTCGGCACTGCCGATGAAAGCGGCATGATGGTGTCGCTGATCCAGTCGAACTACGCCGGCTTCGGCTCGGGCGTGGTGGTGCCCGGCACGGGCATCGCCTTGCAGAACCGCGCTTCGGGCTTCTCGCTGCAGCCCGGCCATCCCAACGAGGTGGCGCCGGGCAAGCGGCCGTTCCACACCATCATCCCGGCCTTCATCACCAAGGACGGCAAGCCGCTGGCGACCTTCGGCCTGATGGGCGGCGGCATGCAGCCGCAGGGCCACATGCAGGTGTTCTCGCGCATCGTCGATTTCGGCCAGAACCCGCAAACCGCCATCGACGCGCCGCGCTGGCGCGTGCACGAGAACGGCGAGCTGTGGCTGGAGCCGCATATGCCGGTTGCCACCGCCGATGCGCTGGCGGCGCTCGGCCACAACGTGGTGAAGACGGCGTGGCCGAGCTTCGACTTCGGCTCGAGCCAGATCATCTGGCGCTATCCCGACGGCGGCCCCTATCTCGGCGCCTCGGAGAGCCGCCGCGACGGCGCCGCGGTCGGCTTCTAGATCGGTCGCGACAAGCGGCTGCTTCGCCCGCGGCTACGCGGCATCGGCCGCGAGTTCCGCTTCGGCATCATAGCCGTAGAGCCGCTCCTGCTCGGGCGGGAACGTCGATGACGGCGCGTTGCGGTTCTGGCGCAGACGGGCATTGCGCGCGGCAATCGCGGCCGCGTCGGTCATCTGGTAGAGCTCTTCCTCGCGGCGCGACAGTGCCTGCATCCAGGCGGTGCGCGGCTGGCGCAGTCGCACGTAACGCTCAAGCGCGGCCACTGGATCGTGCGGCGTTGCCGCAAGGCAGCCGGCCAGCACATAGGCATCCTCGATGCTCTGGGCGGCGCCCTGGGCGTAGAACGGCATCATCGGATGGGCGGCGTCGCCCAGCAGCACGACCCGCCCGAGCCGCCAGTCGGCTAACGGCTCGCGATCATACAGCGCCTGGCGCAGCACCTTGGGGGTCGCGGCGATGATCGTGCGGATCGTCGGATGCCAGCCGGCGTACTCGGCGAGCGCATCATCGATCCGCCCCTCGGCCAGCCACGACTCGCGGGCCGCGCCGGCAGAGCGGCTAATGCCGATCCAGTTGAAGGTACGGCCGGCCGCCACATAGTACTGCACGATGCTGCGGTTGGGCCCCATCCACACGCCGGTGACCCGGCCGAGGTCGAGATGTGTCAGCTTTTCCGCCGGCACCAGTCCGCGCCACGCGACGTTGCCGGTGTAGCGCGGCTGCTCGCGTCCGAACATCTGCGCCCGCACGATCGAATGGATTCCGTCGGCACCGACCAGGACGTCGCCGGCTTCCGTCGTGCCGTCGGCCAGGGTGATGCTGACGCCACGCGAGTCCTGGTCGAACCGCTCGATCGGCGCCTTGAGGCGAAAACCCGTCGTGCCCAGACCGCCCAGCAGCACGTCGAGCAGATCGGCACGATGCACGTGGTAGTAGGGTGCGCCAAAGCGCGTCTCAGCCTGCCGACCCAGCGGCGTCCAGTACAGCTGCTCGGCCGTATCCCAGGCACGATAGTCGCGTCCCTCGGGATAGACGGCGACGCGCGCCAGGGCGTCACCCAAACCCAGGGCGCGCAAGATGCGCGTCGCGTTGGCGCTCATCTGGATGCCGGCACCGACCTGGCGGAACGCATCGGCCTGCTCGAACAACCGGGCATCGATGCCACGTTGCCGCAGCGCAAGCGCCGCCGTGATGCCGCCGATCCCGCCGCCGGCGATCAGCACTCTCGGATTGTTGCCAGGCATGGCCTCCCCGCCGCACCGTGTCTTGGATCGCCGCCCGCGACATGCGGAGCGCCGCCGGACAAGCCGGATAGTCCGGCCGCCGACCAGCGCGACGCCGGCATCATAGTGCCAGCCTGCTCCATGCGATCCGGCCGATCAACAGAACCGGCGCAGCGAATGTCCCGGTCCGCCGTTCCACGGCGGGCGGTTCTCACGGCCTCGCGACAGACACCTTGTATCCGGCCTTCTCGATCGCCGCCGCGACCGCGGCTGTGTCAACAGCCGGTTCGACCCGTACCTGTCCGCGCGCCAGATCGACCTCGACCTCGGCCGACGGCATGGCCTGCTTGATCGATCTTGTGACGGCGGCCACACAGTGGCCGCAACTCATGCCGTCAACCTTGAAGATGGTCACGCCTGTCTCCGCTTCGTCCGCGCGGTACATGGGGTTATGCCACGTGGGAAGGTCAAGCGTGCCTGGCTGCGGCACCCCGGCGCAGGGTTCGCGCGGGCGTGGCCTTGACCTTCCAATCATGGGAAGGTCCATGTAAGACCTGCGTACCCCCCTGGCCGAAACGGGCAAGAAAATGGCTCTGCTCGAAAAGACGCAGCCGCCGCCAGGTCTGATGCCGCCGAAGCCGGCATCGCCGGCCGTACCCCGCGAACTGCACCTGCCGATCGTCGGCATGACCTGCGCCGCTTGCGTGCGCCGTGTCGAGCGCGCGCTGGAGGCCGTGCCCGGGGTCGGGCAGGTCAGCGTCAATCTTGCCTCCGAAACCGCGACGCTGATGGCGACGCCGGATGTCGCCCCGACCCAACTGGCGTCGGCGCTCGATGCCGCGGGCTATGCCGTCGGCACATCGGTCCTCAATCTCGTCATCGAGGGCATGACCTGCGCCTCGTGCGTCGGCCGCGTCGAGCGGGCGCTGGCGCAGGTGCCGGGTGTGCAGAGCGCCAGCGTCAACCTGGCGTCGGAGCGGGCACGAGTCACCGTGCTGGCTTCGGCCGAAACAGTCCTGCCGGCCCTGCTCGCCGCCGTCGACGCGGCCGGTTATCACGCCCGGCCGGTGGCACCGGCAGCCGACGCCGAGGACGCCGCCCGCGCCCGCGCCGACCGGCGCGAACGGCTGCATGTCGGCGCCGCGATCCTGTTGGCCCTGCCGCTGGTCGTGCCGATGCTGCTGCAGCCCTTCGGCGCCCACATCATGCTGCCGGGCTGGCTGCAGCTGGTCCTGGCGACCCCGGTGCAGTTCGTGCTGGGCTGGCGCTTCTATGTCGGTGCCGCCAAGGCGCTGCGGGCCGGCGTCGGCAACATGGACCTGCTGGTGGCGCTGGGCACGTCCGCCGGCTGGGGGCTGAGCACCTGGATGCTCGTGCGCGCGCCGCAGGGCGCCATGCCGCATCTGTACTACGAAGCTTCCGCTGTCGTGGTCGCCCTGGTGCTGCTGGGCAAGTATTTCGAGGCCCGCGCCAAGCGCCAGACTACGGCGGCGATCCGTGCCCTGATGGCGCTGCGGCCGGAGACGGCACGCCTGCGCCGCGATGGCGCCGAGATCGAGGTCGCGGCCGGCGAGGTGCAGATCGATGACGTCGTGGTCGTGCGCCCCGGCGAACGTTTCCCGGTTGACGGCGACATCGTCGAGGGCGCCACACACGCCGATGAATCGCTGATCACCGGCGAGAGCGTGCCGGTCGCCAAGCGCGTCGGCGATCACGTCACCGGTGGTGCCATCAACGGCGACGGACTGGTG
>JAHCJT010000067.1 GCA_026126245.1 Alphaproteobacteria bacterium
CAGAGCGGCGGCGCCATGACCCTGGCCACGGTCAATCCAGTACTGGTGATCGGTCCGGTGCTCGGCCGCGACTATTCGTTCTCGATCCAGGCCATCGAGCGGCTGATGAAGGGCAATCCGCCCGGCCTGCCGCGGCTCGGTTTCTCGCTGGTCGACGTGCGCGACGTTGCCGACCTGCACATCGCCGCCATGACCGCGCCCGAGGCCGCCGGCGAGAGGTTCATCGCCAGTGGGTCGTTCATGTGGTTTTCGGAGATGGCCCAGGTGCTGCGCCGGCAGCTCGGCCCGGCCGCCGCCCGGGTGCCGACGCGTGGCCTGCCGGACTGGGTGTTGCGGCTGGTCGGCCTGTTCGACCCGCAGGTGCGCAGCGTGGTGGGCGAAATCGGCCGCAAGCGCACGGTGTCCGCCGACAAGGCACGCCGGGTGCTGGGCTGGACACCGCGGCCGGTCGAGGAGTCGATCGTCGATTGCGCCCGCAGCCTGATCGACTGCGGCGTGGTGCGCGCATCGTAGCGCGCGGCGGTAGTTGCGGCGGCAGCCGCTACACCGGCTCCAGCGCGCGATGCGGCGGGGCCGGCAAGTCGACGGCAATGGCATCGCCTGGTCGCACGTCGCCGCTCTCGAGCACGACCGCCATGACACCGGCCTTGCGCACCAGCCTGCCCTGCGGGTCGCGGTCGAGCACGGCCCGCAGCATGCCGGGCCGGAAGTCATCGATCTGGTAGCAGGGATTGCGCAGGCCGGTGATCTCGATCCGCGCCGTGTTGCCGAGCCGCAGGCGAGTGCCGGTCGGCAGCCCCAACAGATCAAGACCGGCCGTCAGGATGTTCTCGCCCAGCTGACCGGCCGCCACGTCGAAGCCGGCGGCACGCAGCTCCTCGAGCAGCTCGCCATGCAGCAGGTGCACCTGGCGCAGGTTGGGTTGGGTCGGATCGCGCGCCACGCGCGAGCGATGCTTCACCGTCCGGCCGAGATGGGCGTCGTCTTCGACCCCCAGGCCGGCGGCCAGTCGGATCACCTCGGTCGCGGGCTTGCTGAACGTATGCGTCGGACTGCGGCTGACCGCTGTGACGATGGCGCGCATCCGGTCGCCTCGCGCAGTGCCGCCGCTACTTGGAGGCCGGTGCGCCGTCAGGCGGCACGATCTTCATCACGAAGGTCGTCGCTTTTTCGGTCGGCCCGAACGGGCCCGCGACCTTGTGATTAACCGGCGGCAGGCTCTTCAGAAACGCCGCGATCGCCAGCGCGTCCTGGGGCGTCAGGTTGGCGAATGCCTGCCACGGCATGATCGGCGCCAGCTGGCGGCCGTCGGGCCGCGTGCCCGTCTGCAACGCCGTCACGATCTGCGCCGTCGTCCAGTTGCCCAGGCCGGTCGCCTTGTCAGGCGTCAGGTTGGGCCCGACGAACGTGCCCAGCCCCGGCATCTCGAAGCCGACATCCGAGCCGCCGAGGAAGCGCTGCATGTCGGGCTTGCCGAAGAAGTAGCCCGGCGTGTGGCAATCGTTGCAGCCGGCGACGCCGACCAGGTACTTGCCGCGCTCGACCTGCGGGTCGGCGGCGTGAACAACCGCAAGCGGCGCGGCCATCAGGGCAGCGGCGGCAAAGGCAATACGGGCAAATGTGAGCATCTTGGCTTCTCCCTTGCGCCGGATGTCCGCCTCCCAACGGGCGGCCGGCATCTATCCCGGTTCGTCCGATGCTGCCAAGTGCGATCTTGGCCGGGGCCGGCCGGCGCTCGCGTGGCCTCGCACAGCTGTGGCCCGGATTTGCGGGGAACTGGCATCGGCTGTAGCTTTCACGGGCGATGCCGAGTACCGCCGGGAAAGAGGGATGGTCCGCGAACAGCGCAAACTCGCCGCCATTATTGCGGCTGACGTGGTCGGCTATTCGCGGCTGATGGGCCGGGACGAGTCGGGAACGTTGGCGCGACTGCGCGAGCATCGCAAACAGCGGTTCGAGCCGGCCCTGGCACGCCACGGCGGTCGGCTGGTCAAACTGACCGGTGACGGTGCGTTGGCCGAATTTGCCAGCGCTGTTGATGCACTCGCGGCCGCCATCGAATTTCAGCAAGCGATGGTCGACGCCAACCTGAACTTGCCGGCTGACGATGTCATTGTCTTCCGCATCGGGCTGCACCTGGGTGACCTGATTGTGGAGGAGGACGATATCTATGGTGACAGCGTCAACGTGGCGGCGCGACTCGAAGGCGAAGCGCCGGCAGGTGGCATCGTCATCTCGGGCGACGTGCACAATGCGGTTGCAGGCCGGCTAAAGGCAGCCTTCCACGATCTCGGCGAGTTGGCGCTGAAAAACATCGATCGGCCGGTACGGACCTTCCGGGTGGACTGGAACGCTGCCGACTGGCATCCCGGCAACGAAGCCCGACCTTCGTCGGCCCGGGAGGCTGGCGCGCCATCCTTTTCCGGCGGCAAGCCGACCATTGCGGTGCTGCCATTCACCAACATGAGCGGCGATCCCGAGCAGGAGTTCTTCGCGGACGGTCTGACTGAGGACATTCTTACCGAGCTGTCGCGCTTCCGAGACCTGTTTGTGGTCTCGCGCAATTCGGTCTTTGTGTACAAGGGCAAGGCCGTCAACGTTCAATCCGTCGCCAGGGAGCTCGGCGTCCAGTACGTCGCCGAGGGCAGCGTACGCAAGGCGAGCAACCGCGTGCGCATCACCGCCCAGCTGATCGAGGCTGAAACCGATCGGCACGTCTGGGCGGAACGCTACGACCGCGAGCTCAAGGACATCTTTGATATCCAGGACGAGGTGACCAGTGCCATCGCCGCCATCCTGCCCGGCCGCGTGGAAGCTGCCGTCGGTGAGCGGGTGAAGCGCAAGGCACCGGAGAACCTGGCGGCCTGGGAACTGGTTCTGACGGCCAAACGACTGCATCACAATTCCACGCCGACGGACAACGCCGAGGCACTGCAGCTGCTTGGTCGCGCCATCGCCCTTGAGCCGGGCTATGCGCATGCGCACGCCTGGCGCGCCTGCACGCTGGGCCAGGCATTCGTCTACGGCTGGCGCGCCGACCGGGACGCCGTCGTGGCGGAAGCACTCGAGGAAGTGAACGTTGCGCTCGGTCTGGACGACAACGACAGTGACGTTCACCGGCTTCTGTCTGCGATCAATTTGTCATTCAAGCACGATCACGAGCGTGCATTGCAGCACCAGGAGCGCGCGCTGGCGCTCAATCCCAACGACGATTTGATTGTGGTGCAACAGGGCGAAGTCCTGACGTGGATGGGGCGCGGTGAGGAGGGTGTGGAGTGGATCCGCAAGGCAATGCGGCTCAATCCGTTTCACCCCGAACGTTTCTGGAGTCACCTCGGCCGCGCTCACTTTGTGGCGCGACAGTATCGCGAGGCGGCGGCTGCGTTCGCGCACGTCACTCGGCCCGATGCCGGCCAGGTCGCGTTGCTGGCAGCCTGTCGTGCGGCCATCGGCGAGGGGCCTGCAGCGACGGCTCTGATCAATGACCTCATGGCCAAGGCGCCAGACTTCACCATCAGCGCCCACCTGGCACTGCAGCACTACCAGCATGCCAAGGACCTCGAGCATCATCGTGCGATGCTGGCTGGGATCGGCTTGCCGGAGTAGGGCCTGAGCTGTCCCTCGTCGGGACGATCGATATTCCCGCTATCGCTTGCGCGTCAGACGCTCGACCACGTCGTCGAGCTGATCGAAGTTCTCGGCCCAGATCGTCAGTTGCGTCGTCTCGCCCGGGCCGGTGACGTCGATCGAGACCTTCAGGCCCAGCGCCGCTTCGACCGAGCGTTCCAGGTTGCGGGTTTCGGCGGTCTTGGCCTTGGCCGCAGCGCCGGGAACGCGCGGAACACGCTCGCTCGGCGCGCGATCGGCACGTCCGGCGGTCGCATCCGCCGGCGGTGCGGCGGGACGCTGCAGCGTCTCTGACCAGCCCGGCGGCAACCCCTTGCCGTCCCAGCCCTGCTTGCCCGCCTCCTTGGCGGTGTGCGCCAGCTGCTCGGCCTGACGCGCCGTCAGGTGCCGGGCGATAACATAGTCGGCGAGAAACACGGGATCGGGCGTGCCGACGAGCGCGCGGGCATGGCCCATGTCCAGCCGGCCCTGCTCGAGATGGCCCTGCACCAGCACCGGCAGGTCGAGCAGCCGCAGCATGTTGGCGACATGGCTGCGGCTCTTGCCGATGGTCTCGGCCAGCTGCTCCTGGGTGTGGCGGAACTCGTCCATCAGGCGGCGATAGGCGCGCGCCTCCTCGATCGGCGTCAGATCGGCGCGCTGCAAGTTTTCGATCAGCGCGATCTCAAGCACCTCGCGGTCGTCGAGCGACCGCACCACCACCGGCACATCATGCAGCTGTGCCTGCTGGGCGGCGCGCCAGCGGCGCTCGCCGGCAACGATCTCGTAGCGGTTGGGCGCGTCGGGCAGCGGCCGCACAAGAATCGGCTGGACCAGGCCGTGCGCCTTGATGCTGTCGGCGAGCTGGGTGATGCGCTCGGGATCGAAGGCGGTGCGGGGCTGGTAGCGGCCGGCCTTGAGCCAGGCGATCGGCACGGTCGTCGGGCTGGCCGGACGGGGGCTGGTGGCGGGGTCCTCGTGCGCCACCGGCGGCGGCGCGGCCGCCGGGGTGGCGGGTGGCGTCGGCGCCATCTGGGCATCGTCGCCCAGCAGCGCCGCCAGCCCGCGGCCCAGGCCGCGCGGCTTGAGGTCCTTGGTCATGATCGACATCTCACCCAACTCTGCTCCACGCTGCGTGCCGAGCGGCTCGCGGCGTCATGCACGCATATGTTGCAGGGGCGCATCAGGCGGCCTGCGGTCGCGCCGGCACACCGCTGCGGCGGCGGTGCAGCAGTTCGCTGGCAAGGAGGATATAGGCCTGCGAACCCGCACAGGTGTGGTCGTAGAGCAGCACCGGCAGGCCATGCGAGGGGGCCTCGGAAACACGCACATTGCGCGGGATCGTGGTGCCGAAGACAACGTCGCCGAAATGCTGGCGCACATCGCGCTCGACCTGCTGCGCCAGTGTGTTGCGGCGATCCATCATGGTCAGGATGACGCCGGCGATATACAACTTCGGGTTGAGCGCGCGACGCACGCGGTCGATGGTGCGGGTCAGCTGGCCAAGGCCTTCGAGCGCGAAGAACTCACATTGCAGGGGCACCAAGATCGCCTCGGCCGCGACCAGGGCATTGACGGTCAGCAGGCCGAGCGACGGCGGGCAGTCGATCAGCACGACGTCCCAGCGCTCGATCTTGCCTTCCAGCGCATCGCGCAGGCGGAATTCGCGGCGCTCCAGGTCGATCAGTTCGAGCTCAGCACCAGCCAGGTTCACGCTGGCCGGGACGATGTCGAGATTGGGAATCTTAGTCGCCGTGACGGCCTGCGGCAGGGCGGCGAAGCCGCACAGCAGCTCGTAGGTCCCGGTCGTGCGCGCGGCGGGGTCGACACCGAGGCCGGTCGAGGCGTTGCCCTGGGGATCGAGGTCAACCAGGAGGACCTTCTGGCCAACGGCGGCCAAGGCCGTCGCGAGATTGATCGCGGTGGTGGTCTTGCCGACGCCGCCCTTCTGGTTGGCGACGGTATAGAGCCGGGGCGGGACGATGGCGGGGTTTCTCGGCAAGGCCGCGGCCAGCGTGGAGGAGGGGGCGTCGGCCATCGGCAAGTGTTTTGCTGCGCGGTAAGATGTTGATTCCGCTTTGATTTGTTAGTTCATGGTGCGGCGCAGCATAGGCTGGCGGGAACCACCGCGTCAAGAGACCGCGCGCCGAGCGCCGGCGCGGCGCTCAGCGTCGGGATCGCAGGCGGGCGACCCTCAGGATCGCGGCGCCCGGCGCCGTCACGCTCGGCACGCGGTCGATGTCCATCATCCAGCGACGTTCGGCCTCGGTCAATTCGTTGTCGACCCGCTCCCCCTTGTGGAAAAGGCAAATAGTGGGGTCAGCTACGAATCTTGAGGCCCATTCCAGCAATTTGGACAGCGGCGCCAAGGCGCGGGCAGTGACGACATCGGCTGGTTCGGGCGGCGCGGCTTCAATCCGTGTGGTGAGGATCGTGACGTTGGGCGCCACGGCGCGGCTGACTTCGGCCAGGAAGACCGACTTGCGGGCGTCAGCTTCGATCAGACGGATGGCTAGGTCGGGGCGGGTTGCGGCGATGACCAGGCCGGGGAACCCAGCGCCGGAGCCGAGGTCAACCAAGGTGTGGGCTTCCTGCGGAATTAAGGGCAGGAGTTGCAGGCTGTCGAGCACATGGCGATGCCAGGCGTCATCCAGGGTCGCTGGGCTGACGAGGTTGATGGCGGGTTGCCATTTCCGCAGCAACTGGACGTGGACCGCCAAGCGGTCCCAAACGGCGGAGGGGAGGTTGATCCCCAGTTGGGCTGCCGTCTCGACGGTTGCGGCCTGGGTCATGGGCCCGGACGCCGAAGGGAGAGGTCGATGTTTCACATGAAACAACCAGGGTGGGGGTGCCGCCGCGAACTCCTGGAAACCGACTGTTTCACGTGAAGCACTGGCTGCGACTGACGGCTCACCCCGTGCGTCCCGGGCCGGTTGGCGGTCCTATGCCGCCCGGGCGTGACGGCGGACATGCTTGAGAAGGGCCACGAGCGCCGCGGGCGTCACCCCGGCGATGCGGGCTGCTTGTCCGAGGGTCGTGGGCCGCTGCGCCGACAGTTTCTCCCGGATTTCGGCGGACAAGCTGCCGAGGGTGCCGTAATCCAGCTCCGGCGGCAGGTGCAGCGCCTCCTCGCGCCGGTAGGCGTCGATATCGGCTTGCTGGCGGGCCAGATAGCCCTCGTACAGGGCGTCGATTTCCAGCTGTTCGGCGATCGCCGGACCAATGTCGCACAGCTCCGGCCACACCGTCGCCAGGCGCGCCACCGACATGCGGGGATAGGCGAGCAAATCACCGGCCGACCGCGGGATGCCGTCCTGGTTGACCGCCAGGCCTTTGCGGGCCAGCGCCGACGGGCTGAGGGTCGCCACCTCCAGCCGGCGACGGCCATCGTCGAGTGCCGCCATGCGCGTCTCAAAATCCTGACGCCGCGCCGCGCCGACGCAACCCACTTTCAAGCCCAGCGGCGTCAGGCGTTGATCGGCGTTGTCGGCCCTCAGCTTCAGGCGGTATTCCGCGCGCGACGTGAACATCCGATACGGCTCTGGCGCGCCCTGGGTCACCAGGTCATCGATCATCACGCCAATATAGGCGTCGGCGCGATCGAGCACGAACCCGTCGGCATGGCGCCATGTCCCGTCATCGCGGCCAGCACGGAGCGCCGCATTGATGCCGGCCATGATGCCCTGGCCGGCGGCTTCCTCGTAGCCGGTGGTTCCGTTGATCTGACCCGCCATGAACAACCGACCAATGCGGCGCGTCTCCAGCGTCGGCCAGAGCTCGCGAGGATCCACGCAATCATATTCGATGGCATAGCCCGGCCGCAGCATGGCGGCCCGCTCCAGCCCCGGGATGGTGCGCAGTAGTTCGGCCTGCACCTCGCGCGGGAGCGATGTCGAGATTCCGTTGGGGTAAACCGTGATGTCGTCCAATCCCTCCGGCTCGAGAAAGATCTGGTGCCGATCGCGCTGTGCGAAGCGGACCACCTTGTCCTCGATCGACGGGCAGTAGCGCGGACCCGATGACTGGATTTGTCCCGAGTACATCGGCGCGCGATGCAAATTGGCCTGAATCAGCCGATGCGTCGCCGGGGTCGTGGAAGTAAGGAAACACGAAATCTGCGGAACCGTGATTCCCGTGGAGCGATAGGA
The DNA here is from genome assembly GCA_026126245.1 of Alphaproteobacteria bacterium. GTDB lineage: Bacteria > Pseudomonadota > Alphaproteobacteria > Reyranellales > Reyranellaceae > Vineibacter. Next base: position 7,755 of record JAHCJT010000067.1, read on the forward strand.
GAACGGTTTGGGCGGCACATCGCCTTTCTGTTCGTCGAGCGCGCGCCAATCGATGGTGCGGCCATCCAGGCGTGGCGGGGTGCCCGTCTTGAGGCGCCCCAACCGGAATCCGAATCGCGCCAGTGTTGCAGCCAGTCCGGTTGCCGGCGGTTCCACCGCATCGGCCGAACCCGACGCGCCCTGTTCCGGCAAGTCCGCCGGCCCGCCACCGGCCCGCTGGCCACGCGCCCGGCCCGCCGGGATCTTGACCTCGCCACAGTGAATCAGCCCGCGCAGGAACGTGCCCGTGGTGACCACCACGGCGCCCGCCGCCAATTGCCGCCCTGATGCCGTCACCACACCACGGGCACGGCCGGACCTATCGAGCACCACATCGACGACCGCTTCGGCGCCCACTTCGAGGCCGGGCTGCGCGGCCAGCAACGCCTGCACGGCGCGGCGATAGAGGGCTCGATCCGCCTGAGCGCGTGGACCCCGCACGGCCGGCCCTTTGCTGGCATTGAGCGTGCGGAACTGGATTCCCGCGCGATCGATGGCCCGCGCCATGATGCCGTCCAGCGCGTCGATCTCGCGCACCAGATGCCCCTTACCCAGGCCGCCAATAGCCGGGTTGCACGACATCTCGCCGATGGTTGCGGGATCGTGGGTCAAGAGAAGCGTGGCCGCGCCCATGCGCGCTGCGGCCGCCGCCGCCTCGGTGCCAGCGTGGCCGCCCCCGATCACTATGACGTCGTAACGCTGCGCAAATGCCTCGCCACCCATGCGGCGCACAGAGCGTGCCGGCCTGCTCAAGTCAAGCCCTGCGGTATTCGCCCATACCAAGTGATCGTTTCAGGGCCCGACACAACCCACCGCTCCGGTTGTATTGGACCCAGCTTCCTCTAACGCTCTGTCAACACCTACTGCCGCACCAGCGTGGCGCGCGTGTTGCCCCGGGTCTGCAGCGAGATCTTGCCGGCTTTGTATTCGCCCCAGACATTCGAAGAATTCTCCCCGCATCCGCGGTCGAAGCCCACCTGCCTGCCGGAAACGGCGCCACTCGCGGCGATCTGCATGGTGATCGAGGCCTTCTTGCCGGGACACCGCCCCACCGGCCACGTGAAATGCGACGCCCCGCCTTGAACAACGGCCATCACAGGGCCGCAATGCACACTGCCGTCCGGACCGGCGCACAACTCGCCAAAATACTTGCCGTCAACGCCGCCGGTCGATGTCGCAGGGGCCGTCGCCACGCTGGGTGTACCGGCAGCCGGTGCCGGTTGCAGCCGCCGCCGCTCCTCCTCGGCTCGCTTCCTGGCCTCTTCATCTTGACGCCGCTTCGCTTCCTCTTCGGTCTTGCGTTTCTCGTCCTCGGCTCTTCGCTGTTCCTCATCGTAGCGGTTCAACGCCGCCGCCGCTTGCTGACGCAGCGTCGCCACCTGGCCCGATGTCAAATATCCCGTCTCCGGCACGCTCTGGCTCTTCTGCCATTCGCTGATCATCTGCCGCGTGCGCGACCCGAACACCCCGTCGCTGCCCTGCGTGTTGTGCCCCAGCGCGGTCAGCGCCACCTGGATCCGCTTGCGATCGACCTCGGTCAGCCGCAGTGACGCTTCGCCCGCTTCCGCTTGCTGCCGGGCGTTGGCTTCCGCCTTGGCTTTTTCTTCGGCCGCCCGCGCCGCTTCCTCAGCCTGGCGCTTGGCCTCCGCCTCAGCTCGCGCCTGCTCTGCCTCTGCCTTTTCCCGCGCCGCCTGCTCGATGCGCGCCCGTTCCTCGGCAGCGCGGCGCGCCTCCTCGTCGGCCTTCCGCCTGGCTTCGGCGTCCGCCCGCGCTTGCTCCTCGGCGCGACGGCGCGCGGCTTCGTCCGCCTCCGCCTTGCGACGCGCGGCGGCATCGCTCGCGGCCTTCTCTTCGGCAGCACGCCGCGCCGCTTCCGCCTCTGCCGTGCGCCTGGCCTCTGCCAGCGCCTCCGCCGCCGCTTTCTCTTCGGCCGCCTTGCGCGCCGTTTCGTTCTCGGCTCGGCGTTTGGCTTCGGCCGCCGCGTCCTCTTCCGCCTTGCGCCGCGCCGCGTCGGCCGCGGCCTTCTCCGCCGCTGCCTTGCGCGCGGCCTCGCTGTCCGCTTTGCGCCGGGCCTCGGCCGCCTGTTCCTCGGACTTGCGCCGCGCCGCGTCGGCTGCCGCCTTGTCCGCTGCCGCCTTGCGTGCCGCCGCTTCGTCCTGGCCACCAGCCTCGGTGCCGACCGCAGGCCGTGTCTCGGCACCGGGCCGCAGCGCCAGCCACCCACCGCCGGCGACGGCCAGAACCACCACTGCCGCCGCCACAAGCCAGATCGCTCCCCCGCCGCGTCGTTCGGTCCGCCCCACCGGCGCCGCCATGCGGCGGGTCGCCGGTTCCTCCATCTCGCGCGTCGCCGCGCCCAGCGAATCGCCCGCCCCGGCGAAGCCCGACAGAACGCGCCGCCACTCGGCGATGTTCTGCGGCCGTTCGGCGGCGCGCAGTTTCAACCCGGAATCGATCGCCGCCAGCAGACTCGGCGCGTAGCGGCCTTTGCCGACCTCGGCCGCCGGCACGATCCGATCCTCGATCATGCGGTCGCTGGCGGCTGGCGGCGGCGCGCCGGCGATGCAGTGATACAGCGTCGCGGCCAGCGCGTAGATGTCGGTCCACGGCCCCTGCTTGGCCGAGGTCGACTGCTCGAAGGCGGCATAGCCCGGCGTGTAGACCGCCGTCAGCGTCTGGGTGCGCCCCTGCAGCGCCACGCGCGAGGCGCCGAAATCAATCAGCGTCGGTTTGCCGGCCGCGTCGAGCAGGATGTTGGCCGGCTTGATGTCGCGATGCAGGAAGCCCGCTTCATGCACCTTCTCCAAACCGTCGAGCAGCGGGTAGAGCATCTGCTCGATGGCCGGCTGCTGCAGCCGGCGGTCGCGCTTGAGGCGCGCTTCCAGCGTCTCGCCGCGCACCAGCGCCATGACCATGTAGGCCGTTCCGTTGGCCTCCATGAAATCGTAGACGTTGACGATGCCGGGCGCGTCTTCGAGCGTCGCCAGCGTGCGCGCCTCATCGAGAAAGCGCTCGCGGCCCCACAGGAAATCCTCGGCGGTCTGGGTCGAGCGTGGCAGCACCGTCGTGCCGCCCTGGCGCATGGCGAAGCTGGTCGGCAGATACTCCTTGACCGCTACGTCGCGCCGCAATTGCGTGTCGCGCGCACGATACGTGATGCCGAAGCCGCCCTGGCCCAGCATCTCGACGACCTCGTACTTGCCGATCTGGGTACCCGACCGCAACCCGCCGAACGGGTCATCCTGGCCGACGCCAGGCTCCGACACGGCAGGCGGAGCCGTCGGGCGATCATCGCCGACCATCCAACTCCCCTGAAGCGTCAATCGTCTCGCAAGCTGCGTGTTCGCGCAAGATTTGACCGGCCCGAATGGACCATTTCCCCTTGCCCGCGGCACGGCGGCCGCCATGGCGCCGGTCCCGCTACTTGCCGATGCAAAAGTCGCGGAAGATCACGTCCAGCAGGTCCTCGACCCCGACCCGTCCGGTGATCCGGCCCAGCGACCGTGCGGCCAGCCGGACGTCTTCGGCCACCAGTTCGGGGGCCACACCGCCACCCAGGGCACGGTCCAGGGCCGCGAGGCAGTCGGACAGTGCCTCGCGGTGGCGGGCACGGGTCAGCGGCGGCGGCGCCAGCAGGCGCGCGCCAACCGCCAGGATCGCCTCATCGCGCACCGACGGCACGTCGCCGACCAGCGCCGCGACCGTTGCCGTCAGGCGCTTCAGCACGGTGGGCAGGCCGGCGCCGGTCTTGGCGGACACGCCATAGAACACAGGCCGCGACTTGCCGTCAGCGCCCGCGGTTTCCTCGCGGCTTTCGATAAACGCGCCCTTGTCGGGCAGCAGGTCAGTCTTGTTGACAACGATCAAATCGAGGGCCGGGCGCCAGGCCGGCAGCGACGCCTGGGCCGCGCGTGCCAGCGCCCGCCAGTCGAGGGCTTGTCCGTCGTCGTCGACCGCCGGCACGATCAGCAGTCGCACGTCGGCGTCCTCGGCACGGGCCTGCGCCCGGCGCACGCCCTCCTGTTCGATGGCGTCGTCGGAATGGCGCAGGCCGGCGGTATCGCTGACGATGACGGGATAGCCGTCGAGATCGAGATGCACATCGATCACGTCGCGCGTGGTGCCGGCCACGGTCGAGACGATCGCCGCCTCGCGCCGCGCCATGAGGTTCAGCAGCGACGATTTGCCGGCGTTGGGCGGCCCGACGATGGCGATGCTCAACCCGTCGCGCAGACGCTCGCCGCGACGATCCGCCAGGTGGCCGGCAATGGCGCCGCGCAGCTCGACGAGGTCGGGCCGGACGGCTTCGGCGACGCCGTGCGGCAGATCTTCGTCGGGAAAATCGATGTCGGCCTCGAGATGCGCCAGCGACCGCAACAGCACGATGCGCCAGTCTTCGTACAGCCGACCCAAGGCACCATCGAACTGGCGCAGCGCCAGTCGCCGCTGGGCGGCGGTGTCGGCCATCACCAGATCGGCCACCGCCTCGGCCTCGGTGAGATCCATCTTGCCGTGCTCGAAGGCGCGGCGGGTGAACTCGCCCGGCTCGGCCATGCGACAGAACGGCAACCGGCCGATCGCCGCCAGCGCCGCGTCGATCACGGCTCGTCCGCCATGCAGGTGAAATTCGACCACGTCCTCGCCGGTATAGGACTGCGGCCCGACGAACCGCATCGCCAGGCCGCGGTCGATGATCTCGCCGCTCACCGGCTCGAGGAACGGCCGCAGCACCGGCCGGCGCGGTTCGGGCACCGCCGGATCGCGCACCGAGCGGCCGCGGCCATAGGCGCCGGGTTCCGTCAGGTAGACGAACGCCTCGTCGGCCCGCGGCCCTGACAGGCGGATGACGGCGATGCCCGCGCCGCGGCGTGTCGGCAGGGACGTCGCCAGGGCGTAGATGGTATCGCGCGCCGTCTCACTCATCGGCCGCGCATCCTAGGGTTCCCGACGGCCGCCCGCCACTGCGCCGTGCCGCCGCCCGCAATGCCTCAGGCGGGCATCATTGCTGCGGCTTGGCGGCCGGTTCGCTGGGTGCCGGCATCGGCACCGGCGGTGCCGGCGTCGATGCGGCCGGCGGCTTGGCCGCGGCCGTCGGCTTGGCGGCCGGCTTGGTGGTCGAGGTAGCGGGCTTGGGTGCCGGCACCACGGCAGCGACGCCCGAGGCGGTCACGCAGGTCTTGATCTTTTCGTACACCGCCTTCTTCAGAACCTTCTTTTTCAGCAGGTCCTCCGGCGTCGCGTAGGGGCGCGCCTTGACGATCGCGTTGCTGCGCTGGACGCCGATCTGCGGCAGTTTCCGCAGGGTCTCTGCCGAGGCCGCGTTGATATCAATTTTTTCCTCGGGACAGGAGCTGCGCGGCGGGGTCGCCGTCTGCGCCGGCTTGGTCATCGGCGTCGGCGTCTTGGCCGGCTGGGTCTTGGCTGGCGCCGGGGTGGTCGCCGGCGGCGTGGCCGGTGCCTGGCTCGTGCCGCCCGACGGCGGCGTCTGCGGCGTTCCGCTGGGCGGCGGCAAGGGTTGGGACTGGACCTGGGCCACCTCGGCCGGGGCGGCTTGCGCCGGGGCCAACAGCGGCGCAGCCAACAGGGACACGCCGGCCAACAGGGCCGGCAGGGCGATTTTCAGACCACGACTCATTGATTTCGTCCTCCAGCGACGACGGCCCCGGGGGAAGGGCCGGACCACGGCAAAGCACGCCGGCGCGGCTGGCGCCATTCTATGCCGTCGCCTCGACGGGCGACAGATCGCCGCCCCAAGGCGGCAAAATTGCGGTCGATGGCCGCCCCTGTCGCGACCGCCATCCGACCTATATGATGCCGGCAAGGAGCATCATGGCTGCCGGGGCCTACGATCATATCTCGCGTCGTCGCGACATCATCGACCGCAAGGCGCTGACGTCGGCGATTGAGACCCTGCTCGGCGACGCGACGCCCGGCAGCGAACCGCCGCGCGCCCAGACGCTGGCACTGTTCAAGGAGGCGCTGGCGCGCGGCCGCGCCGAAATCCAGCGGCGTTTCCTGGGGCGCGATGCCGATGGCCGGCCGGTTCGCGGCGCCCGCGGCGTCAATGACGGCCCCGGCGTGCTGGCGGCAACGTCTTTCCTGATGGACCAGCTGCTGCGGGTGCTGTTCGACTTGGCGAACGAGCGGGTCTTCCCGGCCGCCAATCCGAGCATGGGCGAACAGATCGCCCTGGTCGCCACCGGCGGCTACGGCCGCGCCGAGCTGGCGCCGCAGTCGGACATCGATCTGCTGTTCCTGTTGCCCTACAAGCAGACGCCGCGCGGCGAGCAGATCGTCGAGTACCTGCTCTATCTGCTGTGGGATCTCGGGCTGAAGGTCGGCCACGCCACGCGCTCGGTCGAGGAGTGCATCCGCCACGCCGACAAGGACGCCACCATCCGCACGGCGCTGCTGGAAGCGCGCTACCTGTGGGGCGAGAAGAAGCTGTTCGAAACGCTGCGCCGCGAGTTTGCGCAGAAGTTCCTCAGCGGCGAGGGGCGCGATTTCGTCGAAGCCAAGCTTGCCGAACGCGACTCGCGGCACCAGCGCATGGGCGATTCGCGCTACGTGGTCGAGCCCAACGTCAAGGAAGGCAAGGGCGGCCTGCGCGACCTGCAGACCCTCTACTGGATCGCCAAGTATCTGTACCGGGTCGATGACGTCGCCGGCATGGTGGACAAGGGCGTCCTGACGGCCAGCGAGGCACGCCAGTTCCGCCGTGCCGAGCAGTTTCTCGTCACGGTCCGCTGCCACATCCACTACCTGACCGGCCGGCCGGACGACCGCCTGCCGTTCGACCTGCAGCGCGAGATCGCGAATCGCCTGGGCTATGCCGACCGTCCCGGCTCGCGCGGTGTTGAGCGCTTCATGAAGCACTACTATCTGCATGCCAAGACGGTCGGCGACCTGACGCGCATCTTCGTCGCGGCGCTGGAAGACACGCGCCGGCGCCGACCGCGACTGCGCGTGTTGTGGGAAACGCTGCGACCCAAGCAGCTCGAGGGTTTCCGCATCGACGGCCACCGTCTGGCGGTAACGGGTCTCGACGATTTCGCCCAGGATCCGGTGCGCTTTCTGCGGCTGTTTCACGTCGCGCAGGAAAACGACATCGATATCCATCCGGCGACGCTGCGGCTGATCACGCAGAACATCAAGCTGGTCGACGCCAGGCTGCGGGAAAATCCCGAAGCCAATCGCCTATTCATGGAGATGATGACGTCACGCAAGGATCCCGAGACGACCTTGCGGCGCCTGAACGAGGCCGGCGTGTTCGGCCGGTTCATTCCGGATTTCGGCCGGGTCGTGGCCCAGACCCAGCACGACATGTACCACACCTACACGGTCGACGAGCACACCATCCGGGCGATCGGCATCCTTTCGCGCATAGAGGCCGGCGCATTGAAGGAGGATCACCCCGTCGCGTCCGACGTGGTGCACAAAGTGCTCTCGCGCCGCGTCCTCTACCTGGCGGTCCTGCTGCACGACATTGCCAAGGGACGCGGCGGCGACCATTCCGTGATCGGTGCCGAAGTCGCCGAGCAGCTCGGGCCGCGTCTGGGCCTGGATGCCGGCGAGACCGAGACCGTCGCCTGGCTGGTGCGCCATCATCTGGCGATGTCGGCGACCGCCTTCCAACGCGACCTGCAGGACACCAAGACCATCGCCGACTTCGCCAAGCTGGTGCAGTCACCCGAGCGGTTGCGCCTGCTGCTGGTGCTGACCGTGTGTGACATCCGCGCTGTCGGGCCCAATGTCTGGAACGGCTGGAAGGCAGCCCTGCTGCGTCAGCTCTATTTCGCCACCGAGGAAGTGCTGTCGGGCGGCACGCTGCAAGGCGGCCGTCGCAGCCGGGTGGCGTGGGCGCAGGCCGAAACCGCCAAGCTGCTGCCCGACTGGAGCGCCGCCGAGCGGGAAGCGCTGGCCGGCCGCGCCGGCCCCGCCTATTGGCTGTCGTTCGAACCCGCGACGCTGGCGCGGCATGCCCGCATGGTGCGCGACACCGAGCGGGCCGGCGCGCATCTGCGCATCGAGCATCGCGTCGATCCGACACGGTCGGCCACCGAGGTCACCATCTATACCGTCGACACGCACGGTCTGTTCGCGCGCCTGGCGGGTGCCATGGCGGTGTCGGGCGCCACGATCGTCGATGCCAAGATCTTCACGCTCAACAACGGCATGGCGCTGGACACCTTCTGGATCCAGGACCTCGAGGGCAAGCCCTACGCGCGCGCCGACCGCCTGGCGCGCCTGCAGGCGCGTATCGAGCTGGCGCTGGTCAACCGCCTCGATATCGGTGTCGAGCTGGAACGGCTGAAGCCGAACTATCCGACGCGCGACGAGGTCTTCACGGTCGAGCCGCGGGTGCTGGTCGACAACAACGCCTCCAACAACCACACCGTGCTCGAGGTCAATGGCCGCGACCGGCCCGGCTTTCTGCATGTCGTGACCCGGGCACTGACCGGGCTCAACCTGCAGATCGCGTCGGCCCACGTCACGACCTACGGCGAGCGCGCCGTCGACGTGTTCTACGTCAAGGATCTGTTCGGCCTAAAAGTGGTCAACCAGCGCAAGCTGGCCGAGATCGTGTCCACGGTCGAGAAGGCCATCCGGGCATTCGACGCGCGGTTCCGCAGGGCACCGTTGCCATCGCGCAGCGCCGCGGAGTAGGCCGGCGCAAGGCGCCGGCACGCGCCATTGTCGGTTCAGGGAAAGGGCGTCTTTTTGAGCGGTTACCGAACCCCGCTCAGGTGGTATATTCATTGTGGAAAATATAATTAACACCGCGGATGTAATAATGAGAAACCCATTTAGATATATTGACTTACATAGTTTACCTAATCTATCCTTCAAGTAGAATTGCCAACCCAAGAGTGCCCATCCGAGGACGATGTCCGGTCCGGGCTTTTTTGACGCGCTCGGCGGCGACAGCAACGCGTTGCTGCTCGCGTTGGGGATTCTTGTCGCGTTCGTGGCCTTCGTTCTCTACGGCATGCACGCCGGCGCGAGCATCATCACGATGTTGCGTCGATCGATGCTCATGCTCGTTCCGCTCGTGCTTCTGTTCGGTGGCGGATGGCTGTTTTACTCCTATGGCTCGCTGGGCTCGTCCCGTCGTGCGCCGAGCGGACCGACCGTGGAGCAGATCCAGAAAACATGGGGCGAATCAGATCGCGGCATGCGACTGGCCGTGCGGGCCGATGCGCAGGCCCGCCGCGGCGAATACGATACCGCACGCGCCAGCCTCGACGCCGCGCTCACCGCCTTTCGCCGCGCGCGCAACCCGCTGGGCGAAGCCAAAGTTCTGGGCAGCCTGGGCGATCTCGAACGCAACACCGGCAACCACGACAAGGCACGCGAAGCCTACCAGCAGGCGGCCGATCTCTACCGCAACCAGGGCAACCGCCCGGGTCTGGCCAACATCCTGCGCGGCATGGGTGAACTGAGCCGGCAGACCGGCCGTCACAAGGACGCCGAGAAAGCCTACACCGAGGCCTACCAGCTCTACCGCGCCACCGAAGATCGCCTGGGCGAGGCCAACGCCCTGCTCAGCCTCGCCGAGCTGGCGCGCAACATCGGCGATCATGACCAGGCGCGTCGCGCCTATCTCGACGCGCAACGCATCTACCGCCAACAGAACGACCGCAGTGGTGAGGCCAGCGTCCTCGTCGGACTGGCCGACATCGACAGCGAGATCGGTGATATCGAAAAAGCGCGGGCCGGCTACGAGCAGGCGCGCTCGTTCTATCGCGACGACAAGCAGACGCTGGGCGAGGCGGATACCCTGATCGGCCTGGGCGATCTCAACCTGCGCAGCGGCCAGACCGACGCCGCCCGGACGTCCTACGAATATGCCCGCGGCCTGTACCAGCGGGGCCGCCATGCGCCTGGCGAGGCCCATGCCCTGGTCGGGCTGGGGCACCTCGAACGCAAGCTCGGCAACAACGCAAAGGCGCTGGAATACCTGAACGCGGCCCTGGCGCTGTTCCGCGCCGTGCACGACATCACCGGCGAAACGATCGCCGCCCAGTCGATCCGCAGTCCGACGTTCGTTCTGACCAGCCGCTCCCGCCAGCGCTATTTCAATCTCCGCTGAACCCGCAGCGTTCGCGGGGCCGCGATGGCGAGGTCAGTGGCGCTCGGGATCGACCGAAAGCACGCCGGGACACGGGCCGCCGGGCGCTTCGCAGATCGTATCCGCCACCTTGACGGACACGATGTCGCTGCACGCCACACCCAGCGGCCGCGACAGATCGAGCTGCACCTTCAGATCGGCGCTGGTACCGGGCGCAATGGGCCGCTCGATGCCCTCGCGGTAGCGCGAGCGGAATTCGAGCGTGCGCGATTCGCCGGACTTCAGCGTGAAGCTCAGCGCGACTTCCAGATAGTCGACAGGCGCCGCCGTGTTGTTGACGGCCTTCAGCTGCGGCACGCATGAGCCGTAGACGATCGTGTCGGCGTTGCGCGTTACCTCGATGCTGTTCTGGGCACCTGCCACGCTGCCGGCAGCCATTGCCGCCGCTGCCAGGACGCCCGCCATCGCAATACGATTCCATCGTCTGCGCATCGCTTCCTCCTGTGCTCGGCCGTCGATCGCGCAACGGCCGGATAGGCCGGCACTTGTCCGGCAAAAGCCTCAGGCCGTCTCCATGCGCAATGTGCCGCCAGCGTCGCGGCGCCGGTCCAGCAGCTGCAGAATTGCCGCCGCGGTTTCCTCGATCGAGCGCCGCGTGACGTCGATGCTGGGCCAGCGATTGCGCGCGTAAAGCCGCCGCGCGTTCTGCATCTCCTCCTGCACGCGTTCAAGGTCGGTGTAGTCGGTCTCGGTTTCCTGCTGCAGCAGGTGCAGACGATTGCGCCGGATCTGCACCAGCCGCTCCGGGTCTGTCACAAGGCCGACAACCAGCGGATGGCGAACAGCCTCCAGACCCTCCGGCGGCGGCACGTTCGGCACCAGCGGCACATTGGCGGCCTTGATGCCGCGATTGGCAAGATAGACGCAGGTCGGCGTCTTGGAGGTGCGCGACGGACCGACCAGGATCACGTCGGCCTCGTCCAAGTCGTGAGTCGCCAGCCCATCGTCATGC
>JAHCJT010000068.1 GCA_026126245.1 Alphaproteobacteria bacterium
CAGATCGATGCCGTGATGCGCGACGCCGGCGGCTTCCGCATGGGGCCGTTCGAGCTGATGGACCTGACCGGCATCGACGTGAACTTCCCGGCCCGGCGCATCATCTACGAGGGCTTCTTCCACGACCGCCGGCTGACCCCCAGCCCGTACCACGAGAGCCTGTTCCACGCCGGCAAGCTGGGCCGCAAGTCGGGCGGCGGCTGGTACGCCTACGACGCCAAGGGCGCCAAGATCGACCCCGGCCCCGACCTCGCGCCAGCCGTCGCGCCCGCTGCCAAGGTGGTGGCCGGCGAGCACGCCAGCGACAAGGTGGTGGCGCTGTTCATGGCAGCCGGCGTCAGCGTGGTGGCGCATGACGACGGTCACAGCCCGATCATCGTGACGCCGCTGGGCGACGACTGCACCACTGCCTGCGTCAGCGCCGGCCTCGATCCGAAGCGCACCGTGGCGATCGATCCGACCGGCGTCATCGAAAAACGCGTCACCCTGATGATGGCGCCGGGCGGCGCGGCGGCGGCGCGCGACGCTGTGGCCGCCGCACTGGTCAAGGCCGGCACGAAGGTGACGGCGATCAAGGACAGTCCCGGCTTCATCCTGCAGCGCATGCGCAGCATGATCGCCAACCTCGGCTGCGAGATGGCGCAGATTGGCATTGCCTCGCCGGCCGACGTCGACACGGCGATGACCTTGGGGCTGAACTATCCGCTGGGGCCGCTGGCGATGGCCGACGCCATGGGCGTCAAGGAGACGCACGCCATCCTCGAGCGGCTGCAGGCGATCACCGGCGATGACCGCTACCGCCCCAGCCAGTGGCTGCGCCGCCGCGCCATGCTGGGGCTGAGCGCGACGGTGGCGGAGTAGGGGGGCGGCGCGCGTCTGCGCGGCGGTCAGTCCATCCGGATGACGGCGCCGGTGTCGCCATTCAGGAGTCGCTTGAGGTGGAAGCTGGCCAGGGGGTCGTCAGGACCGGACCCTACGAGCGCGGCGAAGGCCGGCATGGCGCTGGGGTCGCGGGATTCCAGCTTGGCGAACGCCTGGACATAGCCCTCGGTCTGCGGGGTCGCGGCGGCGTCGGCGGTCAGCGGCTCGAACGCCCGCAACGGCTCGCTGCGTCCGCGCAACACGAGATCGCCGACCGGCCTGCCCTTAAAATCCGGGACTCGCTGGGCCACGGAGGCGCTGACGCAGATCCGCGTGCCCAGCTGCTTGTTGGCCGCTTCCAGTCGCGCCGCCGTGTTGATCGTGTCGCCGTAGGCGGTGTAGTCGAAGAACTCGCCGCCGCCGAAATTGCCGACCACGGCCGGTCCGAGATGGGCGCCGATCCGGGTTGCGCCGATGGCAATGCCTTTTTCCTGCCAGCGGTGTCGAAAGGCCTGCGCGAACCGGTCGAGGTCGAGCGCACACGCCACCGCGCGTTCCGCGTGGTCCGGCTGATGGCCCGGCGCGCCGAACAGCACGTTCAGGCCGTCGCCGACGATCTTGGCGACAGTGCCCTCGTGGGCGAAGACGACGCGGGTCATGCCCCCGAGATAGTCGTTCAGAAGCGGCGCCAGGACGTCGGGCGCGATCGTCTCGACCAGCGTCGTGAAGCCGGCAATGTCGGTGAAGATGACGGCAACTTCCCGCCGCTGCTCGCCGAGGTCGACGCCGCTCTCGGGATTGGCCAGCTGCGCCGCCAGTTTCGGCGAGAAGTAGCGCGCCAGCGAGGCATAGGCCCGCTCCGCCTCGGCCTGGCGCGCCTGCGCCTCGCGCCGTGCGGCCACGTGCCGGACGGCCTTGGCAATCGTCGCCTCCAGATCGGCCAGGTCGATCGGCTTGGTGAGGAAGTCGAACGCGCCGCGATTCATCGCGGTACGGATATTGGCGCTGTCGCCGTAAGCGGAGACGATGATGGTCGAGAGCTTTTCCTCGGCCTCCTGCAGCTTGGCGAGCAGCGACAGGCCATCCATGCGCGGCATGTTGATGTCGCTGACGACCATGTCGATATCGCCGCTGTCGGCCAGGACCGACAGCGCCTCGACGCCATCGTGGGCAAAGCGGAAACTTACCTGTCCGTCGCGGATCTGGCGGCGAAACTTCTGCAGAACCAGGGCCTCGAGATCGGGCTCGTCGTCGACTACGAGAATTCTTGACGGGACGACCCCGGTCATCGCCCGACCTCCGAACTGACAAGGCGCGCGTCGATCTCCGCTCTCAACGACGCGAAGTCAATCGGCTTTGTCAGGATTCCCTGGGCACCAAGGCCGAGCGCTTTGTGCCGCGTCTCCGCGTCGCCGTAGGCGGTGATCATGACGACGGGAAGGTCGGGACGCGCCGCCCCGATCCGTGACAGCAAGTCCAGACCGCTCATGCCCGGCATGTTGATGTCGGACAGGATGAGTATGAGCCGTCGGTCGTCGGCGGCGGCGATGCGCTCGAGTGCCGCCGCGGCCGATCGAGCGAATTCGAGCTCGAAGCGACCCCGCCGCATTTCCCTGCGGAACTGCTGCCTGAACAGCGCTTCAACGTCGCTTTCGTCGTCGACCACCAGAATGAGGACGCTCATGTCGGTCCTCCGGCTTGCGGCGCCGGTGTCGTGCGCGGCAGCGTCACGATGACCTCGGTGAATTCTCCCGGCAGCGTATCCACGTCGATGGCGCCGCCGTGCTGCTTGACGACGATGTCGAAGCTGAGCGACAGGCCCAACCCGGTGCCTTCGCCCGCCGGTTTGGTCGTGAAGAACGGATTGAACATCTTCTCCTTCACAGCGTCGGTGATGCCGGTGCCGTTGTCGCGGACGCGGATCTCGACCCGGTCGCCAAGCGTCCTCGTCGATATGGCGAGAGTCGGCTCATACGCCGGGTCGGCGGCTTCGGTCTTGCGCTTGCTGGCCGCGTAGAAGCCGTTCGAGATGAGGTTCAGCAGTACCCGGACGAGCTCCTGCGGATAGACTTCGACCTGCCCCGCCGCAGGATCGAACGCCTTCGACAGGGTGATGTTGAAGCCGGGCCGCTCGGCACGCGCACCCTGGTAGGCCAGGTTCAGGCTTTCCTCGACAGTGGCATTGAGGTCAATGCTGCGCCGCTCGCCGGCACCGTCGCGGGAGTGGAGCAGCATATTCCTGACGATCGAGTCGGCGCGCCGGCCGTGGTGCACGATCTTGCCGAGATTGTCCTTGAGAAGGGCTGTCAGGTCCGCCACGTCATCGCGGACCGCGGGGGCGAGCGCTGCGGCTGCCGGTTGCAGCGTATCGCGCAGCTCGTCGATGATCTCGGACGACAGCGCCGCGAAATTATTGACGAAGTTCAGAGGATTCTTGATTTCGTGCGCGATGCCTGCGGTCAGCTGGCCGAGGGACGCCAGCTTTTCCGACTGCACCAGCCTGTCCTGCGCCTTTCGCAGGTCGGCGAGCGCCGTTTCGGCGGCCAGGCGCGCGGCCTCGAGCTCCGCCTGCCGGCGCTTGACGTCGGTGATGTCGGTGTAGACCGCGACCAGTCCGTCGTCATGGGTCCGCTGTTCGGTGACATACAGCCAGGTGCCGTCGCGCAATCGCAACTCGAAGCTGCCGCCGGCGCGCCGCCGCGCGAGCCGCGCCCGCATGTAGGCGTCCATATCCGGTCCGGCGTCGGGGTACATGCCCTTTTCGTAGGCCTTGCGGACGTAGTCGGCGAACTTCATGCCCGGGACGAGCATGGCGGCGACTTCCGGATCGGCGGTTTCGGCAAAAAAGCGCCGGTACGGGCTGTTGCACATCACCAGCCGATCCTCCGCGTCGAACAGGGCGAAGCCCTGCGCCACGGACTCCAGCGCCACCGACAATCGGGTTCGCGCCTCATCGCGCTCCTGTTCGAGCGCCTTTTGGGCGGTGATATTGCCGGTCGAGCCGACAACGCGGACGACGCGCCCGTCGGCGTCGCGAATGCCGGTGCCGCGCTGGCGCGCCCAGTGAATCGTTCCATCGGCGTGGCGGTAGCGGACGTCACAAAGAAAGCGCGGTGTCAGCCCACGAAAATGCGCAGCCCAGGCTGCCTGGTAGGCCGGCAGATCGTCAGGATGAATGCGCTTTATCCAGTCTTTCGGCGTGGACATCTCCTCTTCGGTGAAGCCCAGGACCTCCCTGACGTTCGGCGAGTAGAAGATTTCGTCCCGCGCCACATCCCAGTCGTAGACCCCCTCATTGACGGTGTTCATGGCAAGGGCGTAGCGCTCCTCGCTGTCCCGCAAGGCCTGCTCCGACTGCTTGCGGACCGTGACGTCGTTGATCGCGCCAACCAGTTGGACGGCACGGCCGGCGTCGTTGCGAATGCAAATGCCGTTGTCTTCCACCCAGCGATACGCATCGGATTTGTCGCGGATACGGTACTGGGCGTTCAACCGCGGCATCGTGCCGGTCAAGTGTGCCCGCATGGCGGCGCGGTATGATGGGAAATCGTCGGGATGAATTCGGGCCACCCAGTCGGCAGCGCTCAATTCGTCGCGGGCGAAATCGAACAGTGCGTTCAGACGATCGGAAACCTGGAGGTCGTTGGTCTCGATGTTCCAGTCGTAAAGTCCTTCGCTGACGGCCTGGTTGACAAGTTCGTAGCGCGCCTGGTCGCGCAGCAGGGCCGCCTCCGCCCGTCGCACGGCCGTGACGTCCTCGTAGGTTGTCGCCAGACCGCCGTCGGCAAGCGGCCGGTATCGCGCCGCCAGAATGCGACCGTCACCCAGCACCTGATCGACGTCGACGGGTGCGCGGCGAATCTGCGCGATGCGTTCGGCGACCTGCTGCTCGGCCTCGCCGCCACCGTAGTCGCCTCTTGCGGCGTTGTACCGAAACAGGTCGGCCAGTCTCGCGCCCGGCCGACACAGCGCAGCGGGATAGCCGCGGATCAGCGGATAGCGGGCATTGCAGAAGACCAGCCGCAGGTCTTGATCAAACACCGCCACTCCGGTGTGGAGTTCGTCGAGACCTGCGGCGACCCTCGGGTCGATGACTGCCATTGGCCGATACCGCCCTTGTCGACTTTCCGATCGGTTCATGACTCGCCGCGCCGCTGAATTCCTCGGCTGGCGGATCGCACGGGCCGCGCTGCGCGGCCCGACCGCAGGCGAGCTGCAACGTCCGCGGCACCGGCCCGCAGCGGCGGATAGACGTGCGGCAAAAATGCCGTGCTGGTCAGGTCGCGGCCGTCGTCGGATCGATCATCCGGCGCACTTCGGTGATCTTGGTGGCAGGGAAGCCGCTGATCTCGGCGTGACGGCGAATGACGGCCTCATCCTTCGCCAAGTAGACGCAGAAGGTTTTGTCGGCGGCGACGAATGATTCGACCCACTGGATTTCCGGCGCGAGCTGGGCCAGCGCTTCGTTCGATTTCTGCGCCGCGCCGCGCAATTGCTCACGCTCCAGACTGCCGACCGCCGGGATGTGACGTTCGATGATGAATTTCCTCATGGTTCCCTCCCTTGGATTGGCATCTTGTTGTTCTATCTCGGCTCCATTATGTGGCCGCTTTGGGATGCATGGCCGTTTGACCGGGGCGATCCGGGCCGCTTCCAGGCTAAGACCCGCCAACGGGCTTGCGGCCAAGACGGATGACGCAGCTGGCATCGTGGCCTGGAAGCCCGACAAGACATACAGTCGGCTATGCGCCGTCGACGACAGCCGGCAAGCCCGCGGGAACACTGCCGGTCCTGGCCAACGCCCGCCGTCGTGTACCTACTCGCCACAATATGCTCCGACTCGACCCGCGAGATGCGGAGCACCTCAGATGGCTCGGCACCAGCGTTGGGCCGGCACCATGTACAATGGTAGCTACAAACGACCGGAACGCAAGGCGGGTCAGCTTGAGCGGTGGCAACATTCCCGCATAACGCCGAGCGGCCAGGTCGAAGACGACGGTGACCTTTGCTCCAGCCGACGCGATGAGCGTGAAGGAGACGCACGCCATCCTGGAGCGGCTGCAGGCCATCACCGGCGACGACCGCTACCGCCCCGGAGGTCCTTCACTGCGCTCAGGACGATGGAAAATCACGGCAAGATCTCCATCTGCGATAGCCCTACGGCTCCTCCGAGGGCCGGTGACAGTCAAGACGCCAACCGCAACATGGACTGGTTCTCCGGGATCGGGCCACCATCCGATTGTGCACCCGGCCGTTCCGAGGCAGGGTCAATCTCCGCGGAGAGGGACACATGGGAAGTCTTGGCTCACACAGGTTCGGGGCATGAACAAGATCAAGATCACCGCTGTGACGGTCTATGTCACCGAGATCCCGGTGCGCCTGATGCGGCGCCATGGTTCGGGCGATGTGGCCGGTACCGTGAAGAACGCGATCCTCAGGCTCGATACTGATGCCGGCGTCACCGGATGGGGCGACGCGGCGCCCTGGGCGGTGTTCACCGGCACCATCGAGGCCAACGCCGCGGCGCTTGATGTCTATCTGCGGCCGCTGCTGATCGGCGCCGATCCGCATCGCATCGAGGCCCTCATGGCGGCGGCCGACCATGCGGTCGTCGGTCATCCCGAGGCCAAGGCGGCGATGGAGATGGCGCTGTTCGACATCGTCGGCCAGGCCTGCGGCCTGCCGGTGGCCGAGCTGCTCGGCGGCCGTTGCCGCGACGACATCCCGCTGTCGTTCTCGGTCGCCGACCCGGACGTCGACCGCGACATGGACATGGTCCAGCGGCTGTACGGCGAAGGTCTCCGGCTTTTCAAGATGAAGACCGGCTTCGCGGGCCATGCCGCAGACCTCAAGCGCATGGAGCGCTTCCGCAAGGAGCTGCCCGCCGATGCCGAGCTGCGTATCGACTACAACCAGGGCATGGACACGCACGAGGCGATCCGCCAGCTCCGCGACGTCGAAGCCTTCAGGCCGACGTTCATCGAGCAGCCCGTGCCGGGCCATCATCGCGCCGCGCTGGCCGAGATCACCCGCACGCTCGATACGCCGGTCCTGGCCGACGAGAGCGTGTTCACGACGAGCGATGCGCTGCTGGTTGCCGCCAGCCGCATGGCCGACCTGGTCAGCATCAAGATCATGAAGCACGGCGGCATGATGGCCGGCCGCAAGGTGGCGGCGATCTGCGAGGCCGCCGGCATCGCCTGCTACGGCGGCGACATGTTCGAGACCGGCATCGCCCATCTCGCCGGCACGCACATGATCGCGGCCACGCCCAACATCTCGCTGGGCTGCGAGTTCTACCAGGCCAAGTACTTCCTCGAGCGCGACCTGCTGGCCGAAGCGTTTCCGATCGCCAACGGCCGGGTGGTCGTGCCGCGCACGCCGGGCCTGGGCGTGCGGGTTGACGAGGATCGCGTCCGGCACTACGCGATCGCCACGCGTACATGAGAGTTGCCGCGCATCCGGCGTTTGGCAAGCCAATTGCTTGACGGACATTGAGCGCGATATCTAGAGTTCGCGGAGCGTTTCGCCTCCTCGGGCGCTCAGCGTGCAGACCGGCGAAGACCGGCGCAAAGCAAGACGAACAACGCGTCGATGAGGAGAACACCATGGGGATCCGACGTCGTAGCCTCGCATTCGCGGCCGCTGGCTTGGCCGCCGCGCTCGCCTTGCCGGCGCAGGCGCAGCAGAAGACCGAGTCGACCTGGGAGCTGATCAAGCGCACGGGTCAGGTACGCATGGGCGTCTTCGAGTACCCGCCGTACTTCCTGCGCGACAAGGCCAGCGGCGAGTGGGTCGGCGCCATGGTCGAGATGGGCAAGGACATCGCCAACGAGCTCAAGGTCAAGTTCGTGCCGGTCGAGGTCGGCGGCTTCGGCGAGGCCGTGCTGTCGCTGCAGGCCGGCAAGGTCGACATGAACTTCGGCCTGCAGGCGACGCCGATCCGCGCCACCGCGATCGACTTCGCCGGCCCGATCTACTGGATCGAGTGGGTGACGGTGAACAACCCGAAGTTTCACGGCAAGACATGGGCCGACTACAACAAGGAGGGCGTCAAGGTCGCGGTCATGACCGGCACGTCCGATGAATTGTTGCTGCGCAAGATGGCACCCAAGGCCACGCGCGTGGAGTTCAAGAACATCTCCGAGGTGGCACTCGCCGTGTCGTCGGGCCGCGCCGACGCCTTCACCACCACGGTCCTGGCCAGCATGGTGATGAAGACCAAGAACCCGGGCCTGGGCGACTTCGTCAACCCGACGCCGCGCGTGGCGCTGCCCGGCTATATCGGCCTGCGCAACGAGGAAGACCAGCGCTGGCAGAAATTCCTCAACCGCTGGGCGGAGTGGAACATCCTGCTGGGGCACAATGAACGGCGCATGAAGGAGTCGCTGAAGACCCTGGGCATCGACGAGATCCCGCCGACCGTGTCGTTCTCGCCGAACTGATTGATGTCTCAGTCGTTCACCGTGATAGGCGCCGGTCTGGTCGGCGTCTGTTGCGCGCGTCACCTGCAACGCGAGGGCTTCAAGGTCCGGCTCGTCGAGAAGGGCGAGCCGGGCCGTGGCGCCTCGTTTGGCAACGCGGGCAGCTTCGGCACCGCCTCGTGCGTGCCTTTCGCCATGCCGGGCATTCTGAAGAAGGTGCCCAAGATGCTGCTCGACAGCGAATCGCCGCTGAAACTGCGCTGGAGTCACGTGCCCGGCGCGCTGCCCTGGTTCCTGAGCTCCATTGCCAATTCGCGCCGCGCCCGCGTCGAGGCGATCGCCGCGGCGCGCCAGTCGCTGCTGCTGCACGTCCATGAGGGCTATGCGCCGCTGATCGAGGACGCCGGCGCCGAGCAATGGGTGAAGGGCGACGGCCTGCTGATGGTCTTCGAGAGCGAGGCGGCTTTCGCGGGCGCCGCCTACGCCCTCGACCTGCGTCGCCGCCACGGCGTGCACATGGACATCCTCGACGGCAACGAGGCGCGCCAGATCGAACCCGCACTGGCGAAGACCGTGGTCAGGGCGGTGTCGCTGCCCGACGTCCATCGCACCATCGATCCCTTCCGGCTGTGCAGCGCGCTCGCCCAGGATTTCGTGCGCCGCGGCGGCGAGATCGTGCAGGCCGAGGTCAAAGGCTTCGAGATCGGCCCGTCAGGACCGACGAAGATCGTCACCGACACGGGCACGCTCGACGTCGACCAGGTGGTGATCGCCGCCGGCGTGTGGTCGCGGCCGCTGGCGAAGCAGCTCGGCACCGCCGTGCCGCTTGAGGCGGAGCGCGGCTATCATGTCATGTTCGCCGATCCCGGCTTCGGCCTGCGGCGCGCCATCACGTCGGTCGATCGCAGCATCTCGCTGGCCGACATGCACGACGGCATTCGGGCCAGCGGCGCGGCCGAATTCGCCGCGCCGGACGCGGCTCCCGACATGCGCATTGCGGACATGGTCATGCGCCACGCCAAGCAGCTGCTGCCGGGACTGAAAGGCGAGCCGGCATCGAAGTGGATGGGGCCGCGGCCGTCGCATCCCGATTCGAAGCCGGTGATCGGCCGCTCGCCGCGGCACAGGAACGCCTTCTTCGCCTTCGGCCACGATCATCTCGGCCTGACCATGGCCGGCATCACCGGCAGGCTGGTGGCCGAGCTGGCAGCCGGCAAGCCGACCACCGTCGATCTCGCGCCGTTCAGGCCCGACCGCTTCTGAGAAGGCGATGCCGTACAAGTGGGACTTCAGCCTCGTCGTCAACTACGCCCATTTCTGGGTGAAGGGCCTGGCCGTCACCCTGGCCTATTCCGCGGGAACGGTGCTGGGCGGACTGATCATCGGCGTGATCTGCGGCATGCTGCTGCTCTATCGCCGCCGCTGGGTGACGCTGCCGATCCACTTCTACGTCGAGCTGTTTCGCTGCACACCGCTGCTGGTGCAGATCGTCTGGTTCTACTTCGCGCTGCCGATCGTGCTGCAGGTCGAGCTGCCGGCCTGGTTCGCCGCCGGCATCGGGCTCACGCTCTACATGGGCGCCTTTTCCACCGAGATCTTCCGCGGCGGCATCATTTCGATCGACAAGGGCCAGTGGCAGGCCTCGCGCGCGCTGGGCATGACCGGCGGCGAGATGATGCGCCACATCATCCTGCCGCAGGCGATCAAGCGCATGGTGCCGCCCTTCGTCAACCAGTCGATCATCCAGCTCAAGAACACCTCGCTGCTCTACGTCGTGGCGATCCCTGACCTGATGTACACCGGCTCGATCATCGTCTCCGACACGTTCCGGCCGCTCGAGGTCTATACCTCGGTGGCGATCGCCTATTTCGTCGTCCTATATCCGCTGACCCTGTGGGCGGCGAGGCTGGAGGCGCGCGTTGACCAATGACGTGATGGTGCGCGTCGAGGGCCTGCGCAAGAGCTACGGCGCGGTCGAGGCGGTGCGCGGCGTGTCTCTCGATGTGCGGCGCGGCCAGGCAGTGGTGATCATCGGCCCGTCGGGCTGCGGCAAGTCGACCTTTCTGCGTTGCATCAACCTGCTCGAGGAGCCGTCGGCAGGCACCCTGCAGGTCGGCGAACGCAGCATCGATTTCGGCAAGCGCCACACCATGCCGCGTGGCCGCGACCTCGCGCGCTTCCGCGCGCGCATCGGCATGGTGTTCCAGCAATTCGACCTGTTCCCGCACATGACGGCGCTGCGCAACGTGATGTCGGGCCCGGTGATCGTGAAGAAGATGCCGACGGCCCAGGCCGAGGCGATCGCGCGTGACCTGCTGGCCAAGGTCGGCCTCGGCGCCTTCACCGAGCGCTATCCCCGCGAGCTGTCGGGTGGCCAGCAGCAGCGTGTTGCGATCGCACGCGCGATGGCGATGGAGCCGCAACTCATGCTGTTCGATGAGGTGACGTCGGCGCTCGATCCCGAACTGGTGGGCGAGGTGCTCGACGTCATGAAACAGCTCGCCGCCGAGGGCACGACCATGATCGTGGTGACGCACGAGATGAACTTCGCGCGCGACGTGGCCGACCATGTCGTCGTCATGGATGGAGGCCAGGTGGTCGAGCATGGGGCGGCGGAGGAGGTGCTGCTGCAGCCGAAGAACCCGCGCACGCAGGCCTTCCTGTCTCGCTTCCACGGCTCGATCGCCGCCAGGACCTAGACGCCGGTGGCGATCATGGCGCGCCCCGTGGCCCCCTGATGCCGGAAGCGCGTTTCCCCGCATCCCCTTGTTGCGGCACCTGACCGGCTGGTTCGTGGCGCACCGGCCACCGCGGCATAGCGGGTCAGACAACGTCCTGTGTCGGGACGCACGGGAGAAGTTCAGGCAGCAGGTGCGGTGCGCCAGCTGGGGCTGGCGGCTGAGGCGGGTGAGGGAGGCGGGCAAAAATAAAAGTGAGTATTAGCTAATTTTTTGGGGAATTTGTGCTACACTGCCTTGTTGGTTCTTTGATGGCTAGGTCCGAACGGAGGCTATCAACGATGATCCGACAGCCGGCGATCAAGAGCGACAACTACGACTCGGTGATACATGCGGCGACGCCGGGTCAGCCGGCGACGATGACAATCCGACTCAAGCTGAGGCTGATCGCGCGCGACCCCGCGGCGCAACCGCCGCCGGGAAGTGCCCGGCGAACCCCGGTATGGGTCGAATTCCTCGCGCCGACCCCTGCGGCAGCGGCGGCACGTACTGGCATCGTCTTCGACGCCAACGGCAAACCATTTCGGTGCCGCGGCTGGGAGCAGGCCGAGTTCAACGCCTTCAAGATCCGTTTCAAGAGGGTCGTGGAGACGGCCTGGAACAACCAGCTCATCCTGCTGCCGCCGGAACCCGGGCCGGAGTCTGGCGGCCTTAGCGACGCGGCATGGCGCGATTTCATCAGTTCACCCGGTGTGCCAGCGCATGTGCGCTGTGGCCTGGAGATCGAACTGCTGGATGGCAGTCTCGCCGCGACGCCGCACAGCCGCATGGAGGTGGCGCGGCTGGCCGCGCCCGCCAACCAGCAGTTCCGCTCCCGCTCGCTCAGGATCAGCAACGAGGACCTCGACGTGAAAATCCGGGAGCGGGACGGCGCCACCTATCGGCAATTCACGGCCGCGCATGAGGTCGGTCACCGCCTGCGCAGCCCCGCTGAAGACTTCCTTGAGCACGTCGAGGCCGAGGAAGCCGAGGCGGATGGGGCGACCGACAAGCATGCCCCATATGGACGAGTTGCCGGCAAGCGCATGGCCATGATGGGCATCGGATCGCTGGTGACACGGTATGACGCGATCCCCTGGTTGCGGCGCATCGTGACGCATACCGGCTCTCTGTTCGAGTGGGACTATGCGCATCGCGTCCAGCTGGAGCGTCGGCAGCTGCCCGTATCGCCGCGACAGAACGCTCTCGTGAACGGCACGGTGTCGGGCCATCCGTAAGGCCTCTTTCCGACATCCCGGCGTGGCGACGCCTTGCACCCCGCGATAGTCGACAGAGTCAGGTCACGCTTGTGATGGCCCTGCGTGGTCGGCATGGGGGCCGGAAAGGTCGCCGTCGTTGACGGAGAGCTTGGTAGGGGATTGGGCTCTTGCGGACACGTTGCGGCCTTGAGTCTCACCAGGCCTCATTGTCGCCAGGAGCGCTGCGACGGGCGACCGCAACGTGGTCGCAACCAGGAGCTGGCAAGTGGCCGAACCCGATGTGCCATCGATTCCTGTCAAGGAATTCAGGTGGCTGGCGCAAACGATGCCGCCGCTTATGGCGAGGAGTCCACGTTTGTACCGCTTGGCCAACCTGAATCTGCAGTCGCCGGCCAGTGTCTGGCTGGCCATTCGCCGCTACGCCTGTCCAGTACTCCTGATCCTGCTCGTTCAATTCAGTGCCATGGTCTACCCGGCGATCGCCCAAAATCGCGGCGCGACCGCGAACTTGGCCTTGTGACGAGCGATATCACCGGCATCGCGATCCGGGTTGCCGTGCCATGACGGCCAAAGTGCCCCCGACGGCGAACCAATCCACGCCAGTGCGGCCCAACGTGGCATGGCTGCAGGCGTCAGCCCGCGACCGGCTCGGCCGGCGCCGCGTGCGGTTTCTGCGTCAGCGCGTCGGCGACGGCGGCGGCGAGCTTCTCGCGGCGATAGGGCTTGGGCAGCATCGGCAGGCTGGCGGCTTCCGGATCGTCGGCGGCCGCCTCGTCGCCGGGGAAGCCCGAACTGGTCAGCACCGCCAGGCCGGGACGCCGGGCGCGGGCGGCGCGCGCGAGCTCGTAGCCGTTCATGCCGCCGGGCATGATGATGTCGGTGAACAGC
This sequence comes from Alphaproteobacteria bacterium, assembly GCA_026126245.1. Classification (GTDB taxonomy): domain Bacteria; phylum Pseudomonadota; class Alphaproteobacteria; order Reyranellales; family Reyranellaceae; genus Vineibacter. Next base: position 13,111 of record JAHCJT010000068.1, read on the forward strand.
AGGTCGATGTCGTCGTCGCTGTCGATGAGGCGCAGCGCTTCCATCGGCGATGACACCTCGATCGGACGGTAGCCCATGGTCGCGAGCTGGCTGACGATGACCTTGCGGATCTGGTCGTTGTCGTCGACCACCAGGATCTTCTGGCTGCCGCCCTTGGTCGGCGCGGTCGTGGCCGGCGCGTCGCCGGTCGCGGCGGATGCGACGGCATCGCCCAGCGGCAGGTAGAGCCGGAACGTGGTGCCGCGGCCCTCGACGCTGCGCACGGTGGTGTAGCCGTGCGACTGGCGCACGAAGCCGAACACCATGCTGAGGCCCAGACCGGTGCCCTTGCCGGGTCCCTTGGTGGTGAAGAACGGCTCGAAGATGCGCTTGAGCACCTCCGGCGACATGCCCGATCCGGTGTCGGCCAGCTCGACCACGGCATAGCGGCCGGCCGGCACGTCGGCGGGCTGGGCGATCTCGGGTCGGTGCAGCTCCACCAGCTGCGTCTTCAGCGTCAGCAGGCCGCCACCGGGCATGGCGTCACGGGCGTTGACCGCCAGGTTCACGATCGCTGAATCAAGCTGCGCACCGTCGATCACGATGCTGGGCAGGCTGGCCGCCGGCTCGAAACGCAGCACGACCTGCTCGCCCAGCGTCCGGTCGAGCAGCTTGACCGTGCCGGCCAGCAGCTTGTTGAGGTCCACGGCACGCGGCTGCAGCGGCTGCTTGCGGGCGAAGGTCAGCAGCTGGCGGGTGAGCTCGCCGCCGCGTTCGGCCGCGGTTAGCGCCCGGTCGGCGCGCTCGCGCAGCGCCGGATCCGACTCAAGATCGAGAATGGTCTCGAGGTTGAGCGTCACGATGGTCAGCAGGTTGTTGAAGTCGTGCGCCAGCCCGCCGGTCAGCGTGCCGATGGCCTCCATCTTCTGCGACTGGCGCAACATCGCCTCGGTCGCCAGCTGCTCGGTGACGTCTTCGAGCATGTAGGCCACGCCGCGCAGCTTGCCGGCGCCGTCGTAGAACGGCGCGCCGCCGCAACGCACCTCGACCGGCGTGCCGTCGCGGCGCAGGCAGGCGAACCGCACGTTGCTTTCGACCTGGCCGGCGCAGGCGTTGGCGAACAGGGCGTCGAACGCCGCCTGGCCGCTGCTCACGGTCATGGGAAAGAGCTTGCCGACCACGTCGGCGGCACCGTAGCCGAAGATCGTCTCGGCCGCCTTGTTCCACAGCATGATGCTGCGGTCCGGCGCGACGGCGACGACGGCATGTGCCGAGCCGTCGACCAGGGCGCGCAGCGTTTCTCCGGTTTCGAGCAGGGCGCGCTGCGCCGACTCGCGGTCCCGCGATTCGCGCTGCAGGTCGCCGTAGGCCGCGCTCAGCGCCGCGGTACGTTCGGCGACCAGATGCTCGACGGCGCCGCGCCGCGATCGCTCTTCGACGAGATAGTAGACCACCGCCAGGGTCGCCAGCAGCATGCCGGCCAGCCAGCCCCAGCGCGATGACGACCGCAGGTCGTCGACGACGGCCGCGGGATAGGTGAGCAGCAGCTGCCAGACCTGGCCGTGGACGGAAATCGTGCGATGGATGCGCATCGCGCCGGGCGCGAGCTGGCCGGCGATTTCAAGCGCCGGGCCGACGGTCTGCTCGGTGGCGACGTAGCTGGCGACCTCCGTCGCCGTGTATTCGCCGTCCTGTTCCACCTGCGTGACGAAGAAGCGTATGTTCTCGATCGGTGATGGCGGCTGGCGCATGACGATGCCCAGCACCGCGCGCACCGGGTAGACGGCGGTGACAAAGCCGCGCAGCGCCTCGCGCCGTTGCGCGATGGAGGCGGGCACATGGCCGCCACGGTAGACCGGCCAGACCAGGACGATGGCGGTATCGCCGGACTCGACGCCGAGCGGCCGCAGGGGCAGCGTCGTGCGCGGTTGTCCCTCGTCGCGCGCCTCCATCGCCGCCTTCCACAGGCGCGGGTCCCAGCGCAGGGCGATGCCGCGCAGCACCGGACGTCCGTCGAAGCGGGTTTCGTGCAGGACCGGAAATTCGTCGCCAGGTTCCGGACGGTCGGCCAGGCCGGGTGCCGGCCGCGGTTCGACGATCTCGAAGGAGGGGTAGTGTTTCTGCCGCACGCCACGAATGAAGTCGCCGCGATCGGCGGCCGCGACCAGCGGCCGCCACGCCATCGATGACATCGGGATTCCGGATGTCGCGGCTTGTCGGGCAAAGGTCTCGAACCCGCTCTGGTCGATATCCTCGATGGCTGACAAGTGAGCGGCCATGGTCGCGACCGGCACCGATACGCGATAGAGCTCGATTTCCACGCCGCGGGCGCGCCATTCGGCGCGCACCTGCAACTCGCCCGCCACGCGCTGCTCGTCACCGCGATCTACCGCCAGGAACACGGCGATCGTCGCCCATACGCCGAGCACCGCCGCAAGGATCGCCGGCGCGAACCGGCTCCAGCGCCGCCACGGGCGGCGCGTACCGGCGGCCTCGATGGTCGTTTCGGTCGCGCTCATGGCCGGCAGCCGGCCTGCGATCGGTGTTCCGGCGGCCGGAGCCGACGCGCCATGCCTCGCCGCGCCATTATTCGGCGAGCCTGGGTGTGAGCGTCATCACCTGACCGGCGGCGGACTGGGCGATCGCGGCGAAGGCGGCGATCAGCTCCTCGGCGGTCTGCGCCGAATAGACCTTGTCGGAATCGCTGGCGCAACCCTGCCACAGCCGCGCGGCCGTGGCATTGCCCGTCGGCACGCGGTACCCCAGCGTGTAGATCGTGATCCCGGCCTCTTTCATGCGGCTGCATAGCGTCATCGCCTGATCCGACGCCGTGCCGTTCGCGTCGGTATACGTGACGGTCATGTCGAAGTCGGACAGCAGCACGGCAACCTTGAACGTCTTGTCGCTGTCGTAGTCGGTCGGCGCGCCGTCGGCCGACCAGATGTGGCCCCATTTCGGCGACAGGACATTCCAGGCCCAGGCGAGCCCGATATGGCCGGCGGTCTTGCCCTCGGCCTGGAAGCCGTCGATGGTGCGCTGCAGTTGGTCCTTGTCGGCGGACAGCGGGTTGACGGCAACCTGTTTGGTTTGCGGGATCATTTCGACCGTCAGCTTTCGGCCTCTCAGGCCGTCCCTGACGATCTGGTAGTCCGGGAAGTAGCTGCCGGGGCCGGGTGCGTCGTCGGTGAAGGCCGACGCGCCGGTACGCTCGATCACGGCCGACCACGTCGACGACTGGCTGTTGGTCACGGCCCTGAAGTATGTATCGCCGACGCTGACAGCGGTGCCGTAGGGCACGATGGCGACGCGGGTGGAGAAGGGCTCCTGCTTGTCCTGCACGACGACGTCGACGACCTTCTTGGCGGCCTCCTGCATGGCCTTCAGTTTGGACACGCCCGGAATTTCGCTGGGCCCGGCCATCGAGGCGCTGACGTCGAGGATCAGCGCCACCTCAAGGTTGCGGCGCGGCGCGCCGGCAGTCGACGCGTTGTAGATCGCCACCGAGCGTGCCTGGACGGTATTGCCGTCGGCCAGGAAATAGCCGGCAAACAGCAGCGGCAGCTTTTTGGCCACGACCACCTCGACGGCGTCGGGGTTGCCGGCGTTGGGCCCCTGCACCGGCGGCACATTGACCGTCAGGCTGGAGGAGTCGCTGGGCTCGAAGCCGTTGCGTTCGGCATCCCGCAGCGCGGCACGTCGGGCCAGTTCCACCGAGCCGCCGCTGCGCAGCACGCTGATGGCGCCGAGGCTGGCGGTATCGGAAATCTGCTGCAGCTTGCGCTTTTGGAGATACCAGGTACCGACATCGACGCTGAGCGCCAGGCCGCCCAGCAGGGCCGGGGCCGACAGGCCGACGAGGATGGCCGAGGCGCCGCGGCGGTCGCGCAGCAGCGCGGGCATGGTGCCGAGGCTCGCGCACACGCTGCTGGCTGCCGTCCCAACGGCGGCCAGTGTCGCGCGCAAGAGCCTCAAGGCCTTCATCACTCCGTTCCCCCGACACGGGCTTCTCACGAGGACGGTCGATCAGACCATGCCAGATCCGCAAAACGTCGGCGGGTTGCGGCAGGCAGGCGGCCGATCTTGCCGTGGAGAAAAGCGCGTTCCGATGCTCGTTGAAGGTTAGGAAAATCCTATATATTATTGAAAAGAATGTAGAAAATGGTGATTTCTAAGAATTCGTGAAATTATTGTAAAAAACTTAACCAATATACTCAAATAGATATCCAATTGGTTGATTTTGAATAAAATTAAATTTGGCTGCCTCTGCCTATCACGGCGGGTCAATCGGGCATAAAGTGATTAAATTCAATATGTTGAAAACCAATTCTCAGAAAAATTGAGATAATCTAATGCCTTCAGAATATCCACTTAAGTTATTGTAATATCGCATTTTTTATTGCCGAGAATGTTCCATATTGGGGGGCCGCAGTTAGCGGTCGGCGAAGGCCAGTTTGGCGCCCAGCGCGGCGAACGCGGCCGCAAAGCTGCGGCGCATCCAGGCCAGGACGCGGGGACGGGAAATCACGCGGTCCCGGATGGCCGCGGCGAAGAGCCCGTAGCCGATGAAAACCACGAACGTCATCAACATGAAGACGGCGCTCAGGACCAGCATGCGGGCCAGCGGCTGGGCCTCGTCGGCACGCACGAACTGCGGCAGGAAGGCCAGAAAGAAGATCGACAGCTTGGGATTGAGGATGTTGACCAGGACGGCCTCGACTGTTGTCTGGATGGCAGAGCGGGCGCCGGTCTTTTCCTGCACCGACAACGTGCCGCGTTCACGCAGCGTGTTCCAGGCCATGTATAGAAGGTAGGCCACGCCGAGGTATTTGAAGGTCTGGAAGGCCACCGCGCTGGCATGCAGCAGCGCCGCCAGCCCGAGGATCGCGGCCGCCATGTGCGGCACGATGCCGAGCGTGCAGCCGAACGCCGCCACGATGCTGGCGCGGGCGCCGCGGGTCAGGCCCGTGGCCAGCGTGTAGAGCACGCCGGTGCCGGGCGCGATGACGACAATGAATGAGGTCAGCAGGAAGTCGACGGTCACGGGGGATCTCCGGTCCGGCGATGGCCGGGGCAGGGCAGCCTGTCGCGCATGGCGGCCGACGGCAAGGCCGGTCCGGCCGGTTTGGGGTTGTCGATCAAGCGGTTGGGACCATCCGGCGGGTGATGCCCTAAGGGCTTGTATTGGTGGCGTCATCAGGCGAAACTTTTTTTTTGCTCGCAGCCCAGGGAGAAGGCGAGCGTGTCTGACGACCTACGGCCTTTGACCGGCCCCGGCGCGCCGGCGGCGGCGCGCACCGACAGCCTCACCACCCTCGTGCCCGGCGTGCGCGTCGGCAAGTACGAGATCGTCGAGGTGCTCGGTGCCGGCGCCTTCGGCATCACCTACCGCGCTCGCGATACGCTGCTGGGCCGCGACGTGGCGCTCAAGGAATACCTGCCGGTGCAGTTTGCGGCCCGCCAGGCCGACCTTGTCGTGCTGCCGCGCTCCACCAAGCTGGCCGAGGTTTTCCTGTGGGGCCGCGAGCGCTTCCTGGCCGAGGCCCAGACCCTGGCCCACCTGACCGGCGCGCCCGGCGTGGTCAACGTCTTCGAGTTCCTCGAGGCCAACGGCACGGCCTACATGGTCATGGCGCTGGTGCGCGGCGAGACCATGGAGGCCCGCCTCGAGCGCGACGGCTATATGACCCAGCCAGCGCTGGCGCGCCTGCTGCCGCCGCTGCTCGACGGGCTGGAGCGCGTGCATCAGGCCGGCTTCC
>JAHCJT010000069.1 GCA_026126245.1 Alphaproteobacteria bacterium
CTGGACCAGCCGCTTGAGCAGCGGATCGCGGGTGTAGGTGAAGGTGTCGGCAAAGGCGCCCATGGCAAGGCCCTCGAGCATCACCTGCATGCCGATCAGTTTCTTGTAGACGATCGGCGACAGCACGATCTCGTTGAGGAACTTGCCCAGCTCGTCGCTGCAGGGATAGGGCTTGCCCCAGCGCGCCTGGATGTAGCGGCCGAAGCCGGCGACGTGGCGCGCCTCCTCGCGCGCCTGGTTGGCGGCGTATTCCTGCGCCCCGGGATCGAGCAGGATGTCGCACAGCGAGGCCGACAGCGACAGCGCGCCCTGCTCGCCGTGCAGGATGCCCGACATGCGGAAGCGGGTGATGTTGTTGGCCAGGCGGATCTTCTGGCCCTCGTCCAGCCTGTCCTTGACGGCCGAATTCAGCTCCGGCACCCGCTCGGGCGGCATGATGTATTCGCGCGTCACGTCGAAGGGCGTGGCGTAGTCGAGATAGGCCGGGTTGAACGGGTCCCAGAAGTGATCGTGCGTCTGGCCGATGATGCCGTCGAAGGCATCCGTGCGCGTCTCGTAGCGGTCGACGTCGATCATGGCCGGGAAGTCGTCCGGCGCCACGACCTTGTAGGCCGGGTCGTGCGTGATGTGCGCGTCGCTCGGATGGTCAGTCATGGCTTCCTCCGCCGGCGCCTTGGGGCGCGTTTTCTATTTTAGATCAGAAAATCGTACCGCCGACCGGGCGCCAAGTCCATCGCTGTTGAGGTTTCCCGACGAGCCGTTTGGGGGGGCCGAGCGGTCAGATCCTCTTGCCGGCTGACGCAATTTTCCAAGTCACGACGACCGCAACCGCCCTTGCAGGCAATAAGTGCACGACAAGAAGCCGACATGCCGCGGGGGCCCCGTCGCGAACGGCCGCATGGGCGCGGCGATCGAACAAAGGCGACCACGCGGTGCCGAAGGTGCGGTACACTGCCAACCGCGTCGCGGCGGTCGCCGGCATGGTCGGGATCCGCCGCCTGCGCAGAGATTTCGCCATTCCCCAGGAGGAACTATCCGTGGCCTCACAGCTGGTCGGCCTCTTCAAAACTCTCGCCTGGACGGACTTCGTCGGCACGCCTCCGGCCGGCAGCACGCATCTCGCCTTCACCAGCGCGTCGTTTTCGCTGCCGGCGGTGACCGTGGTGAAGGATGCCGCCTCCGGCATGTCGGTGATGAACGACAACATCACGATCACCATCACCTTCAACGCCGCAAAGAGCTGGAAGAAGATGGACGAGATCAACGCCAAGAAGCTGCGGACGCCGGCCCAGATCCTCAAGCACGAGCAAGGGCACTACGACATCGTGGCCTTGATCGCGCGCGATCTCTTCATCGACCTGATGCAACTGAAGGCGAAGACCTACGCCAACCAGGCCGCGCTGAACCTTGACGTCGCGCCGATCCTGAAAAAGTACAACGGCACGGAGCAGAAGATCATCAACAAGTACGACAGCGTGACGGAGTCCGACCACGGCGAAAACGGCCCGGGCCAGACCAAGTGGGACGGGATGATCAAGTCCGCGTTCACCACGCCGCGCACGCCCGCCCAGTCGGCGCCGGACGGCACGAGCTACAAGACGCCGCTGCTCGACGTCCTGAAGGCCAACGGCATCACGGTCTGAGCTGTCGCACGCGTGGACGGGCGACGCCGCGGCGTCACCCGGAACAAGGCCGGCTCGCCTACCCTACTTCTTCTCGATGTTCCAGAACACCGTCACCGGCGGCGTCAGCCAGCCGCTGATGTTCTTGCGGAAGGCGGCGGCGCCGAACCACTCGCCCAGCCAGACATGGGTGACGGCCTGCAGGTTGTAGACCTGCACTTCCTCGGCGATCGCCTTCTTCTTGGCGAGATCGGTCTCGCGCGCATAGGCGTCGCGCAGCTTCTCCATCTTCTCGTCGCACGGCCAGCCGGCGCGCGCCTTCTCGCAGGTCGAGACCAGCGACGGCGTCATCAGCGGATCGAGGATGTCGACGTGGCTCCAGCTGGTCAGGAACGCCGTCCAGCCGCCCTCCGACGGCGGCCCTTTCTTGCTGATCAGCCGGTTGACCATGCTCTGCCAGTCGCTCGGCTGCACCTCGACCTTGAAGCCGGCCTTTTCCAGCAGCGACTTGGCGATCGGCCCCATGTTGCCGATCACCTGCAGGTCGGTGGGATAGGGGATCACCACGACGGTGCCGTCGTAGCCCGCCTCCTTCAGCATCTCGCGCGCCTTAGCAGCATTGCCCTCGATCCAGCCCTTCATGCCGGCGTCGGTGGCCAGCGGCGAGCCGCAGGGGAACAGCGACTTGCAGGTGCGGTAGAACCGCGGATCGCCGATGATGCCCTTGAGGAAATCCTCCTGGTTGAGCGCCATGGCGGCGGCTTGGCGAATCTTGGGGTTGTCGAACGGCGCGACCCGCCAGTTGGGCCGGAAGATGTACTGGTTGCCGACGCTGCTCTTGACGACGGTGATGTCCTTTTCCTTCTCCAGCAGCGGCATCAGATCGTTGGACACGATCTCCAGCATGTCGACTTCGCCGTTGATCAGGGCATTGACCTGGGTCTGCGGATCGGGAATCCAGATCCACTCGACGCGGTCGACCTTGGCCACCTTGCCGCCGGCCAGCCCCGAGGCCGGTTCGGCACGCGGCTTGTATTTCGGGTTCTTGACGTAGACCACCTTCTCGCCCGGCTTCCATTCGTCCTTCTTGAAGATGAACGGGCCGGAGCCGACGACCTCCTCGATCGCCTTGAACGGATCGGTTTCGGCCAGCCGCTTGGGCATGATGAAGGGCACGGCGACGCTGGGCTTGCCCAGCGACTCCAGCACCAGACCGAACTTCTCCTTGAACACCAGGCGGAAGGTCTTGGCGTCGACCGCCTGCCACTCCTTCAGCGCCTGCGCCAGCTTCTGGCCCATCGAGTCGCGCGCCGCCCAGCGCTTCAGCGAGGCGATGACGTCATCGGTGGTGACCGGGGTGCCGTCCTGCCACTCCAGCCCGTCGCGCAGCGTGAAGGTCCACACCAGGCCATCGTCGCTGGTCGACCACTTGTCGACCATCTGCGGTTTGATCTGGAACTTCTCGTCCATCGCAAACAGCGTATCCCACACGAGATAGCCGTGGTTGCGTACGATGTAGGCGCCGCTCCAGATCGGATCGAAGCTCTTGAGATCGGAGTGCATCACCACGCGCAGCGTCTTCTGTGCCAGTGCCGAGGCCGACAGTGCCAGCCCCGCCGCGATGCTGGCTGCCCAAAGCGCCATCCGACCAAATGCGATCATGTCCCCCTCCAACGCGGCCCCCGCCGCCGTTGCTGCGCCAACACTAGGCCTGTCCGGCGACGACCGGCAATGTCGATCGCCGCGCCACCCACCGGCCGCACGCCACCAGGCCGGCAGGAGGCAGAAAGCAATTTGCGGACCGCCGCATGCCGGCAGATATAAATCCGGGCCAGGCACGGGCCGGGCGCGCGGCAGCCAAGCCGGCGGTGCGTCGCGGCGAGCGCGCAAGAACGGTCAAGCGCCACCGGCGCCGGCAGCCTAGACAGGCGCGACCCCCGCGGGAGCGAGAACATATGACGCCCGTCCGCAAGGCCCTGTGGTACGTCGAAAGCCATTTCGCCGACGCCCTCACACTGGAGGACGTCGCGGCCCGCAGCGGCGTGTCGCCCTACCATCTGGCGCGCGGCTTTGCGTCGGTCACCGGCCTGCCGGTGATGCGCTATGTCCGCGGCCGTCGCCTGAGCGAGGCGGCGCGGGCGCTGGTCGGCGGCGCGCCCGACATTCTGGCGGTGGCGCTGGACGCCGGCTACGCCTCGCACGAGGCTTTCACGCGCGCTTTCCGCGACCAGTTTGGCCGGACGCCCGAGGCGGTCCGCGCCCGGGGCTGCCTCGACGATCTGGAGCTGGTGGAGCCTTTCATGATGACCGATGCCCCGCCGCCGGCGCCGCAAGCGCCACGCCTCGAGACGACGCGCCAGCCCCTGCTGATCGCCGGCCTTGGCCAGCGCTACCGCGACGAGACGCGGGCCGGCATGCCGGCGCAGTGGCAGCGCTTCGCTCCGCACATCGGCCACGTGCCGGGCCAGATCGGGGCGGTGACCTACGGCGTCATCTGCAATGGCGACGACGATGGCAATGCCGACTACATCTGCGGCGTCGAGGTCACGGATTTCTCGCGTTTGCCCGCCGATTTCGCGCGCCTGCGCATCGCGCCGGCGACCTACGCCATCTTCCTGCATCGTGACCACGTTGCCGCCATCCGTGCGACGTTCACGGCCATCTGGGACCATTGGCTGGCGCGCTCCGGCCTTGCGGCGTCGGACGCGCCGTTCTTCGAACGCTACGGCGCGGGATTCGACCCCGACACTGGCCAGGGCGGCGTTGAAATCTGGATCCCGCTGGCGTCCGGCGTCGGCGCCTAGTACCGGCGGCAGGTCCGGCCAGGCAGGCCCGGCAAGCGCGGGCGTCTGGCTCGTTCGGGGGCGGACCGGAGGGCCGTGCTCCCGGCACGCGCACGTGCGCGCGATCACAGCGCGCCCGATGCCGCGCCGCCATTCCACCGCAGCGCAAGGTTGGCTACAGTGGCGGCCTCGGGGCGGCGGCCGCCCGCCGGATCGGGAGTTTGTCGCCGGTGCCGACCGATATGACCACGCGTGCCACGGCCGGGCGTCTGCTGCCACTGTTCCTGGTGTCGATGGCGGCGATCGGCTTCGAGATCGCGCTGACGCGCTACTTCGCGATCGCCAGCTGGTCGGAGTATGGCTACTGGGTCATCTCGATGACCATGGTTGGCCTGGCGGCCAGCGGCATCATTGCCTCGCTCTTCCAGCGGCCGCTGGTGCGCCATGCCGACGTGCTGTTTCCGGCTCTGCCGCCGCTGCTGCTGCTGGCCATGGCGCTGGGCTGGCATTTCACAACCCTGGTGCCCTTCAACCCGCTTGAGCTGCAGAACAAGCAGGTCTGGGCCGACCAGTTGCTGAACATCGCCAAGTACTACGCCGCGCTGTTCCCCTTCTTCTTCCTGGTCGGGCTGACGATCTCGCTCTACTTCATGGTGCACAGCGACGCCGTCGGACGCGTCTATGGCGCCGACCTTGCCGGCGCCGGCGTCGGGGCGGCGCTGGTGCTGGCGCTGATGTTCGTCATGCATCCCTTCGACCTGACCTCGGCGCTGCTGGTGCCGCTGGCGCTGGCCGGACTGCTGATGCCCGGCGAGGGCCGCGCCTGGCTGCGATCGGCGGCCATGACGCTCGCCGCGCTGGCGGTGGCCTGGGCGCTGGCGGGTCTCGCCAACCAGGCGCGCATCAACGAGTACAAGGAAATCTTCGGCCCCCTGAACGCGCCCGACAGCAAGGTGGTGGCGACCCGGCTGTCGCCGAAGGGCCTCTACATGCTGCTCGACAACTTCACCGAGCGGCTCGATCTCGACATGTCCAATAATACCGGCGTGGTGGCCGAACCCACGCTGCCGCGCGCCTTCGGCCTGTATGCCGACGGCAACCGCTTGACCTCGCTGCTGCGCACCGCGCGCCTCGACACCGGCTATTTCGGCGCGGCGCTCGACTCGCTGCCCTACCGTCTGCGCCGGCCGCAACGCGTATTGCTGGTCGGTGCCGGCGGCGGCTTCCGCATTCTCGAGGCGCTGGGCGTCGGCGCCAAACACGTCACCGTGCTGGAGCCTGACCGTGTGCTGCGCCACGCCTTGCGCGACGGCCTGGGACCGGCGCCGCACTTCCCGCCCCTGCCCCAGGTCACGATCAGCGGCCTGAGCCCCACCGCGGTCGAGGCGGTGGGTGCCGCCGGTCCGTTTGATCTGGTCGACGTCAGCCGCGATTTTCTCGCCCAGTCCGATACCAACAAGGCGGTCCTCGCCGTCGAGGTGCTGGCCGGCTACATCCGCCACCTCTCGCCCGACGGCGTTCTGTCGCTGCCGGTCTCGGTCCGCGAGTTCACGGTCTATGCCGTGAAGATGTTCCACACGGCGCGCTACGCGATGGCCGCCGCCGGCATCGAGCAGCCGGAGCGTCACCTGCTGATCTATCGCTCGGCATGGAACGTGCGCATCCTGATCTCGCGCACGCCATGGACCGATGCCGCGCTGCAGGCCACGCGCCGTTTCTGCGACCAGCGCTCGTTCGATCCGGTGTATCTGCCCGGCCTCAATCCCGACGCGGTGCGCGTGTTCAACGAGCTGCCGGTGGTGTCGTTCGACAGGATCGAGACCCGCGGCGGCGCGCGCGATGCCTTGATGGAAGAGGCCATCGCGGCCCTCGCCGGTGCGCCCTCGCCCTACCACGGCTTCTTCCGCCTGGCGCCGCCGACCATCGACCGGCCGTTCCTCAATGCCGTGCTGCCGTTGCGACGCCTCGACACCATCCTCGCGCATATCGAGCTGGTGCCGCGCGAGGAGCTCGTCTACCTGATCAACATCGCGGTGCTGGTGCAGGCGGTCGTCATCGCGCTGCTGGTGCTGCTGCTGCCCCTGGTGCGGCCGGCCGGCGGCGCCCTGCCGGTCCGCCAATTCGCGCGGGCGGCCGCCTACTTCGCCGGCCTGGGGCTGGGCTTCCTGTTCCTGGAAATCTACCTGATCGAAAAGGCGGCCCAATACCTGCACGACCGCGTCCTGGCGTTCGGCCTGGTGCTGGCCGGCATGCTGGTCTTTTCCGGCCTCGGCAGCTTCCTGGCCGAGCGCTACCGCAGCCGCCCCAAGCTGGGCCTGGGGCTGAGCGTGGCGGTGATCGTCGGCTGGAGTGAACTGCTGTTCTTCGGCCTCGACCCGATCCTGGCCGCGACCGCCACGGCGCCGGCCGGCCTGCAGATCGTGATCGTGCTGGGCCTGACCGCGCCCCTGTCGGTGGCCCTGGGCCTGCCCATGGCCCTGGGCCTGGGCCAGTTCCAGGGCTCAAGGCTGTCGTTCCTGCCCTGGGCCTGGGCCGTCAACGGCGCCTGTTCCGTGATCTCAACGCCGCTGGCTAACCTCTTGGCTGCAGCCATTGGCTTCAAGGTCTTGCCTTTTGCTGCTATATTACTTTACGGCATGGTTCTGTTGACTTTGCCGGCAGCTCGGGTACGGGCCGGATAATCCCGTTGACGCCCGTACGCCGGGGTACCTGTCGCAACCGTCGGTCCAATGGATCGGCGCCGGCTGATGTCAGCCGCTGCCGGTCCCTTGCCGCACCCTGCGCCAGGCCGCATTGAGTACAGCTTACGAGGAAATAATGTTTCGTAGATCATTCATGCTTTCGTCGCTGGCAACAGCCGGCGGTGTTTTCCCAGGGGCCGCGTCGGCCGTTCCGTCACCGCCGCCCGCCGCCTGGACCTATGATTCCTATCTTGCTGCCATGAAGGCGTGCGATCGGCCCACGACCCTGACGCGCGACCAATGGACCGCCACGCTGGCGCGCAAGAAGGGTGCGCTGGCGACCATTCACAGCGTGCTGTTCCACCATTTCGGCGCCGCCGATCCCGAGGTGATGCGAGCCTTCGCCGAGGTGCCGCGCGAGTTCTACCACTACGACTTCGCGGCCCGCTCAGCGTTCTCGCAGGTCGCTTACGAGGAAGTGTCCAAGCCCTGGCGCATCGGCTTCGGCTCGGCGCTCAGCGACTACCGCGGCCAGGCCTACATGACGCAGCTCTGCCAGCCCAAGGCCGACAGCGTGGCACTGGAGGTCGGCACCGGATCGGGCTTCCAGATCTCGGTGCTCTCGCGCATCGTCAAGAAGGCCTACTCGATCGAGATCGTCGAGCCGCTGGGCAAGGAGGTCGGCCGCATCTTCCGCCCGCTGGGCTACGACAATGTCCAGACGCGCATCGGCGACGGCTTCTTCGGCTGGCCGGAAGAAAGCGACGGGTTCGACCTGATCATGGTGACCTGCGCCGCCCAGTATGTGCCGCCGCCGCTGCTGCAGCAGCTCAAGCCCGGCGGACGGCTGGTGATCCCGATGGGCCAGCCCTTCAAGCGCGAGCAGTTCCTCTACCTGTTCACCAAGGACGCCGATGGCAAGGTCCATTCGCGCAAGGACGTCGGCGTCTACTTCGTGCCCATGACCGGCAAGATGCTGGCCGGCGGCGACAAGAAGCAGCCGCCCAGCCAGTAGTTATCGCGAGCCGCGCGACGAGGCGGGTATCGTCGCGCGCCGCTTTCTCACGGCTGTGCCAGCTCAAAGCCGAGGCTGTCGACGAGGTCGCGGAACGCCGCTTCCGCACGCAGAGCAGCAAACGCCGGATCGATCACGAGGTTCAAGGCCGCCGACTCGTGCCGCTGCACGGAGAGGCGCAGCAGATCCAGCGCAACGGTCGTGTCGCCGGCAATGGCGTGCATCTCGGCCAGGTCGAACGCGGTCGCGACACCCCGTGCGTAGAGTTGTTGTTGCTGGGCCAGCATGGCGCGCGCCATCCCTGCCACGCCGTCGCGCGCAAGGCCCTGCCGACCGGCGTCGAAGACCGCCCTGCGCCGCGACTCGCCGCGCAGCAATTCGGCCCGCGCCGCTGCCGCGAGGTAGCGCGCATGGTCGCCCTGCGCCAAATGGACGATTGCCAGGTAGGCGTGCACCGACATGAACTCCGGCGCCACTGCGGCCAGCTCGGTCAGTAACGCCACGGAGTCAGCCTGACGGCCGGCGTGGAACAGGATGCGCCCCTTGTCGGCCAGCACCGGGCGGTAGACCGGATTGATCGCCTGGGCCACATCAATCGCGTTCAGGGAACTGGCGAAGCGGCCCATGTGCAGCAGCGCCATGGCATAGCGGTGGTGGGTTTGCCACGACTGCGGGTCGGCGGCCAGGGCACGCTCGAAGGCGGCCAGCGCGTCGGCCACTTGCCATGAACCATAGAACAGCGCCACGCCCAGCAAGCTGTGCGCCTCGGGCAGAAGCGGCTCCAGCGCAATGGCACGCTCTGCCGCCGTTTTGGCGCGGGCATAGGCATCGGCGTCGGGCATCAGGCCAAACCGGCGCAGTTGCGTATAGCAAGAGCCAAGGCCGACATGCGCAGCGGCATCGTCGGGATCGACCACCAGCGCCTCGGTGAAATAGCGCAGCGCCCGGCTGGTCGCATCCGGCGTCAGCAGGTTGCTGTAGTACATGCCGGCAAGCACGAGTTCGCGCGCCTGGGACCGCGAACCACGAGTCGCGCGCCGCCGGCGCCTCGGGGCGTCGACCGCCGCAAGCACGGTGCCGGATGCCGGACGTGGTTTGCCGCCGCTGTTGAGCCACTCTGTCAGCTCGCCGACATAGCCGAATACCTTGGTACCCCCCGGCCCGGGAATGCGCCGGACCGGCAGGCCGCGGGTCGCTTCCCAGCGCTTTACCGTGCGCTCGTCGCGGCCGAAAAAGGTGCCGATCTCCTTCCAGCTGTTCAGGCGGCGGTCGGCCATTGCGATCACGTCGCTGCCCATGTTCCCCGGTGCCTCGTCGCAGGTCTGGTACCCGCCAATCGTGTGAATTCTCACAAGAACTGAGCCGCCTGCACAGTACATGCGTGATGTTGCCGTCGCGCCTCTCCGCCGGGAGAGTTGACAATGGAAAATTACTATGCATCGAACGGCGCCGCGCCGCTGGCCGACCCTCTGGAGCACGCCACGTCCCGCGCTTTTTCCGCGAAAATGTCATGCCCGCTGCCACGTCTGGCGGTTGTACGAACGACTGCGCCCCCGCACTTCCCCGGTCCGCGTTTCGCGCCGTGTCCTCCTCCTCGGAATGGTCGGAGCCGCGGTCCCCGGCGCGGCTGCGGAGGGCCAGCTGCCCCTACGATCCGGCCCAGAGCACAAGGCGCGCGACAGCTTGTGCGCGGCTATGAACGCCCAGCTTGCGGCGCGCCCGGTCGATGTGGAACTTCACCGTGTTGGGCGAAATATCGAGGATGCGGCCGATCTCCCAATCGGACTTGCCGGCGCCGACCCAGCGCAGGCAGTCGCGCTCGCGCGCCGTCAGCGGCTCGCTCGGCTGATACCGTGGGTTGAGGCCTTCGAGCACCCGGCAGCGCTCATGCGTCAGGAATGACACGATGTGCAGCCAGGCACGTAGATCGGGCGGCGGCGGCGGCAGTTCGCGTGTGCTGACCAGCGAGGCGAGGCCGAGATAGCCGCCGGGGCCGTGAATGGGCACGACGAACCCGTCTTTCAGTCCCCATTCGGTCACCAGCAGACGCAGCGGAATCTCCTCCCGCGGCAGCGGAACCTCGGCGCGCAGCTCCGTCCACGTGAACGGCGCAATGCGTCGCCGCGACTCCAACACAATGGAGTCGATGGCCGACATGTTGCGCTCGATATAGTCCCGCCGCCATGAATCGGGAGTATTGGTGAAGAAGAGGTGCGGCTCTGGCCCACGGTCGGTCGGCAGGTAGGCGCTGATGGCCGAGTTGGTGTAGCCGAACGGCGCAATCGCGTCGGCGTAAAACGAGGCCAGGCTCGCCATGTCGCTACAGGCCTCGACCTGCACCGCAACGTCCCAGCGTAGCGTCGGCGGCGCGTCTTGCCCCGATTTGTCCTCGGTCGCCATCTGCGCGCATTCCCCGTATCCCGCGCCGGCCCAATTCTCCTATCCGTGCTCGCCGTGGCCAAGTAACCGAAAAGTTACGTCGAGAGAAAGGCGCGGCCCGGTTGTAGCCAACGCGCGCCGGGCGCACCGGTGCTCGCGCGCTGCCGATTTGCCCCTATTTGTCCCGATTTGTCCCGAAACACCCTCTGCGAGAGCCAAACTGCCTCCATACTATTTGCATGACGATGTTGTGATCGCCGCGACGGGCCGTTGGCGGCACACGCCAGGGACGACGGGAGATCTGCGGCTGCGGCCATGAGCATCGTGTGCCTTGGCCCTCCCCCCTTGAAACGCCTGTGTAACGCGCGACCGTCAGCGTCGTGACGAGCCCGGCAAGGAGTCGATTGTGAAACCTCGCACCTTCGAAGTGCTGCTGGTCGATCCCGAAGAGCTGACGCGGTTCCTCTACTCCTGCGCCTACATGAATGTCCTGGCGATGGACACCGAGGTCGTTACCGAGTCGACCGGCCTGCTGTGGGGCCTGGGTCACGCCTTGGGCCTGCCCGGTGGCAGCGCGAGCCGGGTGAGCGAAACCCTCAGCGCCAACAATCGACGGATTCTCGCCGTCGCCGCGCACGCGCGGCTGCTGGCGAAATACAAGGAGCTGCTCGACAAGCCACGGGCGCAGGCCCAGTTCCTTCTCGATCTGCATATCAAGCGCGAGAAGCAGCGCATCGCGATCGAGAATATGTTCGCCCAGACCAACATCGCCAACGAGCTGACGGACGTGTCCCTCTACATCGGCGGCAAGGTGGCCAACGATGTCCAGGCGGCCGCCTGCATCGGGCTGGCCATGATCGCACCCGGCGCCGGCCTGCTGAACGCCGGGCGCACGATGGTCTGGATCCTGGGCACAAAGGTGCTGATCGCGACGGCCCAATCGGAACGCAGCTGGGGCGATCTGGCCGGCTTCGCGATCGGCACCGTACAGGACGGTGTCGTCACGTTGGGCGAACTGTCATCCAAGGCATTCGAGCTGATCAAGGACGCCGCCATCGAGGACTCGCGCAACCGCATGGCCATGGCGACGGCGAAGTATCTCGGCGAGATGACCGACATCAGTCGGCGCATCGCGCAGCTTCAGGCCAACGTCTGGACGGCCCAGACCAAATTGTGGATGGCAAGGCCGGGCACCGACAAGGCGAAGATGCTCGAGACCATCATGAAAGCGCAGGCCGAGCAGCTGGCGGAGGCGCAGGCGCAGATGGCGCAGCTCGGCAGACAGGCCGTCGGCGCCTCGCGCACCGGCCAGTTCATGAAGAATTTCGGCGGCAAGGCGGTGCCGCTGGTGTGCGTGGTCATCGATTCGGTGCTGGAAATCCAGCGCTGGCAGGCAGTCGACGCGCAGCTCGAGAAGGGCCGCTTCGCCCCGCGCCACCGTTGAGGCCGCCCGGAATCGAAAGGCCCGCCGTCTGACGACAGCGGGCCCTGAAACGACGGCGCGAGTCGATCAGCGGCTGTAGAACTCGACCACCATCGAGGGTTCCATCTGCACCGGGTAGGGCACGTCGGCCAGCTGCGGGGCGCGCAGGAACTTGCCCTTCATGTCCTTGTGGTCGACTTCCATGTAGCCCGGCACGTCCCGTTCGGCGAGCTGCGTGGCTTCCATCACGACCGCCAGCTGCCTGGCCTTGGGGCTGAGCTCGATGACGTCGTTGTCGCGCACCTGGTAGGAGGCGATGTTGACCCGCCGCCCGTTGACCTTCACATGCCGGTGGCTCACCAGCTGCCGCGCCGCGAATACCGTGGCGGCGAACTTCATGCGGTAGACGACGGCGTCGAGGCGCCGCTCGAGCAGACCGATCAGGTTCTCGCCGGTATCGCCCTTGCGACGGATGGCTTCCTGGTAGTAGCGGCGCATCTGGCGCTCGCTGACATTGCCGTAGTAGCCCTTGACCCGCTGCTTGGCCATGAGCTGCTTGCCGAAATCGGTCGGCTTGGTGCGCTTGGCGCCGTGCTGTCCGGGGCGGCTCTCGCGCTTGTTGATCGGGCTCTTGGGCCGGCCCCAAAGATTGACGCCCAGACGGCGGTCGATCTTGTATTTCGAATTCTCGCGTTTGCTCACGCTGTGGATTCCTCAGCCAGTTTGTCCGGATAGGCCTTGATCGGGCGCTGGCGCCCGGGCGGGAGCGGCGCATCGTGGCGCCGTTCCACATTCTCCGGAAGGAGGCCGGAAAATACGCGCGCGCCGGCCCAAGTCAAACGAAAACCGCGGCCCCGCGATCCGGTGATTTTCGCAAGCAGATCAACAGCTTGAGGATCCGCACCCGCCCCGATCGCCGGCCGTCACAGAAGGAACGTATCGCTGCGGTCGAGGAAGGCGTGGCTATGAACGATGGTTTGGTCGGCGTCGACCAGCACGACGCCGTATTCCGGCGGCTCGTGGCTGCCGCGGATCCGGCCCTCGATGACGAAGTCCAGCGCCACCTGGTGGCTGGTGGCGCGCAGGGTTGAAATCGAGATGCCGCGCCAGCTGCCGGCGATCGGCCGGTGCAGGTGGCCAAAAAACAGATGGCGGATGTTGCGCCGCCCCTCGACGGCGCGAACGAAGTGGCCGGGCTCCAGCAGCGAGATGTCGTCCATCCGCTTGAGCTGCACCTTGAACGGCGGATGGTGCATGAAAATGAAAACCGGCCGTTCACCGGCAGCATCCAGTTGCCGTCGCAGCCAGTCGGCGCGCCGCTCACAGAACGTGCCGTGGGGCATGCCCGGCTCGTGGGTGTCCAGGCAGATACCCAGTACGTCGCCGATCTCGACCAGAAACTGCACGAAGCCGTTCTCGTCGTGCGGCGCGCCGGGGAAGGCGGCGGCGAAATGCTCGCGGCTGTCGTGGTTGCCGACCATCAGATGGATCGGCAAGCGGAGCTTCGCGAGCTCGGCCTTCAGTGCCGCATAGGCCTCCGGCTCGCCCTTGTGCGCCAGATCGCCGGTCAGGATGGCGAACGCCGCATCGGGGTGGCGCAGGTTGACGTCGGCGACGCACAAGGCCAGGCGGTCGATTGGATTGAGGCCGTAGAGCAGCTGGCCGCGCGGCACGAGATGCGTATCGGTGATGTGGATGAACTTCATCGGCTGGTCCGGCTCGCACAAGGTCGGGGGGCCGGCGGACCGGCCCCCACGGTTCTCTTTTGCCACGTCGGGCGGGCGATTTCACTTCGGCAGCAGCGCCTGCACGTCGGCAACCATCTTCTTGAGCACGTCGTCCGGCTTGCCGCTCTGGTTCACGACGGTCTGCAGGTGGTCCTTGATGACGTCGGTGATCTTTAGTCCGTTCTCGCCCGGAAAGGCATACCACGCGGTCATCACCGGCAACTGGCCGATGGCGGTGCGGTGGTTGGGATTCTTTTCGTAGAACTCGCCCAGCATCTTGGGGTCCTTGGCCGGCAGGGCATTGGCCGGGAAGTAGCCGGTGCCCTTGACCATGACGGTGGCGCCGACCGGCCCGGTGGCGAATTTCGCGTATTCCCACGCCGCCTTCTGCTTGGCGGGATCCTTGGCGTGGATCATCACGGCGTTGCCGCCGGCCGGCAGCCGGCTCTTGTCGCCCGCGCCGAGCGGGAACGTCGCGGTGCGCAGGTCGAAGACGCCCTGGGACTGCTTGGTGACGCCGCCAAGGCGCGACGTCGAGTGCGCCCAGATGCCCAGCCGGCCCGAGACGAAATCCTGCAGCGACGTCGCCTGGCTGACGTCGCGCATGGTGCCCTCGCTCACCATTCGCTTCAGCAGCGCAATCGATTTCTGTCCGGCGTCGCCGCCGAACGCCACCTTCTTCTCGTCGGCCGTCAGCATGGTGCCGCCGTTGGAGAAGTTCAGCGCCTGCCACATCCAGTTGCCGGTAATGTCCCAATCGAAGTGGAATCCGTAGATCTTGTCGTTCGGCTTGTGGATCTTCTTGGCGAGCTCGAAGATGCCATCCCACGTCTTGGGGAAGGCGTCCGGGTTGCCGCCGGCCTTCTTCACGAGGTCGGCGTTGAAGTAGATGATCGGCGTCGACAGCGAAAACCCCATGCCGTACTGCTGGCCCTTGACCTGCCCCAGCGTCAGCAGCGAGCCGTCGTAGCCCTTGGCGGGCCAGTCCTTCTCGGCCTTGATGAAGCCGTCGAGCGGCACCGCCAGACTGCGATCGGCGAATATGCGCTGCCGGTTGAGCCCCTGGAACGAGGCGTCCGGCATCTGGCCAGTGACCGCGCCGCGCAGCACCTGCTGCGTGGCGTCCTCGTACTCCTTGGCCGGCTGCAGGAACTTCACCTTGACGGCCGACTGGGCGGCCATGAACCGCTTGGCGATTTCCTCATGGACCTCCTTGAAGATGTCCGGGATCGGATACTGGACCGTGATCTCGGTCGCCTGCTGCGCGGCAAGCGGCGTTGCCGCGAGCGCGGCGGTACCGGCGCTGCCGGCCAGGAACGTACGACGTTTCATCTGTCTCCCTCCTCCTTCACGCCTCACCCCTTCATGCCGGTGAGGGTCATTCCCTCGATGAAGCGCCGCTGGGCGCCGAGGAACAGCAGCACGAGCGGCGCGGTGATCACCACCGTGCCGGCCATCAGCGGTCCGAAGTCGCTGCCGGCCTCCTCGTTGCGAAAGAACAGCGTGCCCAGTGGCGGCGTCGCGAGATCGCCCGTCTGCACCACCACCAGCGGCCAGAAGAAGTCGTTCCAGTGCGCCACCACCGAGATGATGGCAAACGCCACCATGGCGGGGAAGGCCAGCGGCAGCATGATGCGCCACAGGATCTCGAACTCGCCGCAGCCGTCGAGCCGCGCGGCATGCACCAGATCGTCGGGCACCGTGCGGAAGAACTGGCGCATCAGGAAGATGCCGAACGCCGACACCACGAATGGCAGGATGAGCGCGGCGTAGGAGTCGAGCAGCCCGACCTGGTAGAGCATCACGTAACGCGGGATCGCCGGCACCTGGGCAGGGATCATCAGGCCGACCAGCACCAGCGTGAACATCACCTCGCGCCCGCGGAATCGCAGCTTGGCCATGGCATAGGCGCAGGGCAGCGACACCAGGAGCTGGGCGGCGAAAATGCCGGCGGTGACGATGACGCCGTTCAGCAGGTAGCGCAGCAGCGGCACCTTGGTGAAAGCCTTGCCGTAATTCTCGAGCGCGAACCACTTGCGCGGCAGCAGCGACAGGTCGGTCGAGAAGATCTCGTTGGGCGGCTTCAGCGACGTCGAGATCATCCAGACGAACGGCGCCAGCATGATGACCGCGCCCGCCAGCAGCACGGCATGGCGCAGCAGCGCGACGGTCAGCGATTGCTGCCGGTTCATGTGTAGTGCGTCCGCCGGTCACCCAGCCGCACCTGCGCCAGGGTGAACGTCAACACGATCAGCACGAACACCACCGTCACGGCCGAGGCGTAGCCGGTGCGGAAGAAGCTGAAGCCCTCGGTATACATGGTGTAGAGCAGCACTTCGGTGGCCTTGTTGGGACCGCCCTTGGTCAGCACCTCGACCGTGTCGAAGACCTGGAATGAGCGGATGCTCGAGACGACCGTGACGAACAGCGTCGTCGGCCCCAGCATCGGCCAGGTCACGGTGCAGAAGCGGTCCCAGGCGCCGCCGGCGCCGTCGACCTCGGCCGCCTCGTAGAGGTCGGCCGGGATCGCCTGGATGCCGGCCATGAACAGCACCATGTTCAGCCCGACCGATTGCCAGATGCCGATGCCGGCCAACGTCAGCAGCGCCACGTCGGGATTTTTCAGCCAGTCGATGCCCTTCACGCCGACGGCCTCGAGCGCCAGATTGACCAGGCCGACACTGGGATGCAGCAGGAACTCCCAGACCACTGCCATGGCAATCAGGGTCGAGGTCACGGGCAGGAAATAGGCGGCGCGATAGAACGTGCGGCCGGCCGGCGCCAGCTCGACCAGCAGCGCGATGCCCAGGCCGAGGAACACCGACCCCGGCACCGTCACGAGACAGTAGACGATGGTGTTGCCGAACGAGCGCCAGAACACCCGGTCGGCGAACAGCTGCTCGAAGTTGCCCAGTCCGATGAAATTCATGCGCGGCGCGCCGAGCTGCCAGTCGGTCAGCGACAGCACGACGACGGCCAGCGACGGGCCCAGCAGCACGACGAACAGCAGAGCCATGGCCGGCATGGCCAGCGCGTAGCCGGCGCGCGCCTCGGCGCGGTCGTCGGGCGAGGGCGCGGCAGGTGCTGCGGCGGATGCTGCTGCCATGTCAGGCCCCGGCCCGCCGCAAGCGGGCCGTCGCGGCGTCGGGGCGCAGCCGCTTGCCCTCGGCGTCGAACACCAGGGCGCGGTGCGGCGGAATCTCCAGCGCAATGGGCGTGCCGCGCGCCAGGCGTCCGCCAGCCTCGGGATCCAGACGCACGACGACGGGATCGGCGGCACCCTCGACGTCGGCGTGCACCATACAATCCGAGCCTAGATTCTCGATGTGGCGTACCCGGCCGCGCAGACAGTCGGCGGCATCCGGACGCGCCAGCACCAGCGCCTCCGGCCGCACCGCCACACGCAGCGCGACATCGGGCCCGCCCGGCACGCCAAGCGGCAGGCGCGCGCCGAGGCAGTCGACAAGCCCCGGTCGCCCCATCCTGCCGGGCAGCACGTTGATCTTGGGGCTGCCGACGAATTCCGCGACCTGCAGGGTTTCGGGGTCGTCGTAAATGCGCCGCGGCGGGCCGACCTGCAGCAGATCGCCGCCCATCAGGACCGCGACGCGATCCGACATCGTCATCGCCTCGGCCTGGTCGTGGGTGACGTAGATCATGGTCGTCGCCAGCCGGCGGTGCAGGTCGGTCAGTTCGGCGCGCATCTGCACGCGCAGCTTGGCATCGAGATTGCTGAGCGGCTCGTCGAGCAGGAAGGCGGCTGGCTGCCGCACCATGGCGCGCGCCAGCGCCACACGTTGCTTCTGGCCGCCGGACAGCTGGCCAGGCTTGCGGTCCAGCAGATGGGCGATGTCGAGTGCGGCCGCGACGCCGGCGACATCGCGCCCGATAGCGGCCCGCAATCCGCGCGTGCCGGGCAGCAGCGATCCGACCAGCGGCAGGCGCTGCCAGGGCGTCATCCGCCGCATGGTCAGCGGCAACGCGATGTTGCGCGCCGCCGTGAGGTGCGGATAGAGCGCGTAGGACTGGAAGACCATGGCGATATTGCGCGCCTTGGCCGGCAGGCCGTCGATGGCGCGGCCGTCGATCGCGATCGAGCCCGCCGTCTGGCGCTCCAGCCCGGCGATGATGCGCAGCAGGGTGGACTTGCCACAGCCCGACGGCCCCAGCAGCGTGAGGAACTCACCGTCGGCGATGTCGAGCGAAACGTCCTTCAGCACCTCGACGGTACCGAAGCTCTTGCCCAACCCGCTGATCGTGATCGCGCCCACGTCCCCCTGCTCCCCGGCCTTCTAGCGGCCGCGTGTTACGCTTCGATGATACGCCCCCCTCTACGACGCGGCCGGTATCGTCGCCGCTCCGACACGCCGTGCATGCCTGTCGCGCAGTCGTCGCGCCGCCTCGGCCTCGTGGCATAGCTTGCGATAGACCTCGTCGACGTCGACGCGCGCCGCCGATCCCGGAGCGAAGCCGCAATCCGGATTGAGCGCGATCCGCTCCGGCGCGACATGGCGCAGCGCCGCCTCGACCCGCGCCACGATGGTGTCGACCGCATCGATCTGGCCCGGCGTCACCGACACGCAGCCCAGGCCGATCTCGAAGTCCTCGCGCAGGCGGCGCAGGACCGCGACGTCGCCGGCCCCGGGATCGGTCCATTCCATGGTCAGGTGATGCACTTTGAGGCGATTGAGATGGGGTACGATCGCCTCGTAACCGCCGCCATGGCGATGCTCGCCGCGCACCCGCGCGCCGGCACGCCGACAGAGATGGACCGCGAACTTCAGGCCATCGAACCCCTCGACCAGTGCGTTGATCATGTCGACCGCGAAGCCGGCGGCGCGGTCGGGATCGGGATAGACGGCGCGGATGTCGGGATCGACGAACAGGCAGAGATGCGGATCGTCGATCTGCACGATGTCGACGCCGATCTCGCGCAACAGCGCGATCTCGCGGCGCAGCACCGGCACGCAATCGCGCACGAAGGCATCGCGCTCGGGATAGGCGGCGCTCGACCGCACGGGATCCCACAGCCGTTCGCCCAGCAGCGCCGGCGCCGGCAAGGTGATCTTCACCGCCCGGTCGGTGATGGCGCGCACGAAGCGCGCCTCGGCGGCGACGAAGCCCGGTGTCGGCGCATGCAGCGTCTGCGTCACCACCGTCCATGGCCGGCCGTCCTGCGGATTGC
>JAHCJT010000007.1 GCA_026126245.1 Alphaproteobacteria bacterium
TCGGCAAGCCACCTGCTGCACTTGGCGTGGTATGCCGAGCCCGGTCTCTACTGGCGCTCGCCCGTGAACCTCGACTGGCTTGCAGCCAGCCTTCATCTGGCGCGCCGGTTCCACGAAGCCGGAGGCCGGCGGATGGTCGTCGCCGGCACGTGCGCGGAATACGCCTGGGGCGACGATCGCTTGGTCGAAGGCCTGACACCCTGCGCGCCGTCGACTCTCTACGGGACTGCAAAGGACTCGCTACGCCGTATTCTCGAGGCCTTTGCCGGAGCCGCACCCATCTCGGTCGGCTGGGGACGGCTCTTTTTCCTGTACGGCCCCGGCGAAAGGCACGGCCGCCTGGTCAGCGACGCCATCAACGCCCTGCTCGCGGGCCAGACTTTTGCCACCAGCCACGGCCGGCAGCGGCGTGATTTCATGCACGTCGCCGATGCTGCCAACGCCTTCGCCGCGCTGGTCGACAGTGACGTTCAGGGCGCCGTCAATATCGGCACCGGCGCCGCCGTGGCGGTTCGCGCGATTCTGGAGAAGATCGCATCGCTGACCGGGCGGGGCGATCTCATCATGTTCGGCGCGCGCCCTTTGCCGGCGGGCGAGCCGCAGACGATCGAAGCCGGCACGCAACGCCTCTTCGAAGAGGTCGGCTTCCGGCCGCGCTTCGACCTCACCGGCGGCATGGCAGACACCGTGGCGTGGTGGCGCAACACCGCAACGCTGCCCCTGATCAAGGCGTGAGGCGGCGCATGCGGCTGCGATTGAGCAAGCTGATTCCTGCCCGCTCCCCCCTGCGCCGTCGGCTCGCCCGGCTCAAGTCCCGCCAAGCTTATCAGCGATGGATCAGGAGGCGTGCCATCGGCCCGCAGGAACGAGACTTCCTGACCGAGCGGATTGAGGCAATGGCCCATACCCCGCTCTTCTCGGTCGTGATGCCGACGTACAAGTCGGACCTGCGCTTCCTGTCCCGGGCCATCGAGTCGGTGCTTCAGCAGATCTACCCGCATTGGGAGCTGTGCATCGTCGACGACGGCTCCGCCATGCCGGCGCTCGAGACCCTGCTGCGTGGCTACGCGGAGACCGATTCGCGCGTGAAGGTCCGCGTTCTGGCGGCGAACGGCGGCATCGCCGCCGCCTCGAACGCCGCGCTGGACATGGCCGAAGGCGAGTTCATCGCCCTGCTCGATCACGATGACGAGCTGGCGCCGCACGCCCTGTTCGCCATGGCCGATGCCGTCAACCGGCACCCGGCGGCCGACATGATCTACTCGGACGAGGACAAGATCTCGCCGCGCGGCCGTCGCTTCGAACCGTTCTTCAAACCGGACTGGTCGCCGGAGTACATGCTGTCCTGCATGTATACCTGCCATCTCGGCGTCTATCGGCGTGCTGTGGTCGAGGCCGTCGGGCGTTTCCGGTCGGCATTCGATCTGGCGCAGGACTATGACCTGGCGCTGCGGGTCAGTGCCGCTGCCCGCGCGGTCGTGCATGTCCCGGATGTTCTCTATCACTGGCGCGTCACGCCGCAATCGACATCCGGCAACCCCGATGCCAAGCCCGCTGCCGAGCTGGCTGCTCGCCGCGCCATCGACGCGGCGATCGCTGCCAAAGGGCTCTGCGGTCGCGCCTTGCCCAGCGCCTTTCGCGGCATGCACCGTGTCAGTCTCGACTTGCCTGGAAAGCCGCTGGTCAGCCTCGTTATTCCATCGGCGGCACGGCGCATCGCACCCGGCGCCGAGCGCTGGTACCTGCTCGACCTGCTGCGCTCGATCTCGGCGCGGTCCACCTACAAGAACGTCGAGATCGTGCTGGTGCACAACGGCGATATCGAGCCGAAGCTGGCGGCTGAACTCGCCGCCTATCCGATCCGCTATGTCCACTACACGGCGGCCTTGTTCAACATTGCCGACAAGCTGAACCTCGGCGTCGAGGCGGCTACCGGCGACTACGTCATCCTGATGAACGACGACATGGCCGTGGTCGAGCCTGCCTGGATCGAAGAAATGCTGATGTGGTTCAGCATGCCCGGCGTGGCGGGCGTCGGCGCCAAGCTGCTGTTTCCCGATGATACGGTGCAGCACGCCGGCGTGCTGCTGCTCGGTGTTGGCCCGTCGCATGTCTACTACAAGGCCGCAAAGGACTACGCCGGCCAGGTCGCGGGCGCACGCCTGGTTCGCAACTATTCGGCCGTGACGGGCGCCTGTCTCATGACGCGGCGCCAGGACTATCTCGAGGTCGGCGGCTTCGATCCCTTCTTCCGCATCAACTACAACGACATCGATTTCTGCATGCGTCTGCTGAAGCGGGGGCGGATTGTCTTCACGCCCTACGCGCTGCTCTATCACTACGAGTCGGTCAGCAAGGGCGAGGGCATCCCCAGCGAGCTGCCGCAGTTCAACGCGCGTTGGCGCGACATGGTCGGCAACGACCCGATGTACAATCGCCATCTCAGCCAGAATTCCGGCTTCATGGACCTGGCGCCGCATCCCAGACGCCTGCAGGACGACTACTGAAGAGCGAATGCATCGGCTGACGGCCGCGAGACGGCCAGTCAGGGAAGCACTTTGGGCCAGGGGGCTGCCTGCGTCGCCGAGCAGCAGTCCGTCAGCCGCTTGAACTCTCGCCAGCCGCCCCCCGGCGCCGCCGGGACTTGGCAATTGCCCCCCCGGTCAGGCCGGCATGGACGACGGGCCCCGTCATCGGGCCGCTCCAAACGCCGTCGAGGTTGATCGCGGCCGGGCCCTCAATCCGATCACTCTGGACCATATTGTGCTGGCATCGCTGGCGCCATGCGCAAAGATTAGCCAGACGCTAGAGGCAGTTGCGGGACGTCAACTACCGACGCGAACAGGAAACAACTTGCAGTCCGGCTATCCGGGGAATGGCCGGCGAGCGACTACAAGCGGAGTCCGAGGTCAAGACCATGCGAATCCTTGTCGTGGACGATAATCCCGAGATCGTCGAAGAGATCAGCCTGACGCTGCGCCGCCGCGGCCACGAGGTGGTCGTCGCCACGGGTGTCAAGGACGCGTTGATGGCGCTGGCGACGCTGGATCCCTTTGCCGCCGTCATCACCGACATGCGCCTGCCTGAAGGATCGGGCGCCGATGTGCTGCGGATGGCCAACCGCCTGCAGCCGTCAAGCGTCCGCTACCTGATGAGCGGCGAAGCCAGTCCCCAGGAGATCAACGAAGCCCGCCGCGAGGGACTGGAGGCAATCTTCTGGAAGCCCGTCAGCCTGCGCACCATGGTCGAGGCCGTGCACGCGCGCGACATGGCGACGCGGGTCCAGGATCCACTGCCGGCTTACTGACATCGGCGGTTTGCCGGCACGCTGCCCCTGCGGCGACCCGGCCCATACACCCTGATGGTATCTTCCCAGGCGCCGGCTAAGCTGGCGCCTTGACGCGTCCGCGCCCTGCCCGGCCGCCCCGGCGGGGGCGCGCGCTATTGGGCGAAGCCCAGCAGCCGCGGCAGGAACAGCGTCACATCCGGCAGCATGGCGACGGCAAACAGCGTCGCCAGGATTGCTGCCAGGAACGGCAGCAGCGGTCGCAGCAGCTTGTCCATGGGCAAGCCACTGATCGCCATGCCCACGAACAGGCACAATCCGACCGGCGGCGTGATGTGGCCCACCGCCGAGGCGATCACGCATACCATGCCGAAATGCACGGGATGCACGCCCAGGGCCTGCGCCACCGGCAGCATCACCGGCACGGTCACCAGGATGATTTCGGACGGGGTCAGGAAGGTGCCCAGCAGCAGATAGAGCAGGATCACCATGACGATGAACAGCGCCCAGTGCGGCGCCACACCGGCGATCGCTTCGGCCACCCGAAACGGGAATTTCGAATAGGTCAGCACCCAGCCGAAGGCGCCGACGAAGCCGATGATCAGGCCAATGACGCCCGACAACCGCGCCGAGTCGGCGAAGATGCGCGGCAGCTCGCGCCACGATGGCTCGCGGTAGAAGATCGGCGGCACCACCAGCGCATAGACCACTGCGACAGCCGCCGCCTCGGTCGGCGTGAACCAGCCCAGCAGGATGCCGCCCATGATGATCACCGGGATCATCAGCGCCGGCGTCGCCCGCAGGAACGCGCCCGTAAACTGCCGCAGCGTGGGCGGCGGTTCCTTGGGATAGTTGCGCTTGCGGGCGATGATGAAGACCGGCACGGCCATGCCCAGTCCCACCAGAAGACCGGGGATCACGCCGGCGGCGAACATGGCGGCCACCGATTCCTCGGCCATCCAGGCGTAGACCACGGCGATGATCGAGGGCGGGATGATCGGCGCCACCACCGCGGTCGCCACGGTCAGCGCCGTCGCGAAGTCCCTGTCGTAGCCCTTGCGCTCCATCTGCGGGATCAGGAACGTGCCCAGCGCCGAGACATCGGCGACGGCCGAGCCGGAGATGCCGCCGAAGAACATGCTGTCGGCGATGTTGACGTAGGCCAGTCCACCGCGGAATCGTCCGACCATGGCCGTCGCCAGATCGATCAGCACCCGCGCCACGCCGCCGCGCGCCGCGATGTTGCCGGCCAGGATGAACAGCGGCGCCGACAGCAGCAGAAACGAGTCCGACAGCAGGCCGACGAAGCGGGTCGGGATGATGATCGGATTGAGCACCGGATAGAACAGCGCCGATGCCAGCGCGCCGACGCCCAGCGCGAGGCTGATCGGCATGCCCATCAGGATGCAGATGATGAAGACGATCAGGAGCGTCTCGGCCATAGGCTCCTCAGCGCCGAAATCAGGCTGCGGATCATCGGCAGAATGATCAGCGCCGCGCCGACCGGAATGGCGGCGTAGACGTAGCCCAGAGGCAGCTCCAGCCCGGGGCTGGTCTGCAACTGCGCATTGGGCACCAGCACCAGGCTGAGCTTGATCAGCCAGACGAACAGCGCGATGCCGGCGGTCGTGGTCAACAGCAGCACGAGGGCGCGCAGACGCGGCCCCAGCCTGCCGATGAAATAGTCGAGCACGGTGTGCTCGCCGCGCTGCATGGCGGCGGCGGCGCCGATCATCACCAGCCAGACGAAGAGATAGCGCGGCACCTCGTCGATGCCGTCGATGGCGCCCCAGCCGAGATAGCGCAAGATGACCTGCAGGAACACCGCAGCAGTCATCACGGCCAGGATCATGCCGCCGAGATGGCCGAGCCCGTTGTAGGTCCGCTGGAAGAACCCGTCCGCGCGATCCGGCTTGTCCGGATCGCCCTGGGGCTGCTCGTCGGCCATCTCCGCTATTTGACGCTCAGGATGAAGTCGACGATCTTGCGCGCGTCCTTGCCGGCAGGCGTGCCGTAGAAATCCTCATAGACGCCGCGCGTGGCCTCCCGGAACGGTGCCGCGTCGGGCTTGGTAATGGCAACGCCCTTGGCCTTGACCTGCTCCTGGATCGACTTGTCTTCCTCGAGGATGAACTTGCGGTTGAAGTCGCGCGCCTGTTTCCAGGCATCCATGATCGCCTTCTTGCCGGCCTCGTCCTGCTTGGCCCACGATGCTTTCGACATGATCAGGGCCACGGCCTGGTGCGTGTGCCGAACGTCGGCGACGTTCTTGACGATGTCGTAGAACTTGTTGTGGTAGAAGGTGTTGACGCCGCCCTCGGCGAAATCGATCACCTTCGTCTGCAGTGCCGTGGCGACTTCCGGGAAGGCGATCGGTGTCGAGATCATGCCCAGTGCCTTGAACGTCGCGACCAGGATCTTGTCCTCCTGGACGCGCACTTTCTTGCCCTTCACATCTGCGAGGCTGTTGATCGGGTAGTGGCCGTAGATGCCGCGATAGCCGGCGGCGATGAAGCCGATCAGCTTGAAGCCCTTCTTGTCGAGCACCGCATCGTAGTACTTGACGATGGTGTCGCTGCCGTCGAGCGCTTTGAACACGTGCTCGTAGTCGCGGAAGATGTAGGGCAGCTGAAACACCGACATTTCCGGCACCAAGGTCGACAGTGGCGCCGTGGTGATCGGCCCGAAATCGACCGCGCCGAGCTGGATCTGCTGCGCCACCTCGCGCTCACCGCCGAGCGCGCCGGAGTGATGGTGCACGACCTTGATCTTGCCGCCCGACGCCTCGGCCAGCTTGTCGATGAAGAACTGCGCCGCCTGCGACGTGCCGTGCTTGGGCGGATTGATGTTGCCCAAGGTCAGTTCCTTGCCCTGCCCGAGGGCGTTCGTGGCAATGGCCACCAACGACGCCAAGGCCACCAGACAACCGCCAGCGCGACGGACCAGAGAATTCCGCGTCATGATGTCTCCCCCTTCGCACGACGTGCGATGTAACCGGCGTTGGCCGCCGTTTCGTATGCCGGCATCCTGCTCGATGCCGTCTTGGTCGGTCAAGCTTGCGCAGCCGACTACCGTTTTCTCGCGGCAAGCGAGCCGATCGCCGCCCCGATGTCGACGTGACGGGGCCGTTCGGACTGACTTCTCACGCTGCTTTAGTGTATCGGCCACGGGTATCGGGCGGGCGCCGTCGCATTCCCGTATCGCGCAACAGCGCGGCTGCAGCGAGACGCCGCCTTTCAGTCGCTTTGCCGTGTCGTGGCCACGCCCCATGCGTGACATCGACGCCGCGCCGCCCGCGAAAGGTGCAAGCGTGGCCCGTGGCCGGTGGACCACGCCCGTCGCGACATGCTCGCCGCGCCTGACGCCGCGGCTTTCAGATGAGACCACCGCTGGAGGCGTCCGCCTGATGGCTGACCGCCCGCCCACTCATCGTTCTCATTGTGCAAATCTGGTGTTCGCGACACCCGACTGACGCCTGCTTCGGCGTCGTCGAGTCTCGATCAACTTCCAGATCCCAGAGCGCCAAAGGTCGGACGATGACCTTCTGCATGGTGGAATTTATAACCGCCAGTCGGCCACTGCCGGCTGGCCCGCCCGCTCCATCTGGTGCGCCCGATGCACCAGCCGGCGCCCCCGCAAGAGCCTGAGGCTCCTTGCCCGCACCTTACGCCCTGGATCAACCTCGAACGGACCTCCGCGTTCGCGAACCGCCCTTGTTGGTGCTCCCGTCACCTGCGAAATGGCCCGATTGGGGCATCTCAATATCCGAGTAAAATAGTTAGTTTCTCTGCTCGACGGCCTTCGCGCCTGACCTTGCGACTCAAATTTATCCTATTATCAGCAGCGATGTCGAAACGTGCTGAACGATGGCGCCGGCGCCTGGGTGACGCCGCCGCGGGACGCACAATGGACTGCGCAGACCGTGATCTCGTGGAAACTTTCACCACAATTGATATTTCCTATGGGTATCGAGGGTCCGAACCTTGTCGTAACCGGAAAGCCAATTGATATTGCCAATGCCTTTAAAATCCTGTCGAAAACCTCAATATTCAAATCCTCGTCTCAGATTGGTCATTGACAAATTGTCGTCGATAATAAACAATTTTTGTGAGTTTATGAACGACGACATACAAGATATCGCATGCACGTCAAAACGCCCATGGAGCTTGGCCTCGTTATCCGACAGCGACGTCGCCAGCTCCGCATGACCCAGACCGACCTCGCGCACCAGGCCGATGTCGGCCGCCAATGGCTGATTTCCGTCGAGCAGGGAAAACCCGGCGCCGAGCTTGGTCTTGTGATGCGGACCCTGACGGCGCTGGGCTTGGCCATTAACCTGACTAATGCACCAAGCGGCGGGCCGGTCCAACCTGACAACCCGGTCGACGCCGACATCGACGCTGTCCTCGACGAGGCGCGGACCGACCGCTCATGATCGACGCTCTGGTCCTCGTGGCCGACGGCCGGATCATGGGAGAGGTCCGGCGCGACGACGAGGACCGCCTTGCCTTGGTCTACGATGCCGCCTGGCGGGCCCTGCCGGGTGCGTGGCCCCTGTCCCTGTCGATGCCCCTGCTGCTGGCTGAGCACGAGCATGGTCGGGTCGAGCCCTGGCTGCGCCGCCTGCTGCCCGATGATGACGTCAGTCTGATGCGCTGGGCGCGGCGCTACGGCGCGGCGCCCCGCAGCGTGTTCGACCTGCTGGCGGCGGTCGGCGAGGATTGCCCCGGGGCCGTGCAACTGGTGCGGCCGGACAGCCTGGACGCCGTGCTCGACGGCAAAGCCGTGACCATCGAGTGGCAGACACGCGGTGTCATGGCCGACCGCCTGCGCGCCCTTCGCAAGGACCCTGCCGCCTGCCGCCTGCCGCGCGATGTTGGCCATTTCACGCTCGGCGGCGCGAGGTCCAAGATCGCCCTGGTGTTCAACGGCCAGCACTGGGGCGTACCGTCGGGACGCACGCCAACCACCCATATCCTCGTGCAACCTGCCGATCTGGCGGACGGTTACGTGCACAACGAGCATCTGTGCCTTCGTCTGGCACGTATGCTCGGCTTGCCGGCGGTCCACACCCAGATCGCGACCTTCGAGGAGGAAACCGCGCTGGCCGTCGAGCGCTACGATCGGCTGCGCGACAACGGCACGTTCCGCCGCCTGCACCAGGAGGATCTGGGTCAGGCGATGGGCCTTGCGGCCGCCCGGAACCGGCGTCCAGGTCGCGTTCCCCCAACTCACCGTATGGTCGAGTTGCTGCGCGCCCATTCCGGCGCGCCGCAGGACGATGTCTGGACGCTGGTCCATGCCGCGATCCTGAATTGGCTCATCGCCGGCGGCCCCCTGACCCTGCGCAGCTTCTCCATCCTGATCGGCGCCGAGGGCCGCGTCCGGCTGGCGCCGCTGCACCAGCTGCACAGCACGCTGCCGGATCGCCCCCAGGATGCAATCCAGCGCGATCCGACGGGCCTCGATGCACCGCCTGGGTCCGAACTCGCAGGGCAACAGCGCTGGCAACAGTTGGCCGCCGCGGCGCGGCTGCCGGCGCTCGACGTGCTGGACGCGGCACGCGACCTCGCTGGCCGGGTTCCCGATGCCGTGTCTCAGGTCATGGCGCGGGCGCGCGCCGAGGGCACGGTCGACCCTGCGATGTCGCGCCTGGCCGAATTGCTGGCGGCGCGCGCCCGGCGCTGCGCCCGACAACTGGCATTTTGAACGGCGGCTATTCCGCCGGCATCGGTGTCACGGCGGCCTGCCGCAGGTTCCGGGTGGTGAGGCCGCGGCCGTCCGGTCGCCAGCCCGGCGGCCCGAACAGGTAGCCCGTAACCTCACGCAGCGAGCGAGCCGCCAGCAGGTCGCGACCCAGATCAATCCAGGCGTGAAACGCGATGTAGACCGGATTGTACGAGGTCACCCGCGTGATCAGGCCGTAGTCGCATGGCTCCGTCTCGCGCTCGGCCACGAAGGTGCCGAACAGCCGGTCGAACACGATCAGCACGCCGCCGTAGTTGGCGTCCAGATACGCGAGATTGCGCGCGTGGTGCACGCGATGGTGGGATGGCGTGTTGAACACGAACTCCAGCCACCCAAGCCTGGGAATCCACGTCGCGTGCAGCCAGAACTGATAGAGCAGATTGAGCGCAAAGGCCGTCAGGACAGCCGCCGGATGGAAGCCCAGCAGCGCGAGCGGCGTGAAGAAGATGGTCACGCCTGTGATGCGACCGGTCCAGCCCAGCCGGAAGGCGGCGGACAGATTCAACTCGTTGGGTGAATGGTGCACGGCATGCGTCGCCCAGAACCAGCGCACCCGATGGCTGACGCGGTGATACCAGTAGTAAAAAAA
Source organism: Alphaproteobacteria bacterium (assembly GCA_026126245.1). GTDB lineage: Bacteria > Pseudomonadota > Alphaproteobacteria > Reyranellales > Reyranellaceae > Vineibacter. Next base: position 9,624 of record JAHCJT010000007.1, read on the forward strand.
TTCCAGGCCGACGAACAGGCCAAGCATAGCCAGCGGGCCGTCGAGGTCGATGGTGGCAACCCGGTGCTCGTAGGCCAAGGCGAAGACCGGCGTCGCCAGGCCGATCGGCACGAAGCCCAGCAGCCGCCGCCCGACCGCATCGGCCACCGAGCACAGAAACGCCCGCCAGTCGTAGGCCGCGCGCCCGGCGCGCGCCAGCACCAGGCCCTCGGCCAGCGCCGCGAGGATGACAATGGGCAGGGCGTAGAAATAGATCCGGCCGACGCTTTCCATGCGGCTTGCCTCCCGACGATGGTCGCGCAAATATATGAGCATTGCTCAGAAACGAAACTCGCATTCCCGCACCATCCGCCGCCATGCCCGCCCGCCGCCAAACACCTGAAAACAAAAGACGAATGCCGCGACAGGCGCGCGCGCAGGCTACCCGCGCGGCGATCCTGGAGGCAGCGGCTCAGATTCTCGAGCGCGACGGACTGGCGGCCTTCACCACCAACGCCGTGGCGGCCCGGGCCGGCGTCAGCATCGGCACCCTCTACCAGTATTTCGACGACAAGGACGCCATCCTGCTGGCCATCGCGCGTCAGGAATCGGCGTCGGTCGCCGCTCTCGTGGTGCAGGCCCTGGATGGCGACACGTCCGTCGACAGCGCGCCACGCATCCGCATTGTCATTCACACCCTCATCCATGCCTTCGGCGGCCGCCAGCGCGCCCGCAAGGCGGTGGTCCAGGCGGTATTCGCCCGTGGCCTGGCGGAAGAGTTTCTCGCGCCGGTCACCCGGTTCACCGCCATGCTGGCCGATCGCCTGGCCGGTGGCCACGGTGCCGGCAGTCGCGAGCGCGCCTTCGTGTTGTCGCGGTCGGTGATGGGCGCCATCCGCGCCGCCGTCTTCGAGGAGCAGCCGTTTCTCAAGGCGCGGTCATTCGAAGACGAACTGGTGCGGCTGGTCGTGGCTTACCTGGCGGCGCGCTAGCGCCACCTGCCCCGGCTGGGGCGATGACCGTCAGCCATTGTGTATGAAGACCCGCGATGCGGGAAATCCCGGTGAAATAGTTTCCCGTTTGTGGTAGTCGACTGCTGCCGCCCGCAAGGCGGCGTTCCCCTCAAGTAGCGTGTGACTGGCCCGCGCGGTTCGCCCGACGCGGGCCTTTCTTTGCGCTGCCGCCTAGGCGGTACCGACGGGACGGCGGTCCTCATCGGCAAGGCCATAGACCTCCTGCGCCACGCTGAAACCGGCCAGGGGAAACTTGCCCACCGACGTGAGACCACCGCCGCAATGCCGCGCAAAGTCTGCTGAGGTCAACACGCTGCGATGCAGGCCACCGGCCAGCTTCTCGATCCGCGCCGCCATATTCACCGCCGGGCCGATACAGGTGAAATCCAGCCGATTGCCGCCGCCGATATTGCCGTAGATGACCTCGCCGATGTGCAGCGCCAGGCCAAAACGCGGCGCATTGTCGTCGGTGGGCGCGCCATCCAGCGCCGCGACGTTGGCGCGTGCCGTCAGGGCCGCCGCCAGTGCGCGTCGGCAGACGGCGGCAACATCACCACCGTCAGCAGCGATGGGAAAGATGGCCAGCAGTCCATCACCCATGAACTTCAACACCTCGCCGCCCTGCTCGACGATCGCGGGCGTCTGGCAATCGAAGTAGCGGTTCAAGAGGTCGATCAGGCTCTGGCGCGGCAGGCGATCGGCCAGCGTCGTGAAACCGCGCATGTCGGACAGCCAGATGGCCGCCGCGATGGTCTCGGAATCGCCGCGCCGGATGCGGCCGGACAGGATTCGCTCGCCGGCCTGGTGCCCGACATAGGTGTCCAGCAGGTTGCCGGCCGTGCGCCGCAGAGCGCGGATCTCGGCGACCCGGGCCAGCGGCTTGACGACGCTTTCGATCGCGGCCGCCTGTGCATCCGTGAACCCGCCGGGTTGGCGCGTCGTCCACGTCGCGGCATGGATGGCGCCGTCGGTGAAGATCAGCGGCGAGACGATGTAGTCGGTGACGCCTTCGGCGCGCAGTTCGGCCAGAATCGGGAAGTCGTCGGGACAGGCGGCATCCGCCAACCGGCGGCGCAGGCTCTTGCCGTTGGTGTAGACCCACGCCACGAGGCTCGCCTGGAACTCCGCCGTCTGGACCATTTCGTGCGGCGCCTCGGACACGCTGACGCCGCCGCCCTCCCGCCACAGGAAGCGGCGTCCCATGATGTGCGGATGCAGGGTGCGCACGAACACGGCCACGCGCCACAGCGGCACGCCACCGTCGAGCAGGCCATCGCAGAGGTGCGCCAGCACGTTCTGCGGCAGCGCCGCCGACCGGGCGCCGTCGGCGAGCCAGTCGACGATCTCACGGGTCCGCGGGCTGACCATGGCGTCGATCCTAGCGGGTCCCGCCCACTGTCGGGACGCAATTTGTGGGTCCATGTACCAAGGACGATCGACGCGCCGCAGGATCGACAGCGGACATCACCCGGCGCTGCCGCGCGACCCGCCGGAGTGCCCCCCCCCACGTCTCTCCGCCCTCTCAAGCGCCTTCGGGATGCCGGGCCGAGCGCAGCGGCCAGGCGAAACTCAGCTCGTGGCCATCCGGATCGGTAAGATGAAAGAAGCGCTCCCCCCATTCGGCGTCGCGCGGCGGCGCCTGCGGCCGCAGACCGGCGGCGACCGCCTGGGCGTAAAGACCATCGACGTCAGCCACATAGAAAATCACGCGCCCCCACCATGACCAGCGGCGATCGGCCGGCTGGGCGATGAGATTGAGATGGCCGGTGCCGACGTGGAAACTGGTGAACGCCGCGGACTCGCCGCCGAAGGACAACTCGAATCCCAGGTCGCGGTAGAACCGCACGGCACGCGCCATGTCGTGCGTCGCCAGCGTGATGGCGCTGATGCTGTCGACCATGGTGATCCCTCCGCTGCTCCGGATGGCTCGGCCGGACACGTGGTCCGCGCACAGACAAACGATGCGGCATGATGCTAGGTTGCAATCCGTCAAATACGGCAAAGCCATGTGAGGCCGCCATGCTGTCACCGCGCGAACGCCAGTTTCTGGCCACACGCCGGGTCGGCCATCTCGCGACAGCCGACCGGCAGGGAGCGCCGCATGTCATTCCGGTCTGCTACGGGTTCACCGACGATACGCTCTACATCACCATCGACGAAAAGCCCAAGGGCAACGCCGACCGGCCACTCAAACGGGTCAGCAACATCCTGCAGAACCCGTCCGTGGCGCTGGTCGTCGACCGCTACGACGAGGACTGGACGCGTCTGGGCTGGGTGCTGGTGCGCGGGCAGGCCGAAATCCTGGGCCACGGTATCGAGCATGATCAGGCGCAGATCCTGTTGCGCGCCCGCTACCGGCAGCTTCACGACATGCGCATCGCGCACCTGCCCGTGATTGCCATCCGCGTCGAGCGCGTCACCAGCTGGGGCGAGTTGTCGGCCGAGGAACGGTAAGTTGAGCAACGGTGATCCCGGCACGCCGGCGGTCTTGCTAGGGTGGCAGGATCGCCCTGTGTGAGGAGACTCAGCGTGTCCCGTTTCTGGCTTGCCGTCGTCGGCTGCGTACTGGCCATCGCCACATCACCAGCCGCCGTCGCCCAGGCACCGATCGATCCGACATCAGCCAAACCCGGCCGCGCCTATGCGGTCTTCGCCGGCGGCTGCTTCTGGTGCATGGAAGGCCCGTTCGACAAGCTGGAAGGCGTGATCGCCACGACCTCGGGCTACACCGGCGGCACCGCCGTCAATCCGACCTACGAGCAGGTGTCGTCGGGCCGCACCGGCCACATGGAAGCGGTCCTGGTCGAGTACGACCCGGCACGCGTCGGCTATGCGCGGTTGCTGGAGGTCTATTGGCGCAATGTCGATCCGCTCGATGCCGCCGGCCAGTTCTGCGACAAGGGTTCCCAGTACCTGTCGGCCATCTTCCCCGTGGATGACCAACAGCGCGCGTTGGCCGAGGCCTCCAAGGCGTCGCTCGAGAAATCGCGCAAGCTGCCCGGCCCGATCGTCACCCGCATCCTGCCGGCAGCGGCGTTCTATCCCGCCGAGGCCTACCACCAGGACTACTACCTCAAGAATCCGTTCCGCTACGCCTTCTACCGCCGCGGCTGCGGCCGCGACGCGCGTCTGGAGCAGCTTTGGGGCGCACCGCCGGGCCACTAGGCTTGCGACAACAACCGGAGACGGCATCGGTCCGCTCCGGACTCTGTTTCGCGTGCTGCCGGCGATCGTTGGCGAGATAAGAGGGCATGTCCGTCGATCGGCTCCTCGCCACGCTGTGCCTGATGCTCATGGCCGCCACTTGGGTGAATGCCATCGTTGGGTCATCGGGAGTCAACTAGACCCAGGCTCACAGCGCTCGACGGCACCGCCGACGTCTTCGACACCATTTCGCACCGTGACAAGGCGCAGGGAGATCCTTCGCGCCAAGCACCCTTTCGGGCGACCGCCTTATTCCCAATAATGTGCCCCGGCGATCGGTTGTTCGAGCGCCCACGCAACGAGGGAACACCGGACGCCCGATGGCCAGACAGATCCGCCTGAACGCCTTCGACATGAACTGCATCGTCCACCAGTCGCCCGGCCTGTGGACCCATCCGCGCGACAAGGCGGACCGCTACAATACGCTCGACTACTGGGTGGAACTGGCCGGCATTCTCGAGCGCGGCAAGTTCGATGCGCTGTTCCTGGCCGACGTCCTGGGCATCTACGACGTTTATCGGGGCGGGCCCCAGACGGCGCTGGAGCGTGCCGTGCAGGTGCCGGTCAACGATCCCCTGATGGTCATCCCCGTCATGGCGCACGTGACCCGCCATCTCGGCTTCGGCGTCACCTGCGCGCTGTCGTATGAGCATCCCTACCCCTTCGCGCGGCGCATGAGCACGCTGGACCATCTCACCGGCGGCCGCATCGGGTGGAACATCGTCACCGGCTACCTGAACAGCGCCGCCCAGGGCATGGGCATGACGGTGCAGGAAGCGCACGACACCCGCTACGACATCGCCGAGGACTACCTGAAGGTGGTCTACAAGCTGTGGGAGGGCAGCTGGGAAGACGGCGCCGTGCTGCGCGACCGCACGGCGCGTCGTTTCGCCGATCCGGCGCGCATCCACCGCGTGACGCACGAGGGGCCATATTTCCGATCCAGTGCCATTCACCTCTGCGAGCCCTCGCCGCAACGCACCCCGGTGCTCTACCAGGCCGGCGCCTCGACGCGTGGCCGGCAATTCGCCGCCGAACACGCCGAATGCGTCTTCATCAACGGCCCCTCGCAGCGCGTCGTCGGTGGAATCGTCGCCGACATCCGCCGCCGCGCCGCGGCCGCCGGCCGCAACCCGGCCGAGATCCTGATCTTCACCATGCTGACGGCCATCACCGGCCGCACATCCCGGGAAGCGCACGACAAGCTGGCCGAGTACCGCCAGCACGTCGACGAGGAAGCGGCGCTGACCCTGATGTCCGGCTGGACCGGCGTCGACTTCTCCAGGCTGGATCCCGACAAGCCGGTCACGGCGGCCGAGACCAACGCCATGGTGTCGGCCCTCGAAGCCTTCACCACCAATGTCGAGCCCGGCCGCACCTGGACGCCGCGCGAGATCGCCCGCCATGCCGCGATCGGCGGTCGCGGGCCGGTGATCGTCGGCTCCGCCGTCGAGGTCGCCGACGCCCTGCAGGACTGGGTGGCGAACACCGACATCGACGGATTCAACCTGGCTTACGCGGTCACGCCCGAAACGTTCGCCGACATCGCCGACCTCGTCGTGCCGGTGCTGCAGGATCGCGGCGCCTTCAAGCGTGACTACGCTCCCGGGACTCTGCGCGAGAAACTCTACGGCGCCGGCCGGGCGCGCCTCGGCGCCGATCATCCGGCTGCCCGCTACCGCCATGGTGCCCCGGACGCGGACGGCAGCCTCCCCGGCGCGCGCGCCGTTCCTTGATTCGGATCAAGTCATCGGGTGCGACAAGCGGCCATGGTGAGCCGGAGCCCCGGCAGCCGCAAACGGGTCGCGTCGGCCACGGCTCACTCCACCGACCGGAGAAGACATGATCGAGAACCTCGGCACGGCGCTGCAAGGCCTCCGGCAGACCATCGCGGAAAATGTCGACACGCCGATCGTTCTGCCCCAGGAGGCGCTGGAGCGGCAGTTCCATGGCCTCAGCCTCAGCCAGCTTGTGGTGCTCACCGAAGCCCCGGTCCTCGCCGTGGCCGGACAGTTGCGGCTGGCGGATGGTACCCGGGTCGAGCGCTTCGTGATCGACGGCAAGGATGCCCAGCAGCGCGCGTCCCTGGCGCGCCGGCTGCTGCTCGACACCAACGCCGCCATCGAGCCCGGCCACGCGCGCGAAATTCTCGAGCTCGACGGCGGCGCCCTGCGCGCCACCCTGCTGCGCGACCACAATGATGTGGTCTACCAGCTGCGCGACGGCCATGCGGCCGTCGACGAGGAGCTGACCGCCGCCCTGCAGCGCCAGCGCCGGCCGACACCGCGGCCCGAGCCGCGCGTGGCGACCCCGCCGGCCGGACGTCACCCCGTCATCATCAGCGATCCGATCGGCTTCTACGGCACTGCCGGTGAGATTCTGCATGGCCTGGCGGCCCTGCAAGGGCACAACCGGGCAGTCGCGCAGGCGCTTCAGAACCTCGCGCGGGCCAGCAATGAAGCCGGCGCCGAGGGGGTGAGGCCGGACCTGCTGTCGGCGACATTCCAGCAGATCCTGTCCGCCGCCCAGGAGATCGGCGGCCTGGTCGATGCGCTCAACATGCGGATGACATCCCTGCTGCGCCTCGTCGAGCGCGCCGAAGCGCTGCCAACCGAAGCCACGCAACAATCGATGACCGGCGGGGTCCGCGGGCTGGACCCGCCGCTGTAGGCAGCCTCTGCACCGGCTGATCCTGATCAGCTATCGCGTCGAACCTGTAGCGCGCTCGGCGTCGGCGACAACGGTCATGGTACGCAGCACGCTGCCGGGATTGACGCTGATCGAATCGATGCCCAGCCGCGCGAGGAAGGCGGCCACTTCCGGATAGTTGGCCGGCGCTTCGCCGCAAATCCCGATATGGCGGTGGTTGCGCTTGGCGCCCTCGATCGCCATCCGGAACATGGCCAGCATGCCCGGATCACGCTCGTCGAAATCAAACGCGACGATCTCCGAATCGCGGTCAACGCCCAGCGTCAGTTGCGTCAGGTCGTTAGAGCCGATCGAGAAACCATCGAACAGCTCGGCGAAGGCATCGACCTGGATCACGTTGTTGGGGATCTCGCACATGACGTAGATCTCCAACCCGTCCTCGCCGCGGCGCAGGCCGTGCCGGGCCATGGCGTCCAGCACGCGCCGGGCTTCCTCGACCCGACGGCAGAACGGCACCATCACGCACAGGTTGGTCAGTCCCATGTCCTGGCGAACGCGACGCAGCGCGGCGCATTCCAGGGCAAATCCCGCCTCGTACGCCGGATGGGCGTAGCGCGAGGCGCCGCGAAAACCCAGCATGGGATTTTCCTCGCGCGGTTCGAAGTCGGCGCCGCCGATCAGTTTGGCGTACTCGTTGGTCTTGAAGTCCGACAGGCGCACGATCACCGGCTTGGGATAGAAGGCGGCCGCGATCGTGCCGACGCCTTCCGCCAGCGTCTCGACGAAGAAGTCGGCCGGGCTGCGATGGAATCGGACGTGGCGCGCAATGGCGGCGCGGTCGTCGGCGGACTTGACCTTCTCGGGTTGCACCAGCGCCATCGGGTGGATCCCGATGTGTTCGTTGATGATGAACTCCATGCGCGCCAAGCCGACACCCTCGTGGGGCCGCATGGCGGTGCGGAATGCCAGCTCGGGGTTGCCCAGATTGACCATGATCGGCGTGCGCGGCCGCGGCAGCGTCGCCAAGTCGACGACCGCGGTTTCGAACGGCACGGCGCCGCCCAGCACCTTGCCGGTGTCACCCTCGGCGCAGGACACCGTGACCGTGTCGCCCGAGCGCAGGGCACTGGTGGCGTCAGCGGCACCGACGATGGCAGGCACGCCCAACTCGCGCGCCACGATCGCGGCGTGGCATGTGCGGCCGCCACGGTTGGTGACGATCGCGGCCGCCCCCTTCATCACCGGTTCCCAATCCGGGCTGGTCGTGTCGGCGACCAGCACCTCGCCCGCCCGGAAGGCCGCCAGGTCGGGCGCGCCGCCGATGACGCGGACTTTCCCGGTGGCGATCTTTTCGCCCACCGCCCGGCCGACCGCCAGCACCGGGCCGGTGCCCTTCAATGTCTGGGTCTCGAAACTGCCGGCCGTCTTGCGCGACGCCACGGTCTCGGGCCGCGCCTGCACGATGTAGAGCACGCCCTCCGGGCCGTCCTTGGCCCACTCGATATCCATGGGCATGGGGTGACCGGCACGCTGCGAATAGTGATCCTCGATACGGATGGCGCAGTCGACGAGTTCGAGGACATCCTTATCGGCGATGCAGTAGCGCTCGCGCTCGGCCGGCGGCGTATCGACATTGGCCGTGCTGCCTTCGCCGTGGCCGGCAGCGTAGATCATGCGCTGCTGCTTTCTGCCCAGGGCGCGGCGCAGCACGCAGCGGCGGCCGGCGCGGAACGTCGGCTTGTGGACGTAGAACTCGTCGGGATCGACGCGGCCCTGCACCACGTTTTCGCCCAGGCCGTAGGAGCCGGTGACGAACACCACGTCGCGGAAGCCGGAATCGGTGTCGAGGGTGAAAATGACGCCGCTGGACGCCAGGTCAGAGCGCACCATCTTCATGACGCCGACCGACAGCGCGATCTTCAGGTGCTCGAAGCCGTTGTCGTTGCGATAGACGATGGCGCGATCGGTGAAGACCGAGGCGAAGCAGCGCCGGCAGGCATCGACCAGATCGTCATCGCCGCGCACGTTGAGAAAACTCTCGTGCTGGCCGGCAAAACTGGCCGTAGGCAGATCCTCGGCGGTCGCCGAGCTGCGCACGGCCAGCGCCAAGTCCTCGCCCTCGCTGCGCCGCAGCTGCGCGTAGGCCGCGATGATCTGTGCCCGCAGCGCATCGCTACCGGTGGCGTCATAGACGATGCGGCGCGCTTCGGCGGCGCGCTTGGCCAGCAGCGTCACGTCATCCTTGCCCAGCCCGCGCAGCAACTCAGCCAGCCGCCCCCAGACATCCGCGCCGCTCAGCGCGTCACGGTACGCCTGCGCGGTGAGCGCAAACCCGTTGGGCACGCGCACGCCGCTGGCCGTCAGCGTCGAATACATCTCGCCCAGCGACGCGTTCTTGCCACCGACCAGAGCCACGTCCTCGGACCGGATATCGCTGAACCAGCGGACATATGTCTGCGGCACCATTAAGCAACCCTCCTGCAGTGCACGCGGCCGCCGGGATCAACGAGCTTGCCCTAGCGGCGCGCGCCGTCCGCCATCTGCAGCGCAATGGCCAGCAGCACGACGACACCGACCGGCACCGCCAGATGCGTCCATGCGCCAATCAGCGGCACCAACAGGTCCGCCAGCCAGTACAGCGCCGTCCAGCCCACGATCGCCGGCAGCAACAGCAGCAGGACGCCCGTCGGCCGGCGCGGATTGAACCAGTCGAAAAGATTCATCGTCCTGACAGGCCTCCCTCGTCTGCCCGCAGTGCGTCTGCACCTTCAGTCCGCACCAAATTTACTCTCGGCCAGCGATGGAGTCGTCTCATTGATCCAGGTCATACGCGCCGGCGGCGGCCGGCGGCCGGATCGGCGTCGTCGTGCTGGCCAGAACGGGCAGTCTCAACTTTACTGGCCCGACGCGGCCAGCTCGCCCGGACCATCGGGTGCGGGCCCCGCGGCGCGGCGCGCAAGCTCGTCCAGCGCATACAGCAGGCGCGCCACGCGGTTGACGGACGACATCCAGTCGCTCAGGCGCGGATAGTTGTCGACCAGCCAGTTGAACGCCGTCTGGACGGCGACGAATGCGGCCGCCGCCTGCGTCACCTCGCCCAGCGACATCGTTCCCGCCAGGTACTTCGGGGCGCACAGGATCAGCCCGATGACCGGTGCCAACAGCGTGTTGCCGTGCGAGATCACGGTCGTTCGCATGTGCTGGCCGGTCAGTTCGCGCCACGTCGAGAGCGTGGTGCGCAACGCCGCCCCGAGCTCGACGCCGTCGGCCATGTGCTTGGCATTGCCGTTCAGGGCGCTCTCGCGCAGGTGGGCCGCCGTGTAGCGCAGCTCCGACTCCGCCTGATTCTTGCGCTCGGCGACATCGACCATGCGCCGCCCGATGACCACCGTCATGATCGTGGTAAGGGCGGAGTACGCCACGACGGCGACGACCAGATAGCCGGGCAGGACGAAGGCCTGCCCCAGCGCCTCGACGGCAATCTGGCCGCCCACGTTCCACAGCACGCTGATGAACGTGATCGCGACCAGCAACGACGTCAGCAGTCCGACCGCGAAATCGACCGGTGCGTCGGTGGCCACACGCGCATCCTCGGCGATGCGGTACTCGGCATTCTGGTGTTCGCCGCCCACGAGGTCGATCTGCCGGTAGCCGCCGGTCGAGATCCAGCGATCGATCAGCGCCGCCGTGAGCCAGCCCCGCCAGCGGCGCTGGCAGGTCATGCGGCCCCACACCGCCAGCACGGCCAGCGCGATGCTGCAGGCGACCAGCGGCAGGAAAAGGCGCGCCTCGGCCCAGATGCCGCCGTGGTCGCGTCGGCCAAGGGCATTGAAGAAGTCGCGGTTCCACAGGTTCAGCCGGTACTGCACCACAAGCTGCAGTACCACCACAAACACCAGAAGCGCCGCCAGGGACCACGCAACGCGGGCCGAGCGGCCTCGCCAGAATCCGGAAGCCGTCAGCCAGAAGCGGCCAAAGGGCGTCGCCGATCGCTGCGCGATGACCGGCGGCTTGGACATGCGTCCTGTTTCCTTCCTCAACACTCTACCGGAGGGCCGGCACAGGATGACCACCGCTCCGGGGACCGTCAAGCAAACCGCCGCCGGGCCCGCTCGGAAACCGATCCAGGGCGAACCGCTACGCCGCCGCCGGCTGACCGGCGATCAGGCGCGCGTACCAGGCAGCGGACGCCTTGGGGATCCGCCGCTGCGTCGGGTAGTCGACATAGACCAGCCCGAAACGGTTGGCGTAACCCGAGCCCCACTCGAAATTGTCCAGCAGCGACCATACGAAGTAGCCGCGCACGTCGGCGCCCTGTTCCCTGGCGGCGCGCAGGGCGTCGGTATAGGCGGCCAGGTAGGCAATCCGCTCCGGGTCGTTCACCTGGGCCTTGGCGTCGGGCTGCTCGACGGCGCCGGCGCCGTTTTCGAGCACAAACACCGGAAGGCGGTAGCGCCGATCGACTTCCAGCAGCGTGTCGCGAAATGCCTCGGGGGCGACCTGCCAGCCGATCGGCGAGCGCGGCACGTCTTTCGGCGGATCGGCCCAGGCAAACCCCAGCGCGGCGCCGGCGTCGGCCCGGGCATAGATCGGGCCGTAGTGGTTGACCCCGAACCAGTCGACCCGGCGGCAAATGCGCGCCAGATCGCCGGGCTGCTCCCAAGGTTCCATCACCGCGGCGATGGCGGCCGGATAGTGGCCCAGAATCTGCGGATCGGGAAAGGCGCCGTTCCAGTAGGCGTCAAGTTTGGCCGCCGCCTCCGCGTCGCCCGGACCGTTGCCGGCGGCAAAGCAGGGCTGGCGATTGTGAATGCAGCCGACCGATGCGGCAGGCACCAGCGAGCGCAGCACGTCAACCGTCGCGCCGTGCGCCAGGTTGACGTGGTGAATCGCCTTGTGGAATGCGCTCGGCTCACCGACCGCCGGGGCGTTCCAGGCGAAGGCGTAGCCGAACAGCGTGAACACCGACGGCTCGTTGAAGGTCGCGAACCGCTTGACGCGATCGCCGTAGCGGTGCGCCACCAACGCGGCGTAGTCGCTGAACCAGCCGACGCTGTCGCGGTTGGTCCAGCCGCCGAGATCGTCCAGCGCCTGTGGCAGGTCCCAGTGGTAGAGGCACAGCCAGGGCTCGATATTCGCCGCCAGCAAGGCGTCGATCAGCCGGTCGTAGAACGCCAGGCCCGCCTCGTTGACGGGCCCGCGACCGCGCGGCAGCAACCGCGGCCACGCCACCGAAAACCGGTAGGCGCGCACGCCGAGCTCGCGCATGAGCGCAACGTCATCCTGGTACCGGTGATAGTGGTCGCACGCGACGTCGCCGGTATCGCCGTTGGCGATCGCGCCCGGCCGCCGGCAATGCGTGTCCCAGATCGAGGGACCGCGCCCGTCGACCTGTGTCGCACCTTCGATTTGGTAGCTGGACGTCGATACGCCCCACACGAAATCACGCGGCAGCGGCGGCGATGGCCGCGTCGTGCCGGAGTCTGCGCTCATCAGTTATCACCAAACGTTACAATTATGGTTGGCAGTCTACCATTGGCGGGCCGACCGATCTTAATCCAGATCAACTCCCTGGCCTGACCCCACGCTGCAACGTGGCCGGGACCTGACCGTCACTGGCCCGTCAGTTTGCGTCATGCGATGCTGATACGATGAGCTTGATCCAGGCGGAAATCGTGACGCCGCAGCTGCGAGCCGTGCTGCGGCCGGCGCCGCCATTGACCCTGCACGATCGGCGCAGCTGGCGGACCGACGGCAACAGCCCGGCGCTGGCGGACGCCGATGGCATCACCGTTTTCTATTCCGACTACGAGCCGCGCGGCCACACGTTACGGCGCCGCGGCAGCCGTGACCTGGCCTTCGCGGGCGATGCGGTGCCGGTCAGGCTGCTCGACGATCCCGACCCGCAAGTTGGCAAGTGGATCGAGGCGGTCCGACGCGATGGCGCCGGCCGGCTGCGCGGCTGGTACCACGCCGAGGAACTGGCGCCTTGTTCCCGGCGGCTGTTCGTGCCGCATATCGGCGAGGTGGTCTCGCACGACGGCGGGAGCACCTGGCGCTGTCGCGGCGGGGTTCTGCGCGCACCGGCCGACCAGATCGACTGCGAGCAGCGCAATGGTTTCGTCGCCGGCGGCTATGGCGATCTCTGCATCATCGCCGACCGCCGCGGACGCCACCTCTATATGCCGTTCACCAGCTACGTCGCCGACGAATCGGCCCAGGGCGTCGTCATGGCCCGCCTGCCCGCCACGCGCCCGGCCGCTCCGGGAAGCCCGCCCGGTGCCGGCCTGGAATTGTGGAGCGCGCACGGCTGGCAGCCCGCGGCCGGCCAGTTGCCCCGGCCAGTCTGGCGGCCGGTGCGCGGCTTCCGCCACCTGGACCCCGACGCTTTTTGGGGGCCGGCGGTGCACTACAATCGTGCGCTCGATGCCTACGTTATGCTGCTCAACCACACCGCAGGCGGCGCCGGGAACCTGCTCCAGGAAGGCATCTATGTCTCGGTCAATCGCGATCTTGAAGACCCAGAGGGTTGGTCGGCGCCGGTGCAATTCGTACGTGGCGGCGCCTGGTATCCCCAAGCCTTCGGAATTGACGAAGGCTGTAGCGATGTCGATTGCGGGGCGCGGGCGCGCTTCTTCATGGCCGGATTTTCGGCCTGGGAGATCGAATTCGCCGCCGGCGGCCCGACAGGCATCGATCGCCCCCTGCGTTTGACCAAGGCCGACTTCGCCGTCCTGTTTGGCGCCGCCTCGCGCTCGCCGTGGTAGCCGCTCTGCTCCGGCGATCGCCCCCCAACCGTATCCCTGACGCCTAGGTGCGCGTCTGTTCCTCGGCCTCTTCCTCCTCGACCGCCAGCATGTCGACGATCGCGGCGGCCACCGGCCGCTGCGGGCCGCCGGAAATCACCGGCACGTCGTCGCCCTCGGACAGCCACATCAGGGCCTCGTCGAGGTCGGCGATCGTCGGCTTGAGTTTGGCGATCTCGGCGACCGTCACGTCATCGATGTCGCCCAGCACGCGGCGAATATCGGCAAGGGTCGCCGGCTTGTCGGTGGCGGACATGTCATTGCTCCTCGGTTTGCGGAATCTGCATCAGCGATTGCAGCCACGGCGCGGCCTGGCCGTCGCTGGGCGCGCGATAGTCGCCCCGCGGCGACAGCGACCCGCCGGAGCCGACCTTCGGGGCATTGGGCACGCAACTGCGCTTGAACTGGCTGGTCTCGAAAAAGCGCTGCAGAAAGACCGCGAGCCAGCGGCGAATCTCGTCCAGACCGTATTGCCGCCGCTCCGCTTCAGGCACCCCCGGCCAGTTGCCCCGGGCGCGATCGTGCCAGGCGTTCCAGGCCAGATAAGCGACCTTGGGCGGCGCGTAACCAAAGCGCAGGATCCAGTAGAGGGTGAAATCCTGCAGCTCGTAGGGACCGACGACGTCTTCGGTGCGCTGCGCGGGTTGGTCGTCCCCCTCGCCGCCCGGCACCAGTTCGGGACTGACCACGGTCGCCAGCACGGCCTCCAGCACGGCGCTGGCCTCGATGCCGAGCCGATTGGTCTGGGCCACCCAGCCGATCAGATAGCGGATCAGCGTCTTGGGCACGCTGGCGTTGACGTGATAGTGCGCCATGTGGTCGCCGACGCCGTAGGTGCACCAGCCCAACGCCATTTCGCTGAGGTCGGACGTGCCGACCACCAGCCCGCCGTTGAGATTGGCCAGCCGGAACAGATGGCTGGTCCGCTCGCCGGCCTGCACGTTCTCGAAGGTAACATCGTGGACCGGCTCGCCGTCGGCGAAGGGATGGCCGATATCGCGCAGCATCTGCAGGCAGCTCGGCCGGATGTCAATTTCCTGCGCGGTACAGCCGATCGCCGACATCAGCTGCCGGGCCTGGGCGATGGTGCGTCCGCTCGTGGCGAAGCCCGGCATGGTGTAGCCCAGGATGTCGGTGCGCGGCCGGCCGAGCAGATCCATGGCGCCGGCGCAGACGATCAGGGCCTGGGTCGAGTCCAGGCCGCCCGACACGCCGATGACAACCTTGCGGGTATTCGAGCTGATCAGCCGCTTTGCCAGCCCCTGTACCTGAATGTCGTAGGTTTCGCGGCACCGCTCGTCACGCCGGGCCGGGTCGGCGGGCACGTACGGGAACCTCTCATACCGTCGCTGCAGCGCGATGCGCTCGCGCCGCGGCGGATGGTAATCGAACGTCACCGTGCGGAACGCCGACAGCGCCTCGCGGTGCATCGACGTCGACTGGCCGAAGCTGGTCTGGCGCATGCGGTCCTGCACCAGCCGCTCGAGGTCGACATCGGCGACGGCCAGTTGCGAGCGCTGCTGGAAGCGGGCGGTCTCGGCCAGTAGGCTGCCGTTCTCGTAGACCATGCCGTGCCCGTCCCAGGCCAGATCGGTGGTCGACTCGCCGGTGCCGGCGGCGCAATAGGCGTAGGCCGCAAGGCAGCGCCCGGACTGCCCTGCCACCAGCTGACAGCGGTAGTCGTCCTTGCCGATCGTGATGTTGGAAGCCGATAGGTTGACCAGCAGGGTGGCGCCGGCCAGGGCGGCGAACGACGATGGCGGAATCGGCACCCAGAGATCTTCGCAGATCTCGATGTGAAATACCCAGTGCGCCAGCTGCCGGCAGTGGAACAGCAGGTGCGCGCCGAACGGCACCCCGCTCTGGCCCAGCAGGTCAATAGCCTGACGCCGCGCGTAGTGCGCCGGCACGAACTGCCGCATCTCGTAGAACTCGCGGTAATTCGGCAGGTAGGATTTGGGCACCACGCCCAGCAGCCGTCCGCCCTGCATGACGGCGGCGCAATTGAACAACAGGCCGTCGACCTGCAGCGGCAGACCGACGATGACCACCGCCTGAACGTTCCGCGATGCCTCCAGCACCGTGCGCAACGCCGCCAGACTGGCGTCGAGCAGCGCCTGCTGGTGGAACAGGTCCTCGCATGAATAGGCCGACAACCCCAGCTCGGGAAAGACAACCAGCGCCGCGTGAGCCGCATCGGCTTGGGTCACCAGCGCCACGGTCTGCCCGGCATTGTAGGCCGGGTCAGCGACACGCAACTCGGGGACCGCGACCGCCACCCGGACGAAATCGTGGTTGTAGGGGTTGAAGAATTGCTCCGGCGCATCCTGCGGCATTTGCGGTCCTTCGAGCCGACCCGTTGAGACCGTGCTTTGTACGCTACCGCCCGAGCGCCGTGCCACGCTTGATTCGCATCAACGCGACCGCCCCGGCACCACCTAATGTCGCCGGATCGCACGGCAATCGAGGAAACAGGCGCATGTCATTGGCGGACAGTCCGCTGCTCACCGACCTGTACCAGCTCAACATGATGGCCGCCTACCGGGCGCACGGCATGCTCGACACGGCGGTCTTCGAGCTGTTCGTGCGCAAGCTGCCGCCAAGCCGCGGCTTCCTAATGGCCGCCGGGCTGGAGCAGGTCGTGCAGTTCCTCGAGGACCTGCGGTTCACGCCCGATGATCTCGACATACTGCGTCGCATCGGCGGTTTTCCCGACACCTTCATCGACGACCTCGCCGACTTCCGCTTCACCGGCGATGTCGATGCCCTGCCCGAAGGAACGGTGTACTTTCCCGACGAGCCGGTCATTCGCGTCGTCGCACCGCTGCCGCAGGCGCAGCTGGTCGAGACCCGCATCATCAACCTGATCCACTTCCAGAGCGTCGTCGCCAGCAAGGCGGCCCGCATGGTGCTGGCGGCCCCCGGCAAGCAGCTGATCGATTTCGGCCTGAGGCGCGCCCACGGCGCCGAGGCCGGCATGCTGGCGGCACGCGCCAGCTATCTCGCAGGCTTCGCCGGCAGCGCCACGACGCTGGCCGGCGCCCTCTACGGCGTACCGGTGTTCGGCACCATGGCACATTCCTTCATCCAGGCGCACGACGATGAAACACAGGCGTTCGAACATTTCGCGCGCGCCCGGCCAGCCCAGGTCGTTCTGCTGATCGACACCTACGACACCGAGCAGGGCGCGCGGCGGGTTGTGACACTGGCGCCGCGACTGGCGCGCGACGGAATCGAGGTCAAAGGCGTGCGGCTGGACAGCGGCGATCTCGCCGCCCATGCGCGGGCCGTGCGGCGCATCCTGGATGACGGCGGCTTGCGGTCGGTGCGCATCCTTGCCAGCGGCGGCCTCGACGAGACATCACTGGCGGAATTGACGCGCGACGGCGCGCCGATCGACGGCTACGGCATCGGCACCAGCCTGACCACCAGCAGCGACGCACCGGCCCTGGACTGCGCCTATAAACTGCAGGAATACGCCGGCCTGCCACGGCGCAAGAAATCCGAAGGCAAGGCGACGTGGCCCGGCCGCAAGCAGGTGTGGCGCCGCCGCGGGCCCGATGGCCGCTTTGCCGGTGATACCGTGGCGACGCTCGATGACACCGCGCCCGGCGCGCCACTGCTGGTGCCGGTCATGCGTGCCGGACGTCGCCTCGATGGCCTGCCGACGCTGGAAGCGGCGCGTCGTCACGCCGCCGCGCAGCTGGCCGCCTTGCCGCCGGCATTGGCACGGCTGGAAGCCGCCCCCTACCCCGTGACCATCGCTGAGTCGCTGCGCCGCCTGGCCGACTCATGCGACCGACGGACGGCCTCGATGCCCGGTCCGCTCCAGTAGGACGGTCGGCCGCGCCGCTTCGGCCGGCGGTTGACCTGCGTCAACCCGCCATCGACACCGACCGGTATGCTGGCGCCATCCACAAGGAGCACGACCATGAGCGGCAACGGTCTCGAAGCGATCGACCATACCGTCCAGCTGACTCACATCTGGATCGACGAGCTCGACCAGCGGCTGGGCTGGCGCAACAAAGGGCGCTCTTACCAACTCCTGAAAATCGTGCTGCAGGCCCTGCGGGACTGGCTGCCCGCCAACGAGATGGCGGATTTCGCCGCGCAGTTCCCGACCCTGCTGCGCGGCGTCTACTACGAGCACTGGCGGCCGGCGGCGACGCCGGTGAAGCACCGTTCCAAGGCCGATTTTCTGGCGCGCATCGACCGCGAATTCGTCGGCGAGGTGATGTTTCCCTTCGAGGAGGCGATCACGACAGTCTTCGCGTTCCTGTCCAGGAAAATCGACGCCGGCGAGATCGCCGATGTGCGCCAGTCTTTGCCAGCCGACCTGCGCGCCCTTTGGCCGGCACCGGCCAAGGCGGCTTGAGCCGCCGTCGCGCCGTGGGAGCTTGAACCAGCCATGGAGTCGCAGCTTCCCACTACCACCGGTGCGCCGCCGGCCCTGCGCGCCCCATCCGGCGATCGCGTGCGCCTGTTCGCACTGCAGGCCACGGCCGAGTTCGGCCACGCCGTCGCTCGGGCGCTGGGGCGGCCGTTGTCGGCCCACGAGGAGCGGGGATTCGAAGATGGCGAGCACAAGGTGCGACCGCTCGACGCCGTGGGCAATGCCGATGTCTATGTCGTGCAGAGTCTGCACGGCGGGCCGGCTGAAAGCGCCAACGACAAGTTGTGCCGGCTGTTGTTCTTCATCGGCGCCCTGAAGGACGCCGGCGCCAGCCGCGTGACCGCCATCGTTCCCTATCTCTGCTACGCCCGCAAGGACCGGCGGACCAAAGCGAACGATCCGGTCACGACGCGCTACCTCGGCAGCATGTTCGAAGCCGTCGGCACCGACGCGGTGGTGACGTTGGAGGTGCACAATCCCGTCGCCTTCGAGAACGCCTTCCGCTGCCGCACGGTCACCCTGCCCGCCGCCACGCTCTTCATCGACTATGCCCGGACCCTGGGTGACGACAGGTTGTGCGTCGTGTCGCCCGATCCCGGCGGCGCCAAACGGGCCGAGTTGTTTCGCACTGCCTTGGAGGAAACGCTCGACCGGCCGGTCGGCAAGGCCTTCGCCGACAAGCACCGCAGTGCCGGCGTGGTCTCCGGCGATCTGTTCGTCGGCGACGTTGCCGGAGCGACGGCGCTGGTCGTCGACGACCTGATCAGTACCGGCGGCACGCTGGCGCGCGCCGCGCGCGCCGCCCGTCAGGCCGGAGCCCGGCGCGTCATCGCCCTGGTGGCGCACGGGCTGTTCATGGCGGGTGCGGCCGAGGCGCTGGCCGACAGCGCGCTTGACCAGGTTGTGGTGACCGATTCAGTGCCACCCTTCCGGCTGGGACCAGGCGCGGCGCGCGACAAGCTGCTGATCCTGCCGGCCGCCCCGCTGCTCGCCGAGACGATCGCGCGGCTGCGCGATGGCCGCCCTCTCAGCGATCTACTGGCGTTCTGAGCGCGCGCTCCAGGCGCAGCGCATCCGCCAGGGCGAGATCGAGATAGGCATTGGCCAATGGGCGCCACTTCGCCGGCGTCCGCGGCGACGGTTCGAGCAGATGGGCGATCGCAAGGCGGGCGCGCAGCGTGGCGCGGTAGCTGCGGTAGAAGCCGTACAATGCCGGGCTGGCGCAGCAGCGCAGGCGACGCATGACGTGCCTTCGCACATAGTCGCCAGCCCAGACGGCACCCAGGCGGGCGCATTCGACATCCAGCGAGGCGATCTCGTCGACCGGGTCCACGGCCCGCAGACGCGGGTTGAATTCCAGACAGTCGATGATCCGCACCGGGTCGTCGAGCCAGATATGCTCCGGTCGCAAATCGCCGTGTCCGTCCACGAGGCCCCCGACATGCCGCTGCCGGCACAGCGCATGGCCCCAGCATCGCAGGAAGCGCCGTTGCACGGCGCCGATCCGCCGCACCGTCTCCGAGGGCATGCCAAGAACCGGGGCGAGCAGCACCTGCTCATTGTAGGCCAGTCGCCGGCGCCAGTCGGACACATGGACCGCGCCGGATACCGCCACCCGAAGGGCGCGCCGGTAGAACCGGGCCAGAGTGGCGGCCAGCAAATCGAGCTGTCGGGGCTGCAACCGGCCGTCGCGAATGGACTGTTCCAGCGTCAGGGCCTCGTCTAGCCGGCGCATGACGACCAGCCAGTCCACCACCTTGCCCGCGCCGCCCAGCGCCAGGCCGGCGGGCCCGACGCTCAACGGCAGGACGTCGAGGTAGACATCGGCCGCCAGGCGGCGGTTGAGCGTGAGTTCGGCGCGGCAGGCCGCTTCGCGTCGCGCCAGGGTCGAGAAGTCGAGATAGGGCAGACGTACCGGCTTCTTGAGCTTGTAGACGCGAGGGCCACTGACGAAGACCCAGGACATGTGGGTCTCCTTGGTCAGGACCGTGCCATTGCCCGGCGGCCAGGTGCCGGGGCGCCTGAGAAAAGCGACCTTCTGCTCGAGCGTCGGCTCGCAGGCATTCTCTCGACAGGTCATCCGCCGCCGCCCATCCTCCGGCCGCCGCACCCTAGACGGCTCCCGTCCGTCCCCGTTGACAGGGATCAAATACGCATCGGTCGATCGATGCCAGTTTTTCGAGAAAATGAAAGAGAGCGAACGATGGTCGCACCCACACGACGTGGCGCGGACCTCGACGGCGTACACAACCGCGCCGTTGACAGCCGCGATGTGCGCATTGCGCCGCTCGGCTTGCCGGGAACCTTGCGGCTACCGCGGGCCGCCTTCGCCGTGATTGTGTTCGCGCACGGCAGCGGCTCAAGTCGCCTCAGCCCGCGCAACGTCGCCGTTGCCGAGGCGTTGAATGCGCGCGGCATGGCGACATTGCTATTCGATCTGCTGACGCCGGATGAGGAACATGATCGCGCCAATGTCTTCGACATCTCGCTGCTGGCGGCGCGGTTGAGCGACGCCATCGCTTGGCTGGACGACGCGACGCCCTGCGGCGCGCTGCCGCTGGGCCTGTTCGGCGCCAGCACCGGCGCGGCGGCAGCCCTGGTCGCGGCGGCGGCGCTGCCGTCGCGGGTCGGCGCCGTGGTATCGCGCGGCGGACGACCCGATCTCGCCGCCGATGCGCTGGCCCGTGTACAGGCACCGACGTTGCTGATTGTCGGGTCGGCCGATACCCAGGTCCTGACGCTGAACCGCCAGGCACTGGCTCGCCTGTCTGGCCGCAAGATGCTGCAGGTCGTCCCGGGCGCCACGCATCTCTTCCCCGAACCCGGCGCCCTCGAGGCCGTGATCGGCCACACGAGCCGCTGGTTCGACCACTACCTCGGCGAAGGTCGGGGAGCCGCGCAGCCACCCGGTCCTTTGTGACGGAGTGCGACCATGCCATTTCGCGACCGAACCGACGCCGGACGCCAGCTGGCACAAGCCCTCACCGGCTACAAGACGCAACGGCCGGTGGTGCTCGCCCTGCCGCGCGGCGGTGTGCCGGTCGCCGCAGAGGTGGCCGGTGCGCTGGCGGCGCCGCTCGACCTGCTGATCGTGCGCAAGCTGGGCGTACCATGGCATCGCGAACTCGCCATGGGTGCCGTGGTTGACGGCGGCAAGCCGATCGTGGTGCGCAACGACGACGTGATGCGATCCATCGGTATTTCCGAGACGGAATTCACCGACGTCTGCACGCAGGAGCTGGCGGAGATCGAACGCCGGCGCCAGCGCTATCTCGGCGGTCGCCGCGCCGTCGACGTGACCGGACGCGTCGCCATCGTGGTCGATGATGGCGTCGCGACCGGCGCGACCACGCGCGCCGCGCTTCAGGCCACCCGACTGCGAAAACCTTCCAGACTGGTCCTCGCCGTGCCGGTGGCGCCGACCGATACGATCGAAGCGCTGCGTGGCGATGCCGACGACATCGTCTGCCTTGAGCGGCACGAGCCGTTTGGGGCCATCAGCCTGTACTACGAGGACTTCAGACAGACCTCCGACGAGGAAGTCATCGCCATTCTGGCCCGCTTCCCGGCACCGTCGCCCGACGCCCCGCAGCGACCGGCCGCGTGACCTCCGCATGTCGTCGGGCGTATGAGAGAGGGCACCATGCCGGCAGACATCCAAGTCACTTTCGAAGGCCTCGAACCGTCCGCCGACCTGCGGGCGCACGTCCGCGCGTCCATTGCGGACCTGGCACGAGCGGTCGGACCTGTCACGACCTGTCGCGTGGCGCTGACCTCACCCGACCGACAGCATCGCGACGGCGGTGCCTACCGCGTCGACATCCGGCTTGCCTTGCCCGAGGGCCGGCACATCCATGTCAGCCGCACCGCGCACGCCGACGAAAAGCCGGGCGACAGTGAATTTGCCGTACGCGATGCCTTCCAGAAGGCGAACCAGGCGCTGCACGACCGCGTGCGCAAGATGACGCGCGGCGGCAGGCGGCCGCGGGCGCAATCCGTCGAGGCGGTCGACGGCGATGCAAGTTTCGTCGACGCCGCAAACGCCAGCGAGATCACCCTGGACCGGGCGCGCCGCGGCATGGCCGATGGCGCTCGCCGCTCCGATGGCAACGGCCCGCCCGACAAGCCGCGGCAGGACTGATGGCGCCGCGCCCGCCCTCGGCAACGAACGGCCGGGAAAACGGTCGCCCCGCAGACGGCGCGACGGCACACGACATGCGGCGGGAGGCGCTGGGCATCGATCACGTGACGGTGGACGGGCGCTTGCTCCCCGTCTCGGCACGGCAACGCCTGAGCCTGCCGTTCGCCACCGCCGTCGAGCTCACTCACGACGGCGTCGCCGCGCAACCGCCGTTGCTGGTGGTGCCGCCGCTGTCGGCGCATCTGCCGATCCTGCTGCGCGATCTCGTCGCCGGTCTTCTGAACTCGGCACCGGTGGTGGTGCTGCACTGGCGCGAAGCCGGCCGCGTCCCGCTGAACGTCGGCCGGTTCGGTTTCGACGACAATGTCCTGCACATCGAGGCCGTCCTGCGCGACCTGGGACCGGATACCGTCGTCGTCGCGCTGTGCCAAGCCGTCGTGCCGAGCCTCGCGGCCGCCGCGCGCATCGCCGCGGAGTCGCCGCCGGCGGCGCCCCGCGGCCTGGTGCTCATCGCCGGCCCGGTCGATCCGCTGGCCAATCCGACGCGTGTGGTACGGCTGCTGCGGGCGCGCACGCTGGACTGGTTTGCCGCCAATGTCATCACCACGGTCGCGCCGTCCGAGCCCGGTGCCGGTCGCCGGATCTACCCTGCCAGCGCCCAGCGCACCGCGCTGCTGGCCTATCTCGCGCGCCATCTGGGCCAGGGCGGCGAACTGAGCTGGAAGGTATTCTACGACGACGGCCTGGACCCCTACGGCCATCCCTTCCTGACGCTCTTTCTGTCGCTGATGGATCTGCCGGCCGACCTGTTTCTGGAGAATATCGCCACCGTCTTCCATGACCGCGCGATCTGCGCCGGCACGCTGCATGTGGCCGGGCGTCCGATCGACCTGACGGCGCTACGCCGCACGGCGCTGTTGACCATCGAAGGAGAGCACGACGACATCGCCGCCCCTGGTCAGACCGAGGCCGCGCATCGACTGTGCTCCGCCTTGCCGGCGCATCTGCATCACCGGCTGCTGGTCAAGGGCAGCGGCCACTTCTCGCTGTTCTACGGCCGCACCTGGCGCCGCGACGTACTGCCAGCCATCGAACGCTTCGACTGCTTGACGCGCGAAACGGCCACCTGACGCCTCAGGATCGTGCCTTGATGCAGATCATGGCCTCAATCGGACCAGCCGGCATCGTAACGCCGCCCCGAAGCGCCGGAGACCTGAGTCGTGTCGTTCGCCCCGATCCCCAAGACCGGCATTGATCCTGGCGCCGCCCGGTTGTCGGACTACGGTCGAGCGCGGCAGGACTTCACGTGGGCCAAGGCCCGCGCCTTGCTCGACGGTCTGCCCGGAGGCGCGCTCAACATCGCCCACGAGGCCATCGACCGGCATCTGGCAACACCGCGCGCCGAGAAGCTGGCGCTGCGCTTCATCGCCAAGAACGACAGCGTCGAGGATTTCACCTACCGCCAACTGGCGCAGCAGACCGCGCGCTTCGCCAATCTGTTGCGTCGGCTGGGCGTGCAACGCGCCGACCGCGTCTTCACCCTGCTGGGCCGCCAGCCGGCGCTCTATGTCGCGGCGCTGGGCACGCTGAAGGCGGGCGCCGTCTTCTCGCCACTGTTCTCGGCGTTCGGCCCGGAGCCGGTTGTGGCCCGCATGGGCAAGGGTGATGGCCGGGTGCTGGTGACGACCGAGGCCTTCTACATCCGCAAGGTCGCGCCGGTGCGCGACCGGCTGCCCGGTTTGAAGCATGTGCTGCTGGTCGGCGGCCGCACCGCCAAGGCACCGCCCGATGCGCTGGACTTCGACGCCGAACTGGCGGCATCGGCCGTCGACTTCGAGACGGTGCCGACCAGGCCCGAGGACATGGCGCTGCTGCACTTCACAAGTGGCACCACTGGAAAGCCCAAGGGAGCGGTGCACGTCCACGAAGCCGTGGTGGCGCACAATGTCACCGGCCAGTTCGCGCTCGACCTGCACCCCGACGATGTTTTCTGGTGCACGGCCGACCCGGGATGGGTGACCGGTACGTCCTACGGCATCATCGCGCCGCTGACCAACGGCGCCACCATGATCGTCGATGAGGCCGAGTTCGACGCCGAGCGCTGGTTTCGCATCCTGCAGGAACAGAAGGTCAGCGTCTGGTATACCGCGCCGACGGCGATCCGCATGCTGATGAAACTCGGGGTCGAGCCCATCAAACACTACGACCTATCGCGCCTGCGGTTCATGGCCAGCGTCGGCGAGCCGCTCAATCCCGAAGCCGTGGTGTGGAGCGTGAAAGCGTTCGGCCGGCCGTTCCACGACAACTGGTGGCAGACCGAGACCGGCGGCATCATGATCGCCAACTATCTGACGATGGAGATCCGACCCGGCTCGATGGGCAAACCGCTGCCCGGCGTCGAGGCGGCAGTGGTCAGCAAGACCGCCGACGGCCGCGTCGAGCCAATCGCCGAGGCGGGCGCGGTCGGCGAGCTGGCGCTGCGACCGGGCTGGCCTTCGATGTTCCGCGCCTACCTCGACGAGCCCGAGCGCTACAACAAGTGTTTCGCCGACGGCTGGTACCTGACGGGTGACCTCGCGCAGCGCGATGCCGACGGCTATTTCTGGTTCGTCGGCCGCGCCGATGACGTCATCAAGTCGGCCGGACATCTGATCGGCCCGTTCGAGGTCGAGAGTGCTCTGATGGAACACGCTGCCGTGGCCGAATCGGCGGTGATCGGCACGCCTGATCCGGTGGCCGGCGAGATCGTCAAAGCCTTCGTCGTGCTCAAGGCCGGACGCGAACCATCCGAGGCACTGCGCAAGGACATTCTCGGCCACGCCCGCCTGCGCCTGGGTCCGGCCGTCTCGCCGCGCGAGATCGTCTTCCACACCAGCCTGCCGCGCACACGCAGCGGCAAGATCATGCGGCGCCTCCTGAAGGCCCGCGAGCTGGGTCTCCCGGAAGGCGACCTCTCGACCCTGGAAAGCGACAGCCGATGACGGCACAGCAGGGCGCCAAACCGCGGCTCGACCGGGCGCATGTCCGCCACCTGCTGGCGCAGATGGTGCGCATCCGGCGCTTCGAGGAAAAGTGCGCCGAGCTCTACACGCAAGAGAAGATCCGCGGCTTCCTGCATCTGTATGTCGGCGAGGAAGCCAACGCGGTTGGCGTCATGCAGGCGCTGCAGCCGGACGACGCCATCGTCGCCACCTACCGCGAGCACGGGCACGCGCTGGCACGCGGCATCGGCATGGGGCCGGTGATGGCCGAGATGTACGGCAAGCAGGAAGGCTGCAGTCGCGGTCGCGGCGGCTCGATGCACATCTTCGATGCCGCCACGCGCTTCTATGGCGGCAACGCCATCGTCGGTGGCGGCCTGCCGCTGGCCGTCGGCCTGGCGCTGGCTGACCGGATGCGCGGCCTGCCGCGCGTCTCGGCCTGCTTCTTCGGCGAGGGTGCCGTGGCCGAGGGCGAGTTCCACGAAAGCATGAATCTTGCGGCGTTGTGGCGGCTGCCGGTGCTGTTCGTTTGCGAGAACAACCTCTATGCCATGGGCACGGCATTGGAGCTTTCAGAGTCGGAAACCGACATTCATCTCAAGGCACAGGCCTATCGCATGGCATCCGAGGTGGTCGACGGCATGGACGTAGTGGCGGTCGAGGCCGCCGCCCGCCGCGCCGTGGCCGCAATCCGCGCCGGCAACGGCCCGTTCTTCCTGGAATGCCGCACCTACCGCTTTCGCGCCCATTCCATGTTTGATGCCCAGCTGTACCGTTCCAAGGACGAGATCGAGGCCTGGAAGCATCGCTGCCCGATCGAGCGTTTTACCAATTGGGCGCTGGGCGCCAACGAACTGCACCCGCAGGACGTCGCCACCATCGAATCCGACGTGGCAGCCGAAGTCGCCGCGGCCGTGGATTTCGCCGAGGCCGGCACCTGGGAGCCGGTCGAGGACCTCTGCCGTGACGTCTACACGCCGAGGGCCGCGTCGTGAGCAGCCCGGCGGTCACGACGACCTACCGCGAGGCGGTGCGCGCGGCGATCCGCGAGGCGATGCAGCGCGACGAGCGCGTCTTCCTGATGGGCGAGGACGTCGGCCGTTACGGCGGCTGCTATGCCGTCAGCAAGGGCCTGCTCGACGAGTTCGGCCCTGAGCGCATCCGCGACACGCCGCTGTCGGAAGCCGGCTTCGTCGGGGCCGGCATCGGCGCCGCCATGGGCGGCATGCGGCCGATCGTCGAGGTGATGACCGTCAACTTCAGCATGCTCTGCCTCGACCAGATCCTGAACAGCGCCGCCACCATCCGGCACATGTCCGGCGGCCAGTTCTCGATCCCCGTCGTGATCCGCATGGCGACCGGCGCCGGCCGCCAGCTTGCGGCCCAGCACTCGCACAGCCTGGAGAACATCTACGCCCACATCCCGGGCATCCGGGTGGTGGCACCGGCCACGCTGGCCGACGCGCGCGGCATGCTGTGGACGGCCCTGGAAGATCCCGACCCGGTCATGATCTTCGAGAACGTGATGCTCTACAACATGAGCGGCGAGCTGGCAGCCGACGCCGGCGCTGTCGATATCGACCGCGCTGCCATCCGCCGGCCCGGCCGCGACGTGTCGCTGATCACCTATGGCGGGTCGCTGGCCAAGACGTTGGCCGCTGCCGAGCAGCTGGCGGGCGACGGGATCGAGGCGGAAGTCATCGACCTGCGCACGCTGCGGCCGCTGGACGATGCCACCATCATGGAATCGGTCGGCCGCACGCGACGGGCGGTGATCGTCGATGAGGGCTGGCGCACCGGCAGCCTCGCGGCCGAGATCGGCAGTCGAATCGTCGAGCAGTGCTTCTGGTCGCTCGATGCACCGGTCGGCCGGGTGTGCAGCGCCGAAGTGCCAATCCCCTACCCCAAGCATCTCGAAGACGCCGCCCTGCCGCAGGTGCCCTCGATCGTGGCGGCCGCGCGCGCGGCGCTGGGCCGCTGATGGGCGTCTTCCGCATGCCCTCGCTGGGTGCCGACATGGAAGCCGGCACGCTGGTAGAATGGGTGAAGCAGATTGGCGACACGATCGTCGCCGGCGATATCATCGCCGTGGTCGACACCCAGAAGGGCGCCATTGAGATCGAGGTGTTTGAAGGCGGCGTGATCGAGTCCCAACTGGTGGCCATCGGCCAGACGGTGCCGGTCGGCACGCCGCTGGCGATGATCCGCGGCGCCGGCGAAGCCCCTTCCGCCGCGCCGCCGCCGGTGACACCGACGCCGCCACCACCCGCACGGCCGACGCCACGT